>NZ_CP073754.1:3061375-3367513 GCF_018734325.1 Methylomonas paludis | reverse complement strand
GAAGTCGGCGGTAACGGCCTATCATCCTATCCGCATCCTTGGTTGATGCCGGATTTCTGGCAATTCCCAACAGTATCAATGGGCTTAGGGCCAATTATGGCTATCTATCAGGCCAGATTCATGCGTTACATGCATGGGCGTGGTCTGGCCAATATCGAAGGCCGTAAAGTCTGGGCATTTCTGGGTGACGGCGAAACCGACGAGCCGGAAACCTTGGGTGCCATTGGTATGGCCGGCCGGGAAAAACTGGATAACCTGATATTTGTGGTTAACTGCAATTTACAACGTCTGGATGGTCCGGTAAGGGGTAACGGCAAAATCATTCAAGAACTGGAAAGCAATTTCCGTGGCGCCAACTGGAATGTTATCAAAGTTATTTGGGGCCGGCGTTGGGATCCGATTTTAGCCAGGGATAAAAAAGGTTTGGTGGTGAAACGCATGATGGAATGCGTGGATGGCGATTATCAGACCTTTAAGTCCAAAGACGGTGCCTATGTGCGTGAACGCTTCTTCAATACCCCGGAACTGCAGGAACTGGTTAAAGATTATACCGATCATGACATCTGGGAATTAAACCGCGGTGGTCATGACACCATAAAAGTTTTTGCCGCCTATCAAGCCGCCGTTAATCATCGTGGTCAGCCCACCGTAATTCTGGCTAAAACCATTAAAGGTTATGGCATGGGAGATTCCGGTCAAGCTCAGAATACCAGCCATCAGCAGAAAAAGATGAGCTCGGAATCCATCAAACATATCCGTGATCGTTATCAACTGCCGGTCAGCGATGATGAATTGGCAAATCTGCCCTATTTGCGCTTTAGCGAAGAATCTGAAGAACTCAAATATATGCAACAGCGCCGGGCCGATCTGGGTGGATATCTGCCTGCACGTCGCGCCAAATCCTACGCCTTGGAAGTGCCGGGCCTGAGCGCCTTCAAAGCCTTGCTGGAAGGCACTGGCGAAGGCCACGAAATTTCCACTACCATGGCTTTTGTGCGTATCCTCAACATCCTGGTCAAGGATAAACAGATAGGCAATCGCATTGTGCCCATCGTGCCCGATGAATCGCGTACCTTTGGTATGGAAGGCATGTTCAGACAACTGGGTATCTGGTCGCAGGTCGGTCAGTTATATACTCCCCAGGATGCCGAACAACTGATGTTTTACAAGGAAGACAAGCACGGCCAGGTGCTGCAGGAAGGCATTAACGAAGCAGGCGGTCTATGCGACTGGATTGCTGCAGGTACCGCCTATTCCACGCACGGCGTACCGATGATCCCGTTTTTTATCTATTATTCGATGTTTGGTTTTCAGCGGGTCGGCGATCTGATCTGGGCCGCTGCCGACCAACGCACCAGAGGCTTTTTGCTGGGCGGTACTGCCGGCAGAACCACCTTGAACGGCGAAGGCTTGCAGCATGAAGATGGCCATAGTCATTTAATGTCGGCTACCGTACCCAATTGTTATTCCTACGACCCCACCTTCGGCTGCGAACTGGCGGTGATTATCCAGGATGGTTTGCGGCGCATGTATGTTGAGCAGGAAGATATTTTTTATTACATCACCCTGATGAATGAAAATTATGAACAGCCTGCCATGCCTGCCGGTATAGAAGCGGATATTCTCAAAGGCATGTATTCGTTTAAAGCGGCACCCAACAGCAAAAAACCGCGCGTACAACTATTGGGTTCCGGTACCATCTTTATCGAAGTGATTGCCGCCGCCAAGTTGTTACAGGAAGATTGGGGTGTAGAAGCCGATTTGTGGAGCTGTCCAAGTTTCACCGAACTGGGGCGCGATGGCCAAAGCTGTGAACGTTGGAATCGTCTGCATCCTAGCGAAAAACCACGCATCCCCCATGTTGAACATTGTCTGGCTGCCAGCAAAGGTCCAGTGATTGCGGCAACAGATTACAATCGCGCCTTTGCCGAGCAAATCCGGCCTTATTTCAACAAACCTTATTTGGTCTTGGGCACCGACGGTTTTGGCCGTTCCGACACCCGCGCCAATCTACGCAAGTTTTTTGAGGTTGACCGTTACCATGTCACGGTGGCCGCCTTGTACAGCTTGGTCAAAAATGGTGAATTCCAGGCCGCCAAACTTGAGGCTGCCATAGCAAAATATAATATAAACCCAGAAGCAACCTCCCCTTGGTTGATTTAACGGAAAGTACCCTATGAGTGTTTTAATCGAAGTAAAAGTACCTGATCTGGGTAATGTCGCCGATATTGATATCATTGATGTTCTCATCAAGCCTGGTGACGATGTAGTCGCAGAGCAAACCCTGGCAGTAATGGAAACCGACAAGGCCACTATGGACTTGCCGTCCAGTGCTGCCGGTAAAGTCAAACAGGTACACATCAAGGTTGGTGACAAAGTAGCGGAAGGCACCCTAATCGTTACCTTGGAAGTCAATGATGCCGCCCCCGCTGCTCCTGCGCCAGCGGCTGTCGCCCCTGAGCCGGCAGCGGTGGTTGAAACCAAGATTGCAGCCGAACCGGCCAAAGTCGAAGTTGCGCCGGCACTACCTGCCGTAGCGCTTGGCCCCGTATCTGCAGAAGTGACGGGTGATAACGAGCATAAACCTCATGCTACCCCCAGTGTACGGCTGTTTGCCAGAGAACTGGGCGTTGACCTAAGTAAAATTGTCAAAGGCAGTGGCCGTAAAGGCCGAATTTTGCAGGACGATGTTAAAAATTTCGTCAAGCAAATTGTCACAGCGGCCAGCAGTGGTGTTAGTAATGGCGGTAGTGCCGGCATACCAGCCATACCCGCTGTCGATTTCTCACAATTCGGCGAGATAGAAGAAAAGCCCTTAAGCAAAATCAAGCGGCTGACCGGCCAAAATCTGACCAGAGTCTGGTTGAATTTGCCGCTGGTGACTTACCACGACGAAGTGGATATTGGCGGCATGGAAGAGTTTCGTAAAAGTGTCAATGCCGGATTAGGCAAAGAGGCCGTTAAACTCACCGGCTTGGTATTCATTATCAAAGCGCTGGTGGCGGCCTTGCAAAAATACCCGGCCTTCAACAGCTCTTTGTCTGCAGATGGTGAGAAACAAATTTTTAAACATTACTATCATATCGGTATCGCTGTAGACACACCAAATGGTCTGGTGGTGCCGGTGATACGCGATGTCGATAAAAAAGGGATTTTTCAGTTGTCCAGCGAACTGGCAGAAAAAAGTGAACTGGCCAGACTGGGCAAATTGAAGCCGGCCGACATGCAGGGCGGTTGTATGACCATTTCCAGTCTGGGCGGTATCGGCGGCACAGCCTTTACCCCTATCGTCAATGCGCCGGAAGTGGCGATACTGGGCGTCACCCGCTCCAAAATTCAGCCGGTCTGGAATGGCACCAGCTTTGAACCCAAACTGATGTTACCTCTGGATATTACCTATGATCATCGTGTTATCGACGGTGCCGAAGGTGCCCGTTTTATGGAAGCACTAAAAAATAATCTCAGCGATATTCGTCGCCTGTTACTTTAGGAGAAGGCGCATGTCAAGTAACTCTACAATTCAAACTGAAGTGTTAGTGCTGGGCGGTGGTCCTGGTGGTTATACCGCCGCTTTTCGTGCGGCTGATCTGGGTCTGAAAGTCACTCTGGTCGAGCGCTATCCGGTTTTGGGCGGGGTGTGTCTGAATGTGGGCTGTATTCCCTCCAAAGCCTTGCTGCATGTGGCGCTGGTGATTCATGAAGCCGAAGATTTTTCAGCGCACGGCGTCAGCTTTGCCAAGCCGGCTATCGATCTGGATAAGATCAGAGCCTGGAAACAAAGCGTTTCCCAAGGCCTGAATCAGGGACTGGCCAGATTGGTAAAACAACGCAATATTACCCTGGTCAATGGGGTCGGCAAATTTGTCTCGGCCAACAGCCTGCAAGTTACTAGCGCCGATGGCGAGCAAACCATCAATTTTGATAAAGCCATTATTGCCGCCGGTTCCCATCCGACCAAAATCCCGGTATTTCCCAATGACGATCCGCGCTTATGGGACTCCACCGATGCACTGGAACTGCAAACCATACCCGAGAAGCTGCTAATTGTCGGTGGCGGCATTATCGGCCTGGAAATGGCCACGGTCTATCATGCCCTGGGCTCCAAAATCAGCGTAGTAGAGCTGCAGGATCAAATCATACCCGGCTGTGACAAAGACATTGTCACCCCGCTCCAGCGTCGCATCAAAAAACAATACGACAACCTGTGGCTGGAGACCAAAGTACAGGCTATCGAAGCTACTGATGCCGGTCTGAAAGTCAGTTTTGAAGGCAAATCGGCACCGGAATCCGAAGTATTTGATGCGGTACTGGTGGCTGTTGGCCGCCGACCAAATGGCAAGCTGATCAATGCCGAAGCTGCCGGGGTGTTTGTTGATGAAGCTGGTTTTATCCCGGTGGACAAGCAACTGCGCACCAATATCAGCCATATACACGCCATTGGCGATATCGTCGGCAACCCGATGCTGGCGCATAAAGCCGCCCACGAAGGTAAAATTGCCGCAGAAGCCATCAGCGGCCTGAAAGTCGGATTTGACGCTTTGACCATCCCGGGCGTCGCCTACACCGACCCGGAAGTGGCCTGGATGGGCTTGACCGAAACACAGGCCAAACAGCAAGGCATCGCCTACGAAAAAGCCACCTTCCCGTGGGCCGCCAGCGGTCGCTCATTGAGTATGGGGCGTAGCGAAGGTCTGACCAAACTGATTACCGACAAAGAAACCGGTCGTATCCTGGGGGCAGGCATCGTCGGCCCCAGTGCCGGGGAACTGATAGCCGAAGCGGTGCTGGCCCTGGAAATGGGTGCCGATGCCGAAGATCTGAGCCTGACCATCCATCCGCACCCCAGTCTGTCTGAAACGCTGGCCTTTGCTGCCGAGATGATAGAAGGCACCATTACCGACCTGTACATCAAGAAATAATCTAAGTACTCCGTGTACTCCGTAGCCTCGATGAAGCATAGCGGAATCGAGGTGTTGGCTGATAAGTGATTTGACCAAACGGCTTTCGCAGCATCATATCGCGTTTTTTGGCCAATCTGCTGAGATACGCCTAGAGCCCAATGCGTTTAAAAAACAGGCCCCGATAGCAGTCCGGGCCTGTCGTCGGCCCAACCAAAATCGGCACTAACGCCAGAACAGCCAGCCCGTCAAACCAAATCCCACCACCACCACAAAGCCGCGCATAATTTTTTCCGGCAGACGATGCACCAGCCAACTTCCGGTTAAACCACCAGCTATGCCGCCTATCGCTAAAGCCACTGCCGCCAACCAGTCAATCTGGCTGGAAAAAGCAAACAGACCCACCGCAGACGTATTCATAGCCATAGCCAACACATTCTTGGTGGCCGTAGCGGTGCGCACCTGTTGACCGGCTATGGTCAACGCCGCCAGCATCAAAATACCGATACCGCCGCCGAAATAGCCGCCATAAATACCGATCACAAACTGAATCAAAGCTAATACCGGCGTGGGAACCCGGCTGGAATGCAGCGATTTACGCCGAAAACTACCCCAGCAGAAAATCAAAGTGGCGACCAGCACCAGCCAGGGCACCAATTTGGCAAAAATACTCACCGGCGTATTCAGCAATAGCAACGCACCTGTGATGCCTCCGGCTATACTGAGGCTGAATAACTGGCCCAGGCTGAGTTTATTCACACCTCCGGCCAGTTTACGCCCCGCTAAAGCCGAGGTAATCTGATTCGGATACAGCGCAATCGTCGAGGTAATATTGGCCGCCAGCGGATTCAGACCGGCTAGTAACAAGGTGGGAAAAGTAATGAAAGACCCTCCACCCGCCAGAGTGTTCTGGGTGCCGGCATAAAGTCCAGCCAGTGCGATCAGCAATAACTCACTGAGGGGATGATGCGCAAAGTTGAGGGGCAACTCAAAACCGAGTATAGACATGGCAGCAGTATTTCAGACACTCAGGCAAACATTAATCAAAATAAATCAGCCCACATCGCATCGACTTTTTTAATCACATCGTCGCGCATCACAATAGGCCGCCCCCATTCCCGGTTGGTTTCTCCCGGCCATTTATTGGTGGCATCAAAACCAACTTTAGACCCCAGGCCGGATACCGGCGAAGCAAAATCCAGATAATCGATAGGCGTGTTTTCCAGGATAGTCAAATCCCGGGCTGGATCCATCCGGGTGGTGATGGCCCAGATCACATCCTGCCAGTTACGCACATTAATATCATCATCCACCACGATCACAAACTTGGTGTACATGAACTGGCGCAAATAAGACCAAGTGCCCAACATTACCCGTTTGGCATGGCCGGCATATTGTTTTTTCATACTGATCACTGCCATTCGGTAAGAACAGCCTTCCGGCGGCAAATAAAAATCAATAATTTCCGGAAACTGTTTTTGTAAAATCGGTACAAACACTTCATTCAGGGCTACCCCCAAAATTGCCGGTTCATCCGGTGGCCGGCCTGTATACGTGCTGTGATAAATCGGGGCCTGGCGCTGGGTGATACGCTCGATGGTAAACACCGGAAACTCATCCACCTCATTATAGTAACCGGTATGATCGCCATAAGGCCCTTCCGGTGCCGTTTCGCCTGGATAAATAAATCCTTCCAGCACAATTTCCGCACTGGCCGGCACTTGCAGATCATTGGTCTGGCATTTTACCACTTCGGTTTTTGAACCGCGCAGCAAACCGGCAAAGCCATATTCTGACAAAGTGTCCGGCACCGGCGTCACCGCAGCCAATATCGTCGCCGGATCAGCGCCCAGCGCCACGGCTACTGGAAACGGCTTGCCGGGATGAGCAATCTGCCATTCCCGAAAATCCAGCGCACCGCCGCGATGGGTCAGCCAGCGCATGATCAGCTTATTTTTGCCGATCACCTGTTGACGGTAAATACCCAGATTTTGGCGTTCCTTGTGCGGGCCTTTGGTAATCACCAGCGGCCAGGTGATCAGCGGTGCCGCATCTTCCGGCCAGCAGGTCTGAATCGGATAATCGCCCAGATCAATTTCACTGCCTATGCGGGTCAGTTCCTGACAGGGCGCAGAACCCACCAGCTTGGGCGTCATGTTTAACACCTGCTTGAACACCGGCAATTTTTCAAACGCATCTCTCATGCCGCGCGGTGGTTCCGGTTCTTTCAGGTAAGCCAGCAATTCGCCGATACCGCGCAATTCAGATACATCCTGCGCCCCCATTCCCATCGCCACCCGTTTCGGCGTGCCGAACAAATTGGCCAACACCGGAATATTGGCATTTTTCGGATTTTCAAACAACAGCGCCGGCCCGGCCTGCTTTAACACCCGGTCACAAATTTCCGTCATTTCCAGATAAGGATCAACTTCGGCCGTAATGCGTTTCAATTCACCCTGTTTTTCCAGTTGGGCGATAAAATCTCTTAAATCTTTATATTTCATGATATTTCATGGTGTGCTTGGCGTACCGGAGCAGAATTGGGCAAAAATCGTGGCAAAAGGCCGTATCGTTACAAGACCGTGACTATCAGGGCAAACACAAACGCAAAAATTGTCCATAAACTGATTTTGGTTTGCCAGGGCGTATTTTTCCAGATAGAGCTTAATTCGCTACGTAAGGCCTGACTCCGGTCTGGCGCCGCCAGTACTTTCTTGATCAGGCCTTTAACGGTATGTTTTTCCAGCAATAACTGCTCTTCATAAAGGATTTCATCAATTTGTGAATAAAATACATCACAGCTTGGGCATTTGAACAGCTCGCCTTGCCGGGCTTGGCCACATTTTGGGCAGTTTTTCATGCAAACTCCTTTATGCTTGGGTTTAACTGATTTCCTCAGGCGGCTATGCCATTGTGTCTTAACAAGGCATCGATATTCGGTTCGCGGCCACGGAAATTTTTAAACAAGGTCATAGCCTCGCTGCTGCCGCCCTGCTCAAGAATATTGTGCAGAAAAGATTCGCCGGTAGCGCGGTCAAAAATACCATTCTCTTCAAATAAGGAAAAAGCATCACTGGACAACACTTCCGCCCATTTGTAACTGTAATAGCCGGCTGCATAACCCCCGGCAAATATATGCGAAAAACTGTGGGCAAACCGGTTGAAATCCGGTACTTTCACTACCGCCACCTGCTCGCGGATTTGGTGTAAGGTCGGGTAAATCCGGCCGCCTCTGGTGGGGTCGTAGTCTTGATGGATTTTAAAATCAAACAGGCTGAACTCAATCTGTCTGACCATCTGCATCCCGGCCTGGAAGTTTTTGGCCGCCAGCATTTTTTCGAACAGGGTATCCGGCAACGGTTCCCCGGTTTGATAATGCGCCGAGAGTAAGGCCAGGGCTGGTTTTTCCCAGCACCAGTTTTCCATGAACTGGCTGGGCAGTTCCACGGCATCCCATTCCACCCCATTAATACCAGAAACCCCGCTGTAATCAATTTGGGTCAGCATGTGGTGCAGACCATGACCAAATTCATGAAACAGCGTTTGCACTTCATCATGGCTCAACAAGGCCGGAACATCGCCGGTAGGTGGAGTAAAATTGCAGACCAGATAGGCCACCGGGGTTTGAATACCTTTGGCAGTCTTGCGCCGGCTCGCGCAATCATCCATCCAGGCGCCGCCGCGTTTTTTGCTGCGCGCGAACAAATCCAGATAAAAATGGCCGCGTAACTGGCCGTGCTGATCAGTAATCTGATAAAAGCCCACGTCAGGATGCCAGGTATCGAAATCGCTGATCGCGGTGATTTCCAGGCCAAACAACTGCTTGACGATACTGAACAAACCGGCGATGACTTTAGGGCTGGGAAAATAGGCGCGAACTTCCTCCTGAGAAAGCTGGTAAAAATGTTGACGCATTTTTTCCGAATAATAGCCAATATCCCAGGCTTGAACATCGTGATTGCCGTATTCGGCAGCAGCAAAATCTTTCAATTCCGCCAGATCACGGCGTGCCTGCCGCCAAGAGCGATCAGCCAGATCTTCCAGAAAACTCACCACGCTGGTGGTGCTGTCCGCCATTTTGGTGGCCAGAGAATATTCGGCAAAATTGTTAAAACCCAGCAATTGGGCTTTTTCGTGGCGTAGCGCCAGAATATTCTCCATCAGTGCCGAATTATCCCAGGTACCGGCATTTGGTCCTTGGTCTGAGGCGCGGGTGCTAAAAGCCCGATACAGTTCATGACGCAGCTCGCGGTTATCGGCGTAAGTCATCACGGCCAGATAGGACGGAAACTGCAAACTCAATAACCAGCCGGTTTTGCCCTCTGCTTCAGCGCTCTGTTTGGCCTGGGCCAGTGCCGATTCCGGCAAGCCGGCCAGCTCATCGCTATCGATAATATGTTTATGCCAGGCATTGGTGGCATCCAGCAGATTATTTTCGTACTGACTACCCAGCGCAGAAAGTTGTTGACTGATTTCTTTGTAACGCGCCTGTTGCTCGGCAGGCAAATCCACACCGGATAAATGAAAATCACGTAAGGCATTGCTAATGATTTTTTGCTGGGCGCGTTCCAGGCCGGCAAACTCGGCACTGTCATGGATAGCTTGATAGGCCAGATACAAATCCCGATTTTGACCGACTTCGGTGCCGTACTCACTGAGCTTTTCCAGGCAGGCAGTATAGGCAGAGCGTAACCCCTCACTATTTAATACGGCATTCAGATGACTGACCGGCGACCAGGCCCGGTTCAGCCTATCTTCAGCATCATCCAGCGGTGCTACCAGATTATCCCAGCTGTAAGGGCCGCCAGTGGCGGTCAGTTCGGCGATGGTCTGTCTGGCCGCAGTTAACAGCTGATCAATAGCCGGTTCAACATGTTCCGGGCGAATTTTGGAAAATTGCGGTAATTGGGTATCTTCCAGTAATGGGTTGGTCATGGCGATTAATGCTTAGAGTTCGGAATACATTGAGTCCAGTGCTAGCCTGGGGTTTATAAAATAGTGGTAGTCGGCTCAACCGCTACCCTGGTTTTGAGTTTACCATCTTCAGCTCAGTTTGCATGAATCTGCCGCTCATTGTTTAACAGCGCAATAATATCGGCCGTTTGCGGACGAATACCGCGCCAGATAAAAAACGCTTCCGCCGCCTGTTCCACCAACATGCCTAAGCCATCCAGACTATGAACAGCCTGTTGGGTGTGGCCCCATTTTACAAATGCAGTAGGCTGGTTAGCATAAGCCAAGTCATAACAACTGCCGTGTTCAGCCAGCAATCCGTCGGGTAGCGGTGGTAACTCAGCGCTGAGGCTGGCCGAAGTAGCGTTGATGACCAGATCAAATTGCTGATTCGGTAGCTCATCATAAACGCAACTGCTGATGTTGCCGATCCCGGCAAATTCGCCGGCAATAGTTTCAGCCTTGCCGGCGGTGCGATTGACGATAATCAGACTGGCGGGATGGCATGCCAGCAAAGGGCCAATAATGCCGCGACTGGCGCCGCCGGCCCCCAAAATCAGCAAGCGTTTGCTGTTTAAGCTGATCTGATGATTGCCGGTCAAGTCGTTGACCAGACCAATACCGTCTGTGTTCTCACCCAAAATACTGCCGTCTGCCTGCACAGCCAGGGTATTGACGGCCTTGGCCAGTTTGGCCCGTTCGCTCAACTGATCCGCAAATTGCCAGGCCAGTTCTTTTAACGGTACCGTACAGTTCAAACCTTTGCCGCCGTCGCCAAAAAAAGCCTTAACCCGCTCGCTAAATTGCTCAGGACTGACATCCTGGGCAGTATATTCCAGGTTTTGTCCGGTTTGAATGGCAAATAATTGTTGGATGCGCGGTGATTTACTGTGGCTGATAGGGTGGCCAAACACGGCATATTGATCAGTGAATGTCATGTTCAGGCCAGGTTAGCGAGATTCTTGCAGCCATTGCGCAGCCGCTTTGGCGTAATAAGTTAAAACGGCATCGCTGCCGGCTCGTTTAAAAGCCAATAAAGACTCCAGAACCACCTGCTTCTCATCCAGCCAGCCATTCAGTGCTGCCGCCTTGAGCATGGCATATTCGCCGCTGACCTGATACGCAAAAGTGGGTACCCCAAACCGGTCTTTGGCGCGGCGGATAATGTCCAGATAAGGCATGCCGGGTTTAACCATAATCATATCCGCACCTTCCTGTAAATCCAGGGCAATTTCCGTCAAAGCCTCATCCGAATTGGCCGGGTCCATCTGATAGCTGTATTTATTGCCTGAACCCAGATTGGCAGCCGAGCCGACCGCATCACGGAATGGCCCGTAAAAACTGGAAGCATATTTGGCCGAATAAGCCAGAATGCGGGTATTGATAAAACCATGAGTTTCCAGTGTACTTCTAATCGCGCCGATGCGACCATCCATCATGTCGGAGGGGGCAACAATATCCGCGCCTGCTTCGGCATGAGACAAGGCCTGTTGGCACAAAACGGCCACAGTCTCGTCGTTAAGCACATAACCGTTGCTATCGATTAAGCCATCCTGACCGTGAGAAGTATAAGGATCCAGAGCAATGTCGGTAATAATGCCCAGTTCCGGAAATTCTGTTTTCAGCTTTCTGACGCAACGCTGAGCCAGACCGTTCGGGTCGAAAGCCGCTGCCGCTGTATCCGATTTTTGACTGGGGTCTATCACCGGAAATAGGGCAATTGCCGGAACGCCGAGTTTGAGCAGGGCTTCAGCTTCTTTCAGCAGTAAATCAATACTCAGTCGGCTCACACCTGGCATGGAAGCGATATTTTCCTGCTGCCCTTGGCCTTCTATCACAAATACAGGACAAATCAAATCATCGCTGGACAGACGGTTTTCACGCATCAGCCGCCGGGAAAAATCCTGGTAGCGCATTCTGCGGGGGCGGTTGGCCGGAAAACCGGGGGCTAATGGGGTTTTATCCATAGAGTACCTATGAGTGGGTTGGGCAGATATTCGGTGTAGAACCGCAGATTGGCCTAAACTAGCAGGCTGCAATGGTCTCATCGGCTGGCTATTCTATACCAATCGCTTTGTAACTCGACAATTCCGATTAAGCTGGTAGCCTAATTTTGAATTTTGCCGTACCTGAGCAGGTTTTAAATGGACACAAAACACAAAGGAATGAATGACTAGGGCATGAAAAACGGATTGCCGATATAACAAAAAATTTGCAGTCAGTGCAGGCTATGGGGCGGATTTGATTTATCATACGCTTGTTCTGGCCGCAGACCAAAAAGCCGTTTGGCGGAACTTAATTAGCTATCAAAGACTTATTCCGTTTTCGAGTATTCTGATCTATGCTAAATACCTATTGTCAACTTTCATTATTATAAAAAACGACACTATCTTTTATGAACAAAAAAACCATTATTCTATTTGTCATTTGTTTGGCGGCATTGCTGGCCTTGCAAATCAAATTTTTCCTGCCGTTTATGTATGAAATCGCAGCATCCGACTTATTTCTGGTTGACAGCAAAGATGCCGCTAACCCGATGGCGATCAGCAATGATATGACGGCAACAGCATTTTCTCATTGCAATACCTATCTCAAGAATGATCTGGATGAAGATCAGTCGGTGGTATTTGCCGGCCAGCCTACCAATGTCTGGAGTCTGGGCAATTATGAATATATCGTTAATGCCGATGTCGAAATTACCCCCAAAGATGCCCCCGCTGCCACGCATCATTATGTGTGCCGGATTCAGTACGCCAATGGCGACGATTTAGCCGGTGCCGCAAACTTTGAAAATTGGAATATCGAAGGCTTGACTGGCTTAACACCGGAATAAGCCTCCAATCTGCGCCGACTCAGTATTAGCTGTGGTCGGCTAGCCGGAAATCAAGGCCTGCCGGGCAATCCTAGAAGGCCTTGGAATTTTTGCTGTTGCGGAAAATCAGCGGTTGCTCTGTTTGAGCGGCGTTTTTTTCTGCAGAAGCAATCGCCGCATCTATCCGGCTGCGTTGTGGGGACTTACTGCAAACCGGGTCAGTACTGTATATATCGTTATTAAACAAATAAGCCTGACAGCGGCAGCCGCCAAAGTCTTTAAGCTTTTCGTCACAACTCCGGCAAGGCTCCTGCATCCAATCCGTACCGCGAAAGAAATTAAAGGTTTTGGATTCATGCCAGATTTGCTCAATACTGAAATCCTTAACATTCGGGCAATCCAGTCCAGGTAATTCCCGCGCCGAGTGGCAGGGTAAGGCGGTGCCATCCGGGGCTATGGTTAGAAAGGTAGTGCCCCAACCATTCATACAGGCTTTAGGTCGGTCTTCGTAATAATCCGGCACCACATAATAAATCTTCATTTTGCCGGCAACTTTATCCTTGTAGTCCTGGGCAATTTTTTCAGCTTTGCTGAATTGCTCCCGGCTAGGCAGTAATGCGTCACGATTCAGGTGAGCCCAGCCGTAATACTGGGTATTGGCCAGTTCCAGATAATCGGCACCCAGGTTTTCCGCCATTGCCAGAATTTCCGGCATTTGGTGAATGTTTTGCCGGTGTATCACCACACATAACACCATCGGATAACCGTGTTTTTTTACCAGCCTGGCGACTTCCTGTTTGTGTTGGTAACTGGTAGTGCCGGCCAGATGGTCATTCAACTCCTGGCTACTGGCCTGGATGCTGACTTGAATATGATCCAGGCCGGCCTGTTTCAATTCCACAATTTTGGCTTCGTTCAGACCGTAACCGGAGGTAATCAAATTCGAGTAATAACCCAATTCCCGGGCATAAGCCACCAGCTCGACCAAATCCGGACGCGTCAGAGGTTCGCCACCGGAAAAACCCAGCTGTACTGCGCCCATTTTTCGGGCTTGGGCCAGAACCCGTTTCCAGTCTTCAGTGCTAAGCTCTGTCGAATATTTGGCGTAATCCAGCGGATTCGAGCAATACGGGCACTGTAAAGGGCATTTATAGCTAAGTTCAGCCAGTAACCAGCGCGGCGAAGTGATGTTAGGATTGTTTGATCCAGCCATTTTGGAATGCTATGTTCAGAAAATGAGTAATGTCATTGGTCAGGCCAGTGGTAGCAAACTTTTCTTCCAGTTTACTGACAATTTCCGCTAACACCAGGCTGCCGTCGCAGAGTTTGAGTATCTCGGCAGAGCTTTGGTTCAACTCCACCATACCTTCCGGGTAGAGAATCACGTGTTTTTGCTGAGCTTCTTCCCATTGCAGGCGGTGGAGCGGAGAAAAGCCGATGGGCAGGTGCGGGTCTATAGCCATTTAATGATCCTGAATATTAAAATAGGGCGGCATCTCGGCCACATAGGCCAGGTAAATGGCGTCGGCCATGCTCCACAACACGTTCAGCTTGAATTTCAATATATCCAGCATGCGCTCCTGTTGGGCGCGGGTTTGATACCAGTCCAGGGTCAGTGCCAAGCCATGCTCCACATCCCGGCGTGCTTCCGTGAGGCGTTTGCGAAAATAAGTATAGCCCTCCTGATCTACCCATGGGTAAACATCAGGCCAGTTATCCAGGCGTTGCTGGTGTATCTTGGGGGCAAACAATTCAGTCAGCGACGAGCTGGCCGCTTCGTGCCATTCAGCGCGGCGGGCAAAATTGACATAAGCATCTACGGCAAAGCGTACTCCGGGCAGCACATGCTGCAAAGAAGTAATTTCTTCCCGGCTGAGGCCCACAGCTATGCCTAACTGTATCCAAGCTTCAATGCCGCCGGAATCGCCGGGATGGCCGTCATGATCCAGAATACGCTGCACCCATTTCGCCCGAGTTTCCCGATCCGGGCAATTGGCCATGATATTGGCGTCCTTGATCGGAATCATTACCTGATAATAAAACCGGTTGGCCACCCAGCCTTGTAATTGTTGCTTATTCAGCTTGCCTTCATTCATCAAGACATGCATAGGGTGATGGATATGGTAATACTTTTCCATCCCCCGCAGTTTGGCTTCAAATTCGTCACGAGACCAGGGTTGATTATCACAGCAGCTCATTTCACACCTTTTTATAAGTCAATTTCCAAACCATCATAAGCCACTTCAATGCCGGCGGCATCCAGGGTCTTACGCTCCGGGGAATCTTCGTCCAGAATCGGATTGGTGTTGTTGATGTGAATCAAAATCTTGCGAGCATTTTGCACACCATTTAACACTTCTATCATGCCACCAGGGCCGGACTGCGGCAAGTGGCCGATTTCCCTGGCTTTTTTATGGCTGATATTTTGCCGGCACATTTCATCGTCAGTCCAGAAAGTACCATCAACCATCAGGCAGTCAACACTCAGCATGGCGGCCAGTACATGAGGTTCTATTTCGCCCAGACCTGGAGAATAATAAAGTTTTTTACCGGTGGATATCTGCTCGACGATGACTCCGATATTATCGCCGTCATGCGGGTCATGGCGGTGCGGTGAATAGGGAGGCGCTTTACTTTTCAATGCATGGGCATAGATGCGGATATCTGCTATCTCAGGAATAGTGAAGCTGCTGCCGTCAGGGGCTATGGCATGATGATCGACAGTGCAGTAATCCTTGAGCATCGTGAACAGCGGAAAACCGCTGGTCAGATCCTGTTTCACCATTTCGGTACAATAAACCTGTAAAGGTTTGCCCTCGCGCAGCATCAGCATGCCGGTAGTATGGTCAATTTGGCTATCAATCAGAATAATCGCTTTAATACCCGTATCGCGAATGCCTTCCCGGGGTTGTATATCCGGAAAAGCTTCCAGTTGACTACGGATATCCGGCGAAGTATTGAACAACAGCCAGTTACGGTTATCGGTACTAATGGCGATGGATGACTGGGTACGGGCTTTGCCGTTAAGCTCGCCACTACGCAAGCGTCGGCAGTTATTGCAATTGCAGTTCCACTGAGGAAAGCCGCCGCCGGCGCCGGCGCCGAGAACTCTAATTTTCATATTGGTTGGGGTGCAGATAAATGAGCGGCGAATGATACGGGATTAAAAACCTTCAGGCAAAAAAAAGGGGCAGGAATATGCCCCTTTTTTACGTTAATCACCAGGGATTAACGATTGTAGATGTACATGGTGACTTCGAAGCCAAAACGCATGTCGTTGTAAGCAGGTGTTTCCCATTTCATTGTCATACCCTCCAAAAGGTTTATTGTAATGTGCTAGCTTGATAAAGAAAGCTGCACTCAAGTATACGATGAAGTTTTTTTTTGTGCAAGGTAACGATTTGATAAAAACATTGCAATAGGGATTACCGGCTATTTTTCAGGGGTAGGCTTTGAATTTATTGTTGATTGAGCGCAAGCTTTGCACAATTTGATTATACTAAGCACCTTATTTTGTATCATAAAAATTGTACTTTCATGAAAACTTATCTGGTTGGCGGTGCTGTTCGTGATCGTTTGCTGGATTATCCAGTGAAAGAACATGACTGGCTGGTCGTTGGCGAAACCACAGAGTCCATGCTGGCGCAAGGATTCCGGTCGGTTGGCAAGGATTTTCCGGTATTTTTACATCCGGATAGCCATGATGAGTATGCACTGGCGCGCACTGAACGTAAAACGGCGCCGGGTTACAAAGGTTTTGTGGTTTATGCCAGTCCTGAAGTCACATTGGAAGAGGATCTGCTGCGCCGGGATTTGACCATAAATGCTATGGCGATAGATGACCAGGGCAAGCTGATTGATCCGTTTCATGGCCGGCAGGACTTGGATAAGCGGATATTGCGCCATGTTTCTCCAGCATTTGGAGAAGATCCGGTGCGCATCTTGCGGGTGGCCAGGTTTGCCGCCCGTTATGCCCACTTGGGATTCAAAGTGGCGGCGGAAACCCAAATCTTGATGCAGCAGATGGTTGACGACAGAGAGGCCGATTATTTGGTTCCGGAACGGGTTTGGGCGGAATTATATAAAGCCCTGCAGGAAATGAATCCAGCCGTGTTTTTTCAAGTGCTCCGCGCTTGTGGGGCACTGGCCGTGATTTTTCCGGAAATTGAGGCTTTATTCGGTGTACCGCAACCGGAAAAGCATCATCCGGAAATCGATACCGGCATCCACGTATTGCTGGTATTGGCGCAGGCCGCCAAATTATCCGTCAAGCCGGAAGTCAGATTGGCGGCTTTATTACATGATTTAGGCAAAGCCTTATCACCCAGTGAGCATTGGCCCAGCCATCATGGACATGAGCAAAAAGGCTTGCCGGTTTTAGAAAAATTTTGCCAACGCCTGCGCGTCCCGACATCGTTTAAAACTCTGGCTATCCAAGTCATGCAATATCATACCCATTGTCATCGGGCTATGGCACTGCGCGCCGATACCCTGATTGATTTGTTTCAGGAATTGGGTGTATTTAAAACCAGTTCGCGGCTGGATGATTTTATTCTGGCCTGCGAGGCTGATGCCCGTGGCCGTACCGGTTTAGAAACGCGCCCATACCCGCAGGCCGAATATCTGCGCGGCGCCGCAGCCGCGGCTAAGGCCGTTGACACCACAGATATTTTACAAAGTGACTTGCAGGGGGCAAAAATAGGCGCAGCGATACGTGGGCGCAGAGTGGCGGCCATAGCCGACTTTAAGCAACAATACCTTACTCAGCATCCGGCGCTCTGACTATGCAGGCAATTTTAATCTCAATCAGCTTATTGGTGTGCAGCAATGTATTTATGACCTTTGCCTGGTATGCACATCTCAAAGAGCTAAATACCAAGCCTTGGCTGGTGGCGGCTTTAGTCAGTTGGGGTATCGCCTTATTTGAATATTTGCTGCAGGTTCCCGCCAATCGTATCGCTTATACTGAGCTTAATTTAGGCCAGATGAAAATCATGCAGGAAGTGATTACCTTACTGGTGTTTGTGCCGTTTTCAGTGTTTTACATGAAAGAACCGCTCAAGCTTGATTATTTGTGGGCGGGGCTTTGTCTGTTGGGCGCGGTATTTTTTATTTTTCGGGCCAAATTACACTAAGGAATTTTATGGATTTAATGATAAAAACAGCGGGTTGTCATGCTTAGTTATCGCCACGGATTTCATGCCGGCAATCATGCTGATGTTTTAAAACACAGCCTAATTGCTTTGGTTGTTCAGGCCTTAAAGCAAAAGGATAAGCCTTTTGTCTATATTGACACTCACGCCGGTGCCGGAAAGTATGCCTTGAAATCCCAATTCTCTCAAAAAACCGGCGAATATCAGCAAGGTATCGGCCGATTATGGACCAATAGCCAAGCTTTACCTGAGCTCAAGGACTATCTAGGCGCAATCCGTGCGGAAAATACCGGCGGCGAATTGCTGCGTTACCCAGGATCACCCCAACTGGTTCGGCGCCTGATTAGAAATCAGGATCGCATGTTGCTGTCGGAATTACACGGCACCGATTACGATACCTTATATCAATTGTTTGTCCAGGATAAACAGGTTAGTGTGGCAAAAGAAGATGGCTTGCTGATGCTGGAAAAGAAATTGCCGCCTATCCAAAAACGTGGCTTGATATTAATAGACCCCAGCTATGAAATAAAATCCGATTACACTAAGGTGGTGCAAACTTTGGAAAATGCCTATCGCCGCTTTGCCACCGGCATATACGCACTTTGGTATCCGGTCATTGATCGCGGTGTTACCGAAAAAATGCACCAGCGTTTTATTGCCAGTGCTATTCCCAGGCAATTGCGCATAGAACAGAGTATTTGCGCTGATGGCGCAGTGCGCGGCATGACCGGTTCTGGTATGCTGTTTATTAATCCGCCTTGGCAATTGCATGACCAGGCGCTAACACTATTGCCCTGGTTAAATCAGGTATTGACTGATGGACAAGGTCAATGGCAGGTAAAATGGCAAGTTCCAGAGCTGATTGCATAGAGGGTTGCAAGGAATAAACAATGATAAAAAAAAATCTCGACCTTATCATCGTGTTTTTTATAATGCTGACCATCATCATGTATGATGTGACCATTGATCTTTTTGGTGAAACATTACACTTATTGTTTGAAGTGTTTCACAACCTGTTCGAATGGGTGGAATTAGGGGTTGAAGAGCTGGTAGACAAAGCCTTCCACACTTTGCACATTGGTGAAGTCGTGGCATATTTGTTCATTACCGAGCGTCACGGCAGTCAGGTTGTCACTTTTTATATCTTGATGAGCTTTCTAGCTTGGGGTGGCTATAGGCTAGCCAAGTTTCTGCCGCGAGTTTATGAACTTGTTAAGCGTCTGACCTTAATTGCCTGGGTACGCCGCAAAACGCAGGTACAGCTTTTTTGGTATTCAATTAATCAATGGCAAAAAGTGGCTGCAGTGATTTCTGCGGTGATATTTCTCTACCTGGCATCATTTTTTGTCATCTGATTTCGCAAGTCCAAATTTAACTTTAACTTAGCCATGCCATTATTAGATCAAGTCACAAATACCATACTCAGTCAGCATGGCCTGCAATTGCACGATATCGACACCGTGATGTCGGCATTGCTCAATACCCCGGTAGATGCTGCGGATATCTATTTTCAATCCAGTCATTTTGAGTCTTGGTCATTAGAAGGCGGCATCATCAAGGAAGGCAGCCATTCCATAGAGCAAGGTGCCGGCGTCAGGGTGGTTAGTGGTGAAAAAACCGGCTTCGCCTATAGTGATCGTATCGAATTACCTATACTCATGGAAGCCGCTGCCAATGTCAAAGCCATCGTCAGGCAGGGCCAGCATGCCCAAACCCGCATTGCCGGGAATCCAGGCTGGAAGCAGCTTTATCAGCCTTTAAACCCGTTGAAATCCCTGGGTGACCAGGACAAAATTGATTTATTAAAACGCATAGACCAGGAAACCCGCAAACTCGACCCGCGTATTGAAGAAGTAATGGTGAGTCTGGTTGCCGCCTATGACAATATTCTGGTTGCCAATCAGGACGGCAGCTTGCTGGCCGATATCAGACCCTTGGTTCGCTTGAATGTCAGCGTCATTCTGGTGGAAAACGGTCGTCGCGAACAAGGCAGTATGGGGGGCGGGGCTCGCAGTGATTATAGTTATTTCCTGGAAAATGATCGGGCATTTAGTTATGCTGAAGAAGCAGTGCGCCAGGCGCAAATTAATCTCCAAGCTGAAGATGCGCCGGCCGGTAATATGACTGTGGTATTAGGGCCAGGCTGGCCGGGTATTTTATTACATGAAGCCATTGGTCACGGCCTGGAAGGTGACTTTAATCGCAAAGGCACTTCAGCCTTCAGTGGCCGCGTTGGTGAACGGGTTGCCTCCGATTTATGTACCGTTGTGGATGATGGTACTCTGCCGGGTCGGCGCGGTTCCTTGAGCATTGATGATGAAGGTACACCCACCGAAAATACCGTGCTGATCGAAAACGGTATTCTCAAAGGTTATATGCAGGATAAGCTGAATGCGCGTTTGATGGGGGTGCGACCAACCGGCAATGGTCGCCGCGAATCTTATGCTCATCTGCCCATGCCCAGAATGACCAACACCTATATGTTGCCGGGTTCCAGTGATCCGGAAGAGATTGTCAAATCAGTCAAAAACGGTCTGTACGCCCGCAACTTTGGCGGAGGACAGGTAGATATTACTTCCGGCAAATTTGTGTTTTCGGCCAGCGAAGCCTATTTGATCGAAAACGGTAAAATTACCCGGCCGGTCAAAGGCGCCACCCTGGTGGGTAATGGTCCGGATGTGCTGACTAAGGTGTCTATGGTGGGTAATGACATGCAATTGGACAGTGGTGTTGGCACTTGCGGCAAGGACGGTCAAAGTGTGCCGGTGGGTGTCGGTCAACCTACCTTGAAAATAGATGGATTAACCGTAGGTGGAACTAACGTTTGAATATTGGTTAATGCCTAAATTTATTTAAAAACAGTCGGTTATGGGGTGTGCTAAACGCAGTGCAGCGCATCATTCCAAGCAAAGGACTCGTTTAAACAGGATCATCTAAGGTTACGCTGAGCAATGACATGATACATTGAATTTTAGGGTAGTACGATGAACAAAAACCAGAAAAATTCCGCGCTATGGATAGTCAAAACAGCGAACTACGCGCTTAAGCCAAAGAGATTTTACCTTGCAAAACCAAACAGAAATTAACCGCTTAAAACAGGTCGTCCAGCAATTACTCGATGACGCCAAACAGCAGGGTGCCACTGCTGCCGAAGCGGCATTTACCATCGATAACGGCCTCTCGGTCTCGGCGCGGCTGGGTGAAGTGGAAACCGTTGAATATCATTGCGATCAAGGCATTGGTATCACCGTGTATTTTGGTCAGAAAAAAGGCTCGGCCAGTACCAATGATATTTCCCCGGACTCACTGACCGAAACCGTTAAAGCCGCTTGCAGCATTGCCAGCTACGCCAGTGCCGATGATTATGCCGGTTTACCCGATCCGGAACTGCTGGCCACCGAGTTCCCCGATCTTGATCTGTTTCATCCCTGGGATTTAAATGCCGAACAAGCTATTGAGCTGGCGATAGCCTGTGAAAATGCCGCCCGTAGTTATCACCCAGCCATTAGCAATTCCGAAGGCGCATCAGTAAACAGTCATCACGGCATAAGAGTATTCGGCAATTCCCAGGGATTTCTGCAAGGCAGTCAATCCAGTCGGCATTCTTTAAGCTGTTCAGTACTTGCCGGAGTTGGTGAAAATATGCAACGCGATTATTGGTATAGCGTTGCGCGTAATCCGGCCATGCTGGAGTCGGTACAACAGGTCGGTGAAAAAGCTGCCCAGCGTACCGTGGCGCGGCTGAATGCACGCAGCCTCAGCACTCGGCAGTGTCCGGTATTATTTGCCCCGGAAATGGCTTCCGGCTTGATAGGTGCTTTGATCGGTGCGATCAGCGGCGGCAGCTTGTACCGTAAGGCTTCATTTTTATTGGATAGTCTGGATACTCAGGTCATGCCGGAATTTGTCCGTATCCATGAGCAGCCTGCGTTAAAAGGCGCGCTGGGCAGCGCCAATTATGATGGCGAAGGGGTGGCCACTCAAACCCATGATATTGTCAGTAACGGCATATTAAAATCCTATGTGTTGAGTACCTATTCGGCGCGCAAACTGGGTTTACGCAGCACCGGTAATGCCGGCGGCGTGCACAATCTGACCGTCGAGCCCGGTGATAATGATTTCGCCGCCATGTTAAAGCTTTTGGACACCGGACTATTGGTCACCGAATTGATGGGGCAGGGCATCAATCGGGTTACCGGCGACTATTCGCGCGGTGCCGCCGGTTTTTGGGTGGAAAATGGCGTGATCCAATACCCAGTCCAGGAAATCACCATCGCCGGCAACTTGAAAACCATGCTGCGTAATCTGGTTGCCATCGGCAACGATATGGATTTGCGCGGCAATACCAGAGTCGGTTCCATTCTGCTTGAAAAAATGGCGATAGCCGGCGAATGATAGACCTTGGTAGTTTCGGACGCAGCAACGCGCAATCCAGGCTGTAGCCTGCCAATAGGGGTAGGCTCGATTAATTAAAAGTAACCACGCTGCGGAGCCCCGATTCCTCTCGGTTTGATCAAGGCTACGGCTGCACTTCTCGGACAGGCTCCTGGCTTTGCATCCTGCTGTGTGATCAAAATCCGTTCAGAATGTCGCTAATCAATTGCGGCCCTTTATAAATCAGACCGCTATAAATTTGCACCAGACTGGCACCAGCCCTGATTTTTTCCTGGGCAGCTTCAGCACTGTCTACCCCGCCCGCTGCGATGATCGGCAGTCTACCCTGTAATTCGTCAGCCAAGCCGCTAACTACTCGGGTGGCGCCGGCTTTTAAAGGGGCGCCGCTCAGACCGCCGGTTTCCTTAGCCAATGGATGACCTTGAATGGCTGTGCGGGAGATAGTGGTATTGGTGGCGATCACGCCATCAATTTCAAATTCCGCCAGCAAACCGGCAATGTGGACAATTTCTTCATCGGTTAAATCCGGCGCAATCTTGACTGCCAAGGGTGTGTATTTGCCATGCTCTATTTGTAATTTAAGCTGTTCTTCTTTCAGGGCACTCAGTAATTGCTTTATTTCATCCCCCTGTTGTAATTGGCGCAGATTTTTAGTGTTGGGAGAAGAAATATTGATCGTAATATAACTGGCTGCCGTGTAACTTTTACGTAAACCCAGTACATAATCGGCTGTCGCGTTTTCAATGGCGACATCGGCGTTTTTACCGATGTTAATGCCTAAAATGCCCTGATAGCGGCGCTGCTGCACATTGTTTAACAAATGCTCAATACCCAGATTATTAAAGCCCATCCGATTGATAATGGCCTGATGTTCCGGCAGGCGGAACAGGCGGGGTTTAGGGTTGCCTGGTTGGGGTCTGGGCGTGACCGTACCGATTTCAATAAAACCAAAGCCCAGTCCACCCAGAGCATCCAGATAGTCACCGTTTTTATCCAGGCCGGCAGCCAAGCCCAGCGGATTTTTAAATTCCAAGCCCATCACCTGTACCGGCTTATAGACTGATGGTGGTTTGCTCAAAGCCGACAAACCGGTCTGATCAGCCAGTTTCAATAGATTAAGCGTCAAATAGTGCGCGGTTTCTGCATCCAGCGCAAAAAATAAGGGACGGAGCAGTGGGTATAAATTCATGGGCTGGCCTCAGGTTAGGGCATAGGGGCTGGGATCAATGGCTAGTGGCCGCTCCAGAATTAAGTCGGCCAGTAATTGTGCCGAAGCTGGACTCATTACCAGGCCATTGCGAAAATGACCGGCATTGATGCTCAGATTGTCAAAATCCGGATGAAAGCCAATATAGGGAATACCCTCTGGAGTGCCGGGACGTAAGCCGGCCCAATGATGGATTAGCTCAGATTCCTTTAATACCGGTAATAACTGCGTGGCAAACTCATATAGCGCCTGCTTGGCTGAATTTGTCGTGCTTTTATCAAAGCCGCTGACTTCTACCGTGCTGCCGGCCAGAATTTTACCGTCACGGCGCGGAATCAGATAATGATCGCCATCTAATACCATACAGGGCAGCGTATCTGGTTGGGCAGCAAATACCAGCATTTGACCTTTAACCGGCTGAATCGGTAATTCCACAGTTCCTGGCAGCAGGGTTTGCAACACATTATTTGTCCAGGCGCCGCTACAAATCACTAATTGCTGCAGACTAAAGCTTGCTGTAGAGGTAAGCAGCTGGGTAATGCGGCGTTGCCGGGTGTCAATGCGCTGAATGGCGGTGTTTTCCAGGAAAGTCACGCCCAAGTTCAGTAGATTGGCCTTTAGCGCCTGCAACAAACGCGGGTTACGAATCTGGGCAATACCCGGCAACCAGAGGGGTTGTTGAAGCTGGGTGTGTAAATCGGCTAACACCTGCTGTTCGGGGGGGTGCCAGTCTATATGGTAGTCATGGCACCAGGCGACCGCTTTGGCAAAGTCAGGATTTTTACAGATTAACATGCCGCAGTCGCGCCATTCGGGATCAATTCCAGTGGCTAGGCGTAATTCCTGGCTTAATCCGGGAAATTTTTTCAGGCTAAGGCTTACCAATTTGGAAATAGCCGGTGCCTGTCGCCATGGATAGATAGGCAATAGAATGCCGCCGCCAGCCCAGGATGATTCTTGACCGGTAGCTGATTTGTCAATAATGGTGACATTTCGGCCTGCCAGGCGTAACTCTCGCGCAGTCAGCATACCGCTTATGCCGCCGCCGATGATGAGTATGTCACTCGTTGTAGTCATTTAAAAATAGAGGCAAGGTGGCTGTTCAGATAGCTGGAAGGCTAGCTTTTGGAATGGCAATACACTGTACCAATTTTAAACTAGTTGTTGTTTTTTTTTGACAAATAAATGTCTGGCTTGGTCAGTATTGCGCAGATTATTGATATAAATCAAATTTTTTGCTTAAAAAAATATGTCACAAAACTTGTATGGCACCATGTTTACTGCTAGTATTTCAAGCGCGAAGAAATGCTGTACTGCTGCTATGCAAAAACAGATTAACAATAACAACCCTTGGGGGGTATAACAATGACATTTAACAAAACCCAATTGGCGCTCAGCATTGCTGCTGCGACTTTTTCTCTGGCTATCGTCGTGCCGCAAGCACAAGCTGATTCAAGCAATGCCAAACGTGTTGCTGAAGAAGCGGCTCAAAAAGCTCAGGCTCTGGAAGCACAAATGCAACAAATGTCCAGCATGATGCAATCCATGCAAGCCGAACTGAATCGTGTTAAAGCCGCTTCAGAAAAAGCTAATACCGAAACAGCCAAAGTTCAAGAGCTGGATCAATGGATGGCTTCTGTAAAAAGTACGCCAGAAGTCACTGCTGCTAAAGACAATCTGGTTGCTGTGCGTGGTGGCTGGGAAGTACTTGATCATGCCCGTGCCAATTATACCAGTTCTCTAAATCCAGGCGGTGTACTGTCAAGCAATGCTAATGCCCAAGGTTATTACTTTGGCGGTGCTTTCGATTACAATGTCAACAATGACTTGTTCGGTTTGGTTGATGATACTTCCTTCCAGGTTGAACTTGGTTTTGAATACTCACAATTCGGCAGAGGTGCAAATGCCTTGTCAGCGACCTATTTAGGCGGTGGCGTGGTTAATCCAAGCACATCAACTGATGCTCGCCTGCGTTTGAATGCTTCGCCAAAAATCAAATTCAACCATGGCGGCAAGCTGCGTCCTTGGTTGATTCCGGTCGGTCTGGAAATTAACATCCTGGGTGTGCCTTCAAACGCGGTTTCCGTGTTGAACTCCGGTATGCAATTCGGCGGTGGTGCTGAATACGACATCTTTAGAGGTATCGTATTAGGTGGTGATGTGCGTTATCACTATGCTACCAGTAATATCGATGGCGTTAATACCAATGGCGTCAGCACCGGCGGTTATGTTGGTTTCAAATTCTAATTTGTAAACTGTTAAATGCCGGAAAGGAGAAAGCCGCAAGGCTTTCTCCTTTTTTTATGTCTGCGTGTTGGAGCAGGTGGCTTACTGTTTTCGCGATCCTCTGCTTACTGGTCAGTTTAGAGCTTGTCTGGTTGGGCTCAAATTTACATTCATGGCCTGTTAGGGTATAATTGATATCGAATCGAAACTAATTTTTGATTGACTTCAAGATAAGCTAATGTTAAATCATCAGTATAAGCATTCCACTGTACAGGAACCACAAATGGCGGCAGAATGCCTGTTTTAATATCAGCCTACCCTCTTTTCACTAAAAACACGTTTTTATGCTAAAACCTGCCAAATTATTGTTAGAAAACAGAGCCTGGTGTGAAGATATAACGGCAAGAGATCCAGACTTTTTTGCTAATTTGTCCAGAGAACAAAATCCGGAATTTTTATGGATAGGCTGCTCAGACAGTCGGGTTCCTGCCGAAACCATCGTTAATGCCAGGCCCGGTGAAATTTTTGTGCATCGTAATATTGCCAATCAGGTCATCACCACAGACTTTAATTGTCTGAGCGTTTTGCAATATGCCATTTCTGTATTAAAGGTCAAACATGTCATTGTGTGCGGCCATTATGGTTGCGGTGGTGTCAGAGCAGCCTTGCAGGCGCAGAGATCCGATCTGCTGATTGCCAACCAATGGTTGCTGCATATCAAAGACGTTTATCGTTTGCACGAAGATGAGCTGGAAGCCATTGCTCCAGAGCTCAAGGTGGATAGACTGATAGAATTGAATATTATTGAACAGGTTTATCGGTTGGCTCATACTTCCATTATGCAATCGGCCTGGAAAAGTGGGCACAAACCCAGTTTGCATGGTTGGGTATACGGTCTGAAAGATGGCTTGATTAATGAATTGATTACCCTGGATCATAATACCTGGATAAATTCGATTTACCGATATGCCGAGTGATAAAGACTACTGCTTGCCTGGATAAAAGAAATAAACATGAAAAGGTCTGTTGAATATTATCTGTCACATTTACGTCAGGATTTGTCGGCTGGAATCGTAGTGTTTCTGGTGGCCCTGCCTTTATGCCTGGGGGTAGCCTTGGCATCAGGTGCGCCACTCTATTCTGGCGTCATCGCCGGCCTGGTGGGTGGTCTGATAGTCTCCTGGGCCAGCGGCTCACAGTTAAGCGTATCGGGGCCGGCAGCCGGTCTAACCGTGCTTGTATTTAATGCCATTGAGAGTCTGGGCAGTTTCAGCGGATTTTTATTCAGCTTGATGATAGCCGGGGGAATACAGATACTATTTGGTTTTCTCAAAGCTGGCGTGATAGCCGCGTTTTTCCCCGCATCCGTGATTAACGGCATGCTGGCAGCAATTGGCCTGATCCTGATTATCAAACAAATTCCGCATGCCACGGGTTACGACACCAGTATTGAGGGAGATGAAAGCTATATGCTGGAAACAGCCGAATCGAGTTTTTTTGAGCTATCTGAAGCATTGCAAGGCATTACCCCAGGTGTCACATTAGTGAGTGTGGTTGCATTACTGATTCTGATCATTTGGGATAGTGGGCTGGTAAAAAGAATCAAAGGCTTAAAGATGATTCCGGGGCCTTTGATCGCTGTGCTGTGGGGTATAGCCTATAACTATTGGGCCTTACGTTATCTGCCGGCTTGGGCGATAGGCGAAAAACACATGGTCTCGCTGCCGGAATATAGCAATGCCGCTGCTTTTCTGGATCAATTCAGTTTGCCGGATTTCAGTCATTTAAACAACCCTAAACTGTATAATGTGGCGGTCACACTGGCCATAATTGCCAGTCTGGAAACGCTGTTAAGCATAGAAGCGGTAGACAAACTCGATCCGCATAAACGCATCACACCGACCAATCGGGAGCTCAAAGCCCAGGGTTTAGGTAATGTCTTGAGTGGTCTGCTCGGCGGCTTGCCGATCACCGCTGTCATTGTGCGCAGTTCAGCCAATATAAATGCCGGTGGCCAAACCAGATTCGCCTGCTTTTTTCACGGACTGTTATTACTGATTAGTGTGCTGTTTTTTACCCACTTTCTTAAGACCATACCGCTGGCCTGTTTGGCTACCATTTTGCTGTACACTGGTTTCAAGTTGACCAAACCCCAATTGTATATACAGTTTTACCGGAAAGGCTGGAATCAGTTTCTCCCGTTTGTGATTACCGTGCTGGCGATTTTGCTGACAGATTTGCTGCAAGGGATCACCATCGGTATGGTGAGTGGCTTCTTTTTTGTGTTGAGAGCCAATTTCAAGACCTCGATAACCCTTACCCAGCATGGCTCGCATTATCTGCTTAGATTTCACAAAGACGCCTCGTTTCTCAACAAGGCGCTGTTACGCAAATATTTGCAGGATATACCGGATGACAGCGAAATACTAATCGATGGCTACAAGGCACATTTTATCGATGACGATATACTGGAAACCTTAAGTAATTTTTTGCTGGCTGCCCCGGATCGGAACATCAATGTCGAATTACAGGATATTAATGGGCTATTACCGTCCGAAGCCGCTGATGTTTAGGTTAAAGCAAGCCATGCTCGGCAAATGAATATGGGTTGCCGTCCCCGACAATAAAATGATCCAGCACCCTGATATCAAACAAGCCTAAGGCTTGTTTGAGTTTCTCGGTAATCTGTTTATCAGCCTGGCTGGGTTCATTGATCCCGGAAGGGTGGTTATGGGCAAAAATCACCGCTGCGGCATGATGAAATAAGGCGCGTTTCGCCACTTCGCGGGGATAGACACTGGCACCATCAATAGTGCCGCGAAACAATTCTTCCCAGACAATGACTCTATGCTGGTTATCCAGAAACAGGCAGGCGAAGACTTCATAACTTAAGCCGCGTAATTGGGCGCTTAAATAGGCCCGGGTAATTTCCGGGCTGGTCAAGGCATTGCCGCGTTGCAGAATTTCGCAAAAATGCCGGCGCGCCATTTCCAATACCGCCTGTAATTGCACATATTTGGCCTGCCCCAATCCGTGGCATTGGCAAAAGCGGGTCTGATCAGCATTCAGTAAGGCTTGCAAGGAGCCGAATTCGCTTAATAAATCCCTGGACATATCCACAGCCGATTTACCTATGGTGCCGGTACGCAGAAAAATGGCCAGCAATTCTGCATCCGTTAAGGCATTGGCGCCTCGTTGTAATAATTTTTCGCGTGGCCGTTCGTCAGCCGGCCAATCCTTGATGCTCATTCGGCAGCTCCCTATCAACAAAAAATATAAAGACATAGCACATGGCGGGAGAGTTTGCCATAATTAAGCCTAAAAAACAGCAGGTAACTCTCATTAATAAACGCATACTTCTAGTGGTTAGTGGCGGCATCGCTGCATATAAAGCAGCCGAGTTGGTGCGTCTGCTCCGTAAACAAGGCAGCGAAGTTCGAGTAGTAATGACTCATGCCGCTCAACAATTTGTCACGCCGTTAACTTTTCAGGCGCTGAGTGGGCATCAGGTCTACACCGAATTGGTGGCTGCCGGGCAGGAGCAAGCCATGGACCATATCCATCTGGCTCGCTGGGCCGATAATCTGGTAGTGGCACCGGCTACTGCGAATCTGTTGGCCAAGTTTGGACATGGTCTGGCCGATGATTTGGCCTCCACCTTATATTTAGCGGCAGCATGTCCGGTCATCGTTGCGCCGGCTATGAATCAGGCCATGTGGCATAAACCGGTAACCCAGGAAAATATAGCCAAACTTAAACAACATGGTGTGCAGTTCATTGGCCCAGTGGCCGGTGAGCAGGCTTGTGGTGAACAAGGCCTGGGGCGGATGGCGGAGCCGGAAGCCATTTGCCGCTATTTGTTCGGCAATGACCGGCGGCAATTGTTGCAAGGCCTCAATGTCAGTATTTCAGCCGGCCCCACCCGTGAACCTATCGATCCGGTACGTTTTATCAGTAATCGCAGTTCCGGCAAAATGGGCTATGCTCTGGCTCAGGTCGCCCGGCAAATGGGGGCAAATGTAACATTGATTAGTGGCCCGGTAAGTTTGTCTGCGCCGCCGGGCGTCAAGCTGTTACAAGTTGAAACCACCCAGCAAATGTATGAAGCGATCATGGCGGGTATCGCAGCGGCGGATATTTATATCGGTACAGCGGCTGTGGTCGATTATCGGGCGGCATTACCGGAAAGTCATAAAATCAAAAAACAGGCTGATCAGGCGATTATCAGTTTACAGAAAAATATCGATATTATTGCTGCAGTAGCCAGTTTGCCGAATAAGCCATTTACAGTGGGTTTTGCCGCCGAGACCCAGGGGTTGGAGGAATATGCGCTGGATAAGCTTAACCGGAAAAACCTGGATATGATTGCCGCTAATTGGGTAGGGAATGAAACTGAAGGCGGCTTTGACAGCGACCAAAATGCCCTGCAAGTGTTTTGGCACGGTGGCCGCCAAACGTTGGATATGACTTCCAAGTTACAACTGGCCGAGCAATTATTGGTACTGGTGGCGCAACGCTTTGCCGATAAATCGGCCACCAACTGATATAAGCGCCTATGCCCTTATATCATGCTGTGTTTTACTGTGATTTACTGTGATTGCCACGGCATCACCGGTACTGTTGAAATGCTGTTGGCTGGCGCACCGTCTATCAGTTTGCGGCTAATGGCCACATAGACCAGCGTTTTATGAGCATCGTCCCACATTCTCACTACCCGGGTTTCCTTAAACAAAATCGAAGTGTCTTCAGAAAACACAGTTTCATCTTTGGCTAACCCGGCCGGCACGCTGATCGGTCCGGTTTGACGGCAGGCCAGGGAAAACTGGGCCGGGTCCTGAGCCAGGCCTAAGGAGCCGGAAATGCCGCCGGTTCTGGCCTGACTTACATGACAGGTTACACCATTGATCTTGGGGTCGGAAAATGCATCTACACAAACCTGATGATTAGCGCCCAGTAATTTCCAGGCGGTAGTCACACAGCCTATGGTTTCGGCGCGGATATTGGTTGATAGCACAGTTAACAACACGAGTTGTAGCAGTATTTTCATGAGATTTGGCCAAACGGCAAGGAGTGAGCGTTACAGATAGCCACTATAAGCTATTTGGTCTTTCAAGCAAGATACTTTGATAAGAGTCGCCCTTGCACCTGCCATATGAGCAGATCAGGTCGCCCGCCGCCGCTCTACCTGTTGCGGGTCGGCAGTGATTTTCCGGTAAATCTCCACGCGATCACCATCCTTGACTACAGTATCGAGTTTGGAAATTTTACCAAAAATACCGACTTTTTGAGTTTCCAGATCAATTTCCGGATACTGATCCAGAATGCCCGATATATGTACCACTTCCACAATAGTGCTGTTTTCCGGCACATCAATTTTTAGCCAGATTTGCCGGTCAGCCTGTGCATAACACACACCAACATTCATAATTCGCCACCCTCCAATATACTATCGTTTAAATTGGCAAGGGGAGCCTGGGTTTTTTTCTTGAACTTTAGTTCCAGCAAGCGTTTGGCTGCCACCATGAAGCCCAGCATAATAAAACCACCCGGTGGTAAGGCCGTGAGTAGGAAGCCTTTGTAATCGTGGATGATAATAGTTTCCAAAAATTGAAAGCCTTCTCCCAGCAAAACTGAGGCATTGGCAAATAATGTGCCTTGGGAAGTAATTTCTCTGGCGGCACCCAAAATCACCATAGTAAGGGTAAAGCCGGCACCCATCATCAATCCATCCCACATGGAAGGCATAACTGCTTGTTTGGAGGCAAAGGCTTCAGCTCGGCCCAGAATCACACAATTGGTCACAATTAAGGGAATAAACAGACCTAAAACCTTATGTAATTCATGCATCCAGGCATTTAGAAAAATATCCACCAGCGTAACCAGCGCCGCAATCAACAGCACAAAAATGGGAATGCGAATTTCGGCAGGAATCAAGTGTCGGCTCACAGAGACGGCAGCACTGGCCGCCACCATCACCACCATAGTGGCCAGTCCCATGCCCAAGCCGTTGGTAGCGGTACCGGTGACAGCCAGCAAAGGGCACAAAGCCAAGTTTTGGGTAAGTACCACATTATTGTCCCATAAACCATCACGGGCAATTTTGCGGTAAGGAGCTGAAAATAAAATGGATGGATTCATATTTATATCTCGATAAATCTCGTCATCAAGCCCATAGGTTAAGGAGAGTCGGCCAAAATTTCTGCCTGATGCTGCTGGTAAAAATCCAGGCCGCGCTTAATCGCCTGAACTACTTTACGCGGGGTAATGGTCGCACCGCTAAATTGGTCGAAAACACCACCGTCTTTTTTCACTGACCACTGCTCCAAAGTCAGATTATCCAGCGACTTACCATTAAAGCTCAATATCCATTTGGATTTGCTAATTTCTATCTTGTCACCCAAACCAGGTGTTTCTACATGGGAGATGACCCGCACGCCTAAAATTTCCCCGTTTTTAGCAATACCCATCACCAGACTGATAGGTCCGGCATAGCCGTCCGGTGCCACAAATTTAAAACAAACCGCACTGATTTCACCCTGTTTTTTGGCTAAATACACTTCAGTTTGTTCGGTGCCCAGTTTAGCATCGGCAGAATTGATCAACACACTATCAGTCAACAAATTATTGTCGTGCAATGAGGGCGGCACCACTTGTTCCAGATTGGCTTGCAAATCTTCCTGCAGGCGTAGCTCAATCACCCCACGAGTGGCTAAATCCGCCAAACCCAGTAGAATCGCAGCCAGTAAAGCAAAACCAGCCAGTACCCCGGTCTGAAACTCAAGTTTAGGTCGTAACTGTTCCAGATGTGTGGGTTCCAACCAGATGACTAATTGTTGTTTGGTCCGCTCCAGCCATAATCTGGCCTTGTTAGCCATTTGTTTACTGTCAGAAGTTGAATTCATCACCGGCCTCAAGTATTGGAAATGTCGAGCGGCTTGCCGTTACGGTAGCGGCCATAGATGCGCGGTTTGATATAGTGATCGATAAGCGGTGTGACCGAGTTCATCAGCAATATCGCAAAGCCGGTGCCTTCTGGATAGCCTCCCCAGGAGCGAATCACAAAAATCAGTAAGCCGCAGCCTAAGCCAAACAGCAATTGTCCCAGCGGAGTATTCGGGCAGGTCACATAATCTGTGGCAATAAAAAATGCGACCAGCATAACTGCACCGGAATTCAGATGTGCCCAAGGGCTGAGGTAATGAGTACTGTCCAATAAATGGAAGACACTGGCCAGTACAAACAGCGTTGCCAATAAGGACGCAGGTATATGCCAGTTAATAATGCCTTGGCGCAGTAAGCCGATGCCACCGATCAGGATTAACAACGTTGATGTTTCGCCCAGACTGCCGCGCTCCCAGCCAATAAAAGCCAGAAATCCGGAGTAATCCGACAAAATTCTTGGTAAGGTCTGATTCTGTGAAAAGCCGGTTTTTACTAAACCCAGGGTTGTCGCACCAGTGACAGCGTCAGCATTTTCCAGGCCGGAAAAAGTCAGGCTAAAACTGTCGATCAGGCCGGGCCCGGTAAACAGCGGCGTAACATTGGCCCAACTGGTCATTTCTATGGGAAATGAGATCAGTAAAGCCACCCTGGCCAGCATGGCCGGATTAAACAAATTTTGTCCCAGACCGCCATAAACCTGTTTACCTAATACGATGGCAATGCCGGCACCGCAAACACCTATCCACCACGGCGCCCAGGGAGGTAAACTCATGGCGATCAGTAAGCCGGTCAATATTGCCGAACCATCGCGTAAATAAAACCCGGTTTTCACACCTTTTAATTTCAGGCAAGCAGCTTCAAAACCAATGGTCGATATCACGGTAACCAGCAGCAGAAATAAAGCCGGCCAGCCAAATAAAAAAATACCCCAGGCAACTGCCGGTAATAAAGCGATGATTACCTGCCGCATGATCTGATCAACCCGGCGGCTGGCCACCACATGAGGGCCGCTAATTAATTTATTGCTCATACTGATTCCTCCTTAGCTTGTTGCGCGGCTTTTTGGGCAGCCAAGCGGGCGGCACGTGCCTCCTGGGCGCGTAGGGCTTCAGCTTCATTTTCCAGTCGAATCCGCTCCATACGCTGGCTGCGCTCATTGATCAGGCGCTTGGTCTGTTCGCTTTTATGCTCGGCTTGCTGGCGCTTTACCAATTCCCCGGAGGCAAATTTAAAATAATGCACCAGAGGAATATTAGATGGACAGATATAAGAGCAACTGCCGCAGCTGATACAATCTTTCAATCCCAGATCTACTGCTGCTTCCAGTTGATTAGCACGAATCCGGCTGGCCATTTCCAATGGTAGCAAGCCAACCGGACATACCGATACGCAACTGGAACAGCGAATACAGGCCTGAGTCGGCGCTTCCTCAATCTCGGCTTGAGACAGGGCCAAAATCCCGTTACAAGCTTTAACTACCGGGACTTCGGCATGAGGTAATGCATCGCCCATCATCGGTCCGCCCATCACCAAACGGGCTACTTTGGTTTTATCTACCCCGCAAAATGCCAATACTTCCGACATTAAGGTACCGATAGGTACTTCCACATTACTAGGATTAGTAACAGCTGCACCGGAAACAGTGACTACCCGGCTAATCAAAGGCTGACCCAGGCATACGGCCTGATACACAGCATAGGCAGTCGAAACATTGTGTACCACCACGCCAATATCGGTGGCTCTGCCATCTGCCGGGATTTCCAGGCCAGTCAGATAACGTAGCATTTGCCGGTCCCAACCCATCGGATAACGGGTAGGAACCTGTTCTACACTAATCTCGGCATATTCACGGCAGGCTGTTTGCATGGCTTGAAATGCGGCAGATTTATTGTCTTCGATACCGATGATGGCTTTAAGTGCCTGCATCCCGCGCAGCATCAGGCGGATACCGGTAACAATTTCTGCGGCACGCTCCTGCATCATGCGGTCATCGCAAGTCAGATAAGGCTCACATTCGCCGGCATTAATCAACAGCGTGTGAATTTGATTTTTTCGGCCCAGATTCAGCTTGACGGCAGAAGGGAATACCGCACCGCCCAAACCAACCACTCCTGCACCACCAACCCGCATACAGATTTCTTCTGGATCAAGTCGAAAAGGGTCCTCTGCCACAAACGCAGTTTGCCATTCCTCCAGGCCATCACTTTCCAATACCACAGTACGCACCGGCAAAGCCGATGGGTGAGGAGCCGGAAAGTCTTTGACATCGATAATTGTGCCCGATGTTGGTGCGTGTACTGGTGCTGAAATGGTGCCTTGGCTATAAGCCAGCAACTGCCCCTTCAGAACTTTTTCGCCGACTTTGACCACCGGTTCGGCCGGTTTTCCTACATGCTGCTGTACCGGAATATACAGCTTTTTCGGTAGTGGAAAATGGGTGGCTATCGGTTTGTCGGTAGTGGGCTGTTTATGTTCTTCAACATGAATGCCTCCCCGCAATCTTGGATTTTCTAAAAATGCCAGCATCAATAAACTCCCTTAGGCCGCCATAGGTTTGGGCCAGCGCCAGTTACGTAAAGTCACTTCAATCGGATGCATCTGCAAGCATTCAGTTGGACAGACCTCCACGCATTTTTGACAACCGATACAAGCATCAGCAACCACAGCATGTATCTGTTTGGGAGCACCGACGATAGCATCGGTAGGGCATACCTTGAAGCAGCGGGTACAGCCGGTACAGGTTTCTTCACTAACTCTGGCCACCATAGGCTCTTGGTCTTGGGCATTGCTTAAATCAACCTCAACACCCAATAGTTTAGCCAATTGTTCGATCAGCGCAGTACCGCCCGGAGGACACAGTGTCACTGCGGCGCTGCCGGATACAAGGGCTTCTGCTGCCGGGCGGCAGCCGGGAAAACCGCATTGACCGCATTGCGAACCCGGCATCAAAGCTTCAATCTGCTCTACCAGTGGATCGGATTCCACTTTCAGGTATTTGGCGGCGATTCCCAGACTAAGGCCCAATAACAAGCCCAATGCAGTTAAAATCACGATGGCAGATAGAACGTACATAATGTGCCTCTTATTTGCTGTAAAGCCCTGCGAATCCCATAAACGCCAGCGACAAAATACCGGCAGTGATAAAGGCTATCGGCGTTCCCGAAAAAAGTGCCGGTACTGCCATGAGCGCCAATCGTTCACGCAGTCCGGCAAAGAGCACCATCACCAGAGTAAAGCCCAAAGCTGATCCAAAGCCGAACAACAAGCTTTGGATGAAATTATATTTTTCCTGAATGTTGAGTAAGGCTACTCCTAATACGGCACAATTCGTGGTAATCAGCGGCAAAAAAATCCCCAGTACCTGATAGAGTACCGGGCTGGTTTTATGGATAACCATTTCGGTAAATTGCACAACGGCAGCAATTACCAGAATAAACCCCAAAACTCGCAAAAAACCAATGTCAAAAGGTATCAGCAAATGATGCTCCAATACCCAGCTTGCCGCCGAGGCCAGAGTCAAAACAAAAGTGGTTGCCAAACCCATGCCTAGCGCGGTGTCCAGTTTATTTGACACCCCCATGAACGGGCATAGGCCCAAAAACTTGACCAGAACCACATTGTTGACCAGTGCCGTACCCAAAATTAATAGTAAATATTCGCTCATAGCCATAAATCCGGTAATTTGCTAACAGAACAGCATCATTTATGCCAATGCCTTACAGGCGGGAGTAAATGCCGATTTAGTGCATAAAAGTCTACAAATGGTGCGGTTTATCCTGTGCTAAAAAACACAGATCCATACCTGTAGCTAAAAAAATGTCGCAAATCTTACAATGTGTGTCGATTAACCGGTCCGGGTCATAAAAATACGCAGATTAGCTGGTGCGTTTTGAGAAATATGTGCCAAACTATTCCGACACGAGTCTAAAACGACCCGTTAGTGTTGCTCTAAAACCGGGAAATGAATGGGTTAATAATAGTAGTTGTACTGCTCTTGTCGCTGTTATCTATGTCAAAGGGAACAATTTCTAAAATTGTGTATCCCATCCGCAGGAGGTCAAGGTTTTGGCGTTATTTAAATAGTATCCGGCAAAATACAATAAGAATTATGGCGTTTAAATTGCATGTAAGATAACAACACGATTCTTACCGAAATAAAGGCCATGACTAAATCGACCCCTGAATATCTGCATAGCCAAATCACTCTGGAAACGGCCAAGCAGTTAACTTCGGCTAATACCGCAGAAAGCATGGTGGCAGTCGCTTCAACCCAAAAACATACAAAACTGATGAGCAATTTGCCTTTTTCTTTATTTGTTGAAGCCGTAGAGCAAGCACCTGTTGCCATTTCCATTACCGATAAAAAGGCCAATATACTTTATATCAACGATGCGTTTACCAGTGTTACCGGCTATAAAGCCTCGGAAATTCTGGGAGCCAACGAGTCAAAATTATCTGATAAATCCACGCCGCGTCAGGTTTACTATGATTTGTGGCATACCATTTCTAGAAAGCAAGTTTGGCATGGTCAACTGGTCAACCGCAAAAAAATGGGGCAACGCTATCTGGCCGATCTGACTATCGCCCCTATGTTGGATGATCGCGGTGCCATCAGCCACTATATCGGTATGCATCGTGATGTTACCCAGGCGCATTATGCTGAACAGCAGGTCGGTAATCAGAAGCAATTGATAGAGTCGGTGATCAATGCTTCGCCGGTGGCCATGGCGGTACTGGATGAAAACAAAAAAGTCGTGCTGGATAATCAGATGTATAAAATGCTGATTAGCGAGTTGGATAAAAGTGAACCCGCCCTGTTTTTTCTGGATGCGCTGGCGCAGGATTTAGGCAATTTTTGGGATATTCCGGATCGAAAACCCGGCTTTACCAACCATGAAATCAGGGTAGAAGGCGTAGGCCGACGTGGTACTCGCTGGTTTTCCTGTTCAGGTAACTGGTTTATCGAAAGCGATACCTGTGCCGATAATTTCTTTGTCAAACAATCTAATAACTATCTGCTGCTCAGTATCAATGACATCAGCCAGCAACGCCGTCAGCAAGAAAATCTGCATTTGCAGACCTTGCGAACCATATTGGCGGAAGAGGAACATATTCGCAGTATTCGTGAAACCTTATTGGGTGCCATGCACCAAATCCGTCAGCCTTTAAATCAGATTAATGCCGCTATTCAGATCATGGCGCAACGCAACGACACCCAGAATAAACCCCTCAAGGATTTGCTCGGGCAAGTTCAACTGATGGGTGCAGAGACCCTGGAGACCTTGCAGCGTTGTGTCCCGGAAATCCCCGAATCGGCAGTGGTCCCCGTTAATCTTAATCAGCTTTTGCACGAAGTGATGCTATTGAACAGTACAAAATTTCTGGCCAATGGTGTGGTGGTCGACTGGTTGCCAAATCCGGTATTACCTTCAATTTTGGGTTCAGCTAACAAGTTAAGAATGATGTTCAAACAATTAATCGATAATGCTGTCAATGCCCTTAATCGCCCCGGCGGCAATCGAGAGCGTTTGATCAAAATTACCACCTCGTCCGAAAACGGCTGGGTGCGGGTTTCAATTGCCGATACCGGGCCAGGAATCCCGCTCAATCAACACAGCAAAGTATTTGAACCGTTTTTTACTACTCATAGTATGGGTGGGGTAAAAGCCGGCATGGGCTTGGTCATGGTCAAGGAAATTGCCAATCAGCATAACGCGATGATAGCCATTAATCCGGATTACAAAAATGGTTGCTGTTTCGAGCTGAGTTTTCCGGTTTGCCCTAAAAAGATCAGCACGGTGAACGGGCATGAGTGAACGCTTGCTGATGGTGGAGTCCGAACTGGATACCCTGTTTCTGGTCAGTCAACTGCTAAACAGCACGCACGATTTACGCAGCAAGCTCAAGGGTATTCTGGAAATTTTGCATAAACGTTCGGGTTTGCATTTTGGCATGATTACCCTGCGAGATGTGGATGATGACAGCATGAGCATTTGCGAAATATACGGGGATGGTATTGATCGCAGTATTCGCTACCAACCGGGAGAGGGTTTGGTGGGGGCGATACTGGATGAAGGCAGTACCATTGTCGTGGAACGGATTGCTGACGAACCGCGTTTTCTGAGTAGATTAGGGGTTTACAATCCCGACTTGCCTTTTATAGGTTCACCTTTGGCTATAGAACAAGGTGAAGTCGTCGGCATTTTGGCGGCGCAACCCTGCAATGCCAAATTTCTGGGTGAGCGGGCCCGATTTATGGAGATGGTGGCCAATTTAATTGCCCACAGCGTCAATATGCTCCGCGTCATGGAGCGTAAACAACACGAATTGGCCAGTGAGCGCGATTATCTCAAGCAGACACTGGTGAAAAACTATCGGTTTGAAAACATCATTGGTCATTCCGAACCTATGTTAAAAGTTTTTGATATCATCCGCCAGGTGGCCAAATGGCATACCACTGTTTTGATACGCGGCGAATCCGGTACTGGTAAAGAAGTTGTAGCCAGTTCTATTCATTTCAATTCTGCATGTGCCAATGGTCCGTTTCTGAAATTGAATTGTGCCGCATTACCCGATACCTTGCTGGAATCCGAATTATTTGGTCATGAAAAAGGTGCGTTCAGTGGCGCCATCGGTCAGCGTAAAGGCCGTTTCGAACTGGCTGATAATGGCACCCTGTTTTTGGACGAAATCGGCGAAATTTCTGCATCATTTCAGGCCAAACTGCTGCGGGTTTTACAGGAAGGCGAATTTGAGCGGGTCGGTGGTGTCAGAACACTGAAAGTTAATGTGCGAATTATCGCTGCTACCAATCGCAATTTGGAGCAGGAAGTGGCCGAAGGCAATTTTCGTGAAGATTTATATTATCGCCTGAATGTCATGCCCATCAATATGCCGCCACTGCGCGAGCGTATAGAAGATATCCCGGAATTAGCCGCTTTCCTGTTAAACCGCATTTCCAAACAGCAGGGTGGTCGGGCGCTGGAAATCAAGGAAAGTGCGATTCGTATTCTAATGAAACACGACTGGCCGGGTAATGTTCGCGAATTGGAAAACCGCCTGGAACGTGCTGCCATCATGAGCGCAGAAGGTATTATCGATCGTGAAGTCATTGCCAGCACCGGTTTGGAAAGCGAGATCGGTATTAGTCGCAATACCTACGCAGTCAAACATGTCGATTTGCACGATGAAAATATGGATGAACGCGAACGGGTAATCGCTGCTCTGGAGCAAAGCGGCTGGGTGCAAGCCAAGGCCGCGCGCCTGCTGGATATGACGCCCAGGCAAATTGCCTATCGCATCCAAACCTTAAATATCAATGTCAAACAGATTTAAACCCAAGGTAATGCATGCCGCTGGTAGCTGGCTAGTAGCACGCCAACTATGTGTTGACGAATAGGACATAGGATAAGCTGAACACAGTGAAGCGCATCAATTACGAACCACGCATCTGCTGAAATCGGTACATCCTTAATCTCATCGGTCAACCACTAGTCTTAGCCATCAGCAAAATCCAGTACGGTCAGTTCGCCATCCACATCGGTAATTTCCGCCTGCTGCAAGACACCGCTTGGGTAATAGCGATAGCGATGTTCCAGTTCAACCTCGCCGTATACCAATTTCTGGCATAACTGTAAGCGCTGTTCGGTATCAAAATAGGCGCGGAAAAAGGTATTACGGTTTTGTCGATCTTCGGCCGACAAAGGGTTGACCAGTTTCAAAGGCAATTTCACGCCACTATAGGTGACAAAATAACGGCAATCACAATTTTCAATATTTAGAGACATAGATAATTCATAGGCTATAATTTGGATATTAACCATATATATATTATGCCATTTATGAACATCATGATTTATTTGGGCTTTTTTAACGCTGCAACCAACTGATCAAGCTTTTGTGGCAATAATTAGCAGTATTGCGACACAAATCCGCCAATCGGGAGGCGCCTTCATCTTGGTCTAGCGAATTTAACCATATTTCGCGCCTATTCCTTGGCCGCTTGTAAAGCCTGGGCAATGTTTGCCAGTCTGACACCCAAAACCCAGCACAGTCTTTTTTCGTGCTCACTTAACTCAGCACTGTCTGTTTCGGCGCGATGGCTGGGTCCATAAGGCGTGCCGCCGCTGGAGGTTTCCCGCAAAGCAATCTCATTACTTGGTAAGCTGGTAATTAACATACCGTGATGCATCAACGGCAACATCATCGACAGCAGGGTGGTCTCCTGTCCACCGTGCATACTGCCGGTAGACGTAAACACACCGGCCGGTTTGCCGGACAAGCTGCCGGCAAACCACATGCTGCCGGTGCTATCGATAAAGTGCTTTAAGGGTGCGGCCATATTGCCGAAATGAGTAGGGCTACCCAGCGCCAAACCATCACAGCTTTCCAGATCGGCTAAACTGACATAAGTTGCGCCCGATTCCGGGATAGTGTCGGCCACTTTTTCGCACACTGTGGAAACTTCGGGGACTGTGCGTAAAATCGCTTCTGCCCCGGCAACCGACGCAACGCCCCGGCCTATCTGTTGGGCCATTTTCAGGGTACTGCCGTTCCGGCTGTAATAAACAATCAGAATCTTGACGCTCATATAATTTTCAGCACATTTTCAGGGGGGCGGCCAACAACCGCTTTGTCACCAAGTACCACAATCGGTCTTTCAATCAGTTTTGGCATCCGTATCATCGCCGCGATTAATTCATCGTCGCTCAAAGATTCGTCGTCCAAAATGTTTTCGCGGTATTCGGGTTCTTTAGTGCGCATCAGCTCACGCGGTTTCATCCCCAGTTTGTGCAAAATTTCCTGTAATTCTGCTGCCGTGAACGGTATTTTCAAATATTCGATAATTTCCGGCTTAATGCCGTGTGCCTCTAGCAGCTTTAAGGTGTCACGAGATTTACTGCAACGCGGGTTATGATAGATTTTTTGACTCATGGTTTCCTCACCTGACGGGCTTAACAAGCCGGTATAATAGCATCTGACATCAATAAACGGCAGCTAAGCTATGCACTTACCCAATTACTCACCCGCTCCCGTACAAATAATAGGAAATCTGACGCAGTATCGTTATTGGCACAGTTTCGCCTCAGTTTCCGATAAAAAAGTGGTTGAGATTCATTATGGAGAAGTAAAAATTCCGGCTTTTGTGGCAGCTCATCCCACCACCGGGGCATCCAGACCATTCAAATACAACGCAGGCCGCTATGATGCATAGAATTATTGACAGATTGCAGCAATATTGGCTGTTGGCGCGTTTCGATAAGCCCATCGGTATTTTTATTTTGCTTTGGCCCACTCTCTGGGCCTTATGGATAGCCAGTGCCGGCAAGCCGGATTTGCTGGTGTTAGGCGTGTTCTGTGCAGGTGTGGTTTTAATGCGTGCCGCAGGTTGCGTGATTAACGATTACGCTGACAAGGATTTTGATCCGCATGTGGCTCGTACCCAACAGCGGCCAATTGCCGCCGGTCGGGTAAAGCCCAAAGAAGCGTTGCTGGTGTTTGCAGTATTATGTTTAACTGCTTTCGCCCTTGTGTTACTGCTGAATTGGTACACCATTGCCCTGTCTTTTATCGGCGCATTTCTGGCGGCCAGTTATCCATTTATGAAACGCTATACTCATCTACCTCAGGCTTATTTGGGCATGGCCTTTGGTTTTGCCGTGCCCATGGCTTTTGCGGCCCAAACCAATCAAATTCCCTTGCCGGGCTGGCTGCTGTATCTGGCGGTATTGTTGTGGGCCTTGGTCTACGACACCATGTATGCCATGGTGGATATCGAGGATGATTTGAAAATTGGTGTTAAATCCACCGCCATCCTGTTCGGTAAACGGGTTAGAGAAATCACCGCCATCCTGCAGCTCATTATCCTGGGCTTATTAATCAGCATAGGTGATATGCTGAATTTGGCTTGGCCTTACTATATTGGTTTAACTGTTGCTGCCGGCCTGGCAATATATCAGCAGAAACTGATTTTTCATTATCAAAAACCGGATTGTTTTAAAGCCTTTTTAAATAATAACTGGTTTGGGTTGGCGGTATATCTAGGTCTGGTGGTAGCTTACTGGTTTGAAACAGCTTAGTTGTGAACCGTTCAATGTGGTGAACGAGCTTTCTAACTCGCGCAAGATGGATTGGACTTTTACCTTTGATAAATCCAATCACTTGCGACACGCTATATTTCGGCGGAATTGAAATCAATAAATGTCAAACTTTGGCTGTCTCCCCGGCAGAGCTGGGGGCAAATTCCGTTTTACATGGGCCTTCCAGCCAACATCTAAAATATCCCCTTATCTCGTTCAGCCCAAAACTGCTCCGCCAAAGCCTGTGCATCAAACTGATCGTTCGCCCGTCCAAGTAGCTTCAAGGCAATCGCTGCGGTACCGGTGACTGAGGCCACGGCATATTCGTCATTTAGTTCACCGCGCCACAGCTGTCTCAGCAGTTCCGGCTCTAGCTCTTCCTTCATATGCCTCCGCTCAAAAAACGCCGGCCACACCTCATCGCTCAGTTCGCCATTACTCACACTTTGCACCAGACATTCCACATCAGGGTTTCGTTCGGTTTCGCCGCCTTCGCCTTTCAATACTGCCATATTGGGCTGATTTAACAACAGTGCGGCTTTTTGATGCACCTGCCGGTAACTGGGATGAAAAATTCCCTGAATACTGCAGGCAGCATCCAGCGGATTCAGTAATCTGACCAGGGTATGCACTGGTGAGCGCAAACCCATCACCGGCCGCAGATTAATCATGTCGTACAGCATCGGGCAAATGTATTCCAGCGACAAATAACTGAAATTCCGTTCCTGTAATTGCTGTTCAGCTTCTGTCAGCGATCTGACCGGACTGATGCCCAACGCCTGTAGCACATTTTCCGTATACAGCCGGCCCTGGGTATGGCCACCCGCACCGTGCATGAACACTTTGATACCGTGATTAGCCAGCAGCAAGGTGGTTAGGATAAACCAAGGCGGATGACGGCGTTTGCCGGCATAAGACGACCAGTCCAGGTCGGCGCTCAGCGGAGGTGCGCTATAGGCCAGACTTTCCTTGGCGGCTTGGACAAAGCCGGCCAATTCCTCGCAGGTTTCTTCTTTAATCCGCATCAGCATCAAAAATGCGCCTAATTGGATAGGCAGCACCTGATTGGCCAATATCATCTGCATGGCCCGATAGGCCTCGTCCTGGCTTAGTGGTCGTGAGCCTTTCTTGCCTTTGCCCAGGATTTTGATAAATTCGGCAAATGGATGTTCAGGGGTGAGCAAGCTCATGATAAATAAACGGGAAAATAATGATCAATCAATAATGCAGCAAAAATCAGCATCAAATAAATAATGGAGTAAGCAAAAGTGCGCATCGCGGTCTTATTGTCTTTTTTACGCATCATTTGCACGGCGTAATAGATAAAACCCAGCCCTAATAACACCGCCGACACCAGATAAATCAAATTGCTCATCCCGGTCAGATAAGGTAGCAAAGTGCTGATCAACAATAAAATAGTGTACAGCAGGATTTGCAGTCGGGTAAATGCCACGCCATGAGTCACCGGCAGCATGGGAATATCCACCTTGGCATATTCCTCACGTTTGGCAATGGCCAACGCCCAGAAATGTGGCGGTGTCCAGACAAAAATGATCAAAAACAGCAGCAAAGCATGGGGATGAACGCTACCGGTAATCGCAGTCCAACCCAACAGTGGTGGGGCTGCTCCAGCCGCGCCACCTATCACGATGTTTTGCGGGGTCATTTTTTTCAGATAAACCGTATAAACAATAGCGTAGCCGATCAAAGACAAAAAGGTCAAAAACGCTGTTAAGGTATTGACCAGAAAAATCAAGATCAGCATGGCGATCAAACCTATACTGCCGGCAAATGTCAGTACATGCCAAGCACTGAGTTCGCCCATCGGCAAAGGCCGGTATTTGGTGCGCGCCATCTCAGCGTCAGCCTTGCGATCAATAAAATGATTGATGGCTGCCGCCGAAGCTGCGGCCAGGCCGATGCCCAACGTGGCATAAATCAGCAGGTCTGGCGGTGGCATGCCGGGTACGGCCAGAAACATGCCTACCATCGCGGTGAAGATGATCAGGGCTACCACTCTGGGTTTGCAGAGTGCTAAATAATTTTTCCAGGAATGTGGGTCCGGTTTATTTGTCATTCGCTTCCGAATAGGTTGAAAGGCTTTAATCGTATTAGAATAACAGTGAACCTTTGATAATTGAAATCGTCTCAGGCTTTCATTTTTGCTAATAACGAGGGATGTATGAAATTTAGGCTCGCAGCACTGCTGCTATTTTGCCCTTTTATCAGTGTTCAGGCTAATCCTGTCCAGGTATATGAACATGTATTCGGCAACGGCTTGAAAATTCTGGTCAAGGAAGATCACCGCGCACCCGTGGTGGTTTCTCAGGTCTGGTACAAGGTTGGTGCCAGTTATGAACCCGGCGGTATCACCGGTATTTCTCATATGCTGGAACATATGATGTTCAAAGGCACCAAACAATATCCGGCCGGAGAATTTTCCCGCATCATCGCCGAAAACGGTGGTCAGGAAAATGCTTTTACCGGAAATGACTATACCGCTTATTTTCAGACGATGGAAAAATCCCGTCTGGAAATCAGTTTCAAGCTGGAAGCTGATCGCATGCGTAATCTGGATCTAAAAGCTGAAGAACTGGTTAAGGAATTACAAGTTGTTACCGAAGAACGGCGCATGCGCACCGATGACCAGCCGCGCGCTAAAACTCAGGAACAGTTCAATGCTGTTGCTTTTGCCAATAGCCCCTATAAAAATCCGATTATCGGATGGCCTACTGATATTGCCAACTACCAGATAGAAGATTTACAAGCCTGGTATCAGCAATGGTATGCGCCCAATAACGCCACACTGGTGGTAGTCGGTGATGTTGATGCCGCTCAGGTGATCAGTCTGGCCGAACACTATTTTGCCGGTTTGCAGCCCAGTGTTATCAAACCGATAAAACCGCAGGAAGAAATTCCACAGCAGGGCGTCAAGAAACTCAGCGTTAAAGCACCAGCCAAGTTGCCCTATATTGTCCTGGGATACAAAGTGCCTGTCCTGAAAACCGCTCAGCCCGAAGCGGAAGCCTACGCTCTGGAAGTGCTGGCCGGTATTCTGGATGGCGGTAATAGTGCACGATTACCAACTCGCCTGGTTAGAGGCAAGGAAATCGCCGTTTCAGCCGGGGCTGGTTATCAACTGACTAGCCGCCTGCCGGAATTGTTTAGTTTGGAAGCCACGCCGGCCGAAGGACATAACGTCTATGAACTGGAATATGCGTTAAAAGAAGAAGTACTACAATTACAAACTGAACTGGTTAGTGCCGAGGAGCTACAACGCATCAAAGCCCAGGTTTTGGCTAAAGACGTGTATCAAAAAGACTCCAATTTCTATCAGGCCATGGAGCTGGGTTTGTTGGAAACCGTGGGATTAGGTTGGCAAAAAGCCGATGAATATGTCGATAAAATTCATCAGGTCACTGCCGAACAGGTGCGGGAAGTGGCACGCAAATATCTGCAGGACGATAACCTGACGGTAGCCTATCTTGATCCACAACCCATAGTCGAGTCCAAAAAACCAGCCAGATTGTCAGGAGTTCATCATGCGTTTTAATTTAATTGGGCTATTGCTGCTCGTTCTCAGTCAGACTGGTTTCGCGACGGTAAAAATTGAACACTGGCAAACCACTCAAGGGGCGAGAGTTTATTATGTCAACACCAGCACCTTGCCGATGGTCGATATTCGGGTCAGTTTTGATGCCGGCAGCGCTCGTGATGAGAGTCAGTTTGGTGTGGCGGCGTTGACCAGCGCCATGCTCGGTAACAGCTCTGGCACCTGGAGTGCCGATGATATTGCCAATCGATTTGAATCGGTTGGCGCCACATTCTCTACCGGTGTTTCCGAAGATATGGCCTGGCTGTCTTTACGTAGTCTAACTGAAACAGCCTTGTTCGATAAAGCCCTGGCCACTTTTCAGCAGGTGCTGACTAAGCCTGCTTTCAACGATAGCGATTTTCAGCGCGAAAAAAATCTGACTTTGGCCGGGTTGAAGCAACGCGAAGAATCGCCGGGGGCTATTGCCAGCATCGCCTACCATAAAGCGCTGTATCAGGATCACCCCTATGCGCATCCGGAGGAAGGAACACTGCAAACGGTTACAGGATTTAGCGCCGATACCCTGAAAGCTTTTTATTCCCAATATTATGTAGCGGCCAATGCTATTGTGGTGATCGTCGGGGATTTGAATCATCAGCAAGCCGAGCAACTTGCCCAGCACTTGATGGATGGTTTACCGACAGGGGCAAAGCCAGTGGAAATTCCGCAAGTAAAACTACCGGAGCAGGCCAGCCAGCAACACATCGACTTTCCTTCTACCCAAACCCATGTGCTGTCCGGGATGCCTGGCACCTACCGTAAAGATCCGGATTATTTCTCTTTATATGTGGGTAATCACATTTTGGGCGGTGGCAACCTGGTATCCAAATTGTTTGATGAAGTGCGAGAAAAGCGCGGTTTGGCATATACTGCTTCCAGTCAATTTATACCTTTATATCGACCCGGCCCGTTCACTATGGGCTTGCAAACCCGTAATGACCAAACCGAACAAGCCATACAGGTTATGAATGCCACATTGGCCGATTTTATTGCCAAAGGCCCCAGTGATAAGGAATTGCAGTCTGCCAAGCAAAATATTACCGGCGGTTTTGCCATGCGTATCGATACCAACAGTAAGCTCACTGATTATGTCACCATGATTGGTTTTTATCAGCAGCCGTTGGATTATCTGGAAGTATTTCAAAATAAAGTCGATGCGGTCAGCGCCGCTGATGTTAAAGATGCTTTCCAGCGTCGAGTGCGTCCGGAGTTGTTTCAAACTGTCAGCGTTGGTGGTAAGTAATTTGGCTAATAAAGTACGTATCATCGGTGGTGAATGGCGCAGCCGGCAGATCGGTTTCACCGATGCTCCCGGTCTTAGACCCACTCCAGATCGGGTCAGGGAAACCTTATTTAATTGGTTGCAAACCGATGTGCCGGGGAGTCGCTGCCTGGATTTATACGCCGGCAGCGGCGCACTTGGTTTTGAAGCGGCCTCGCGCGGGGCTGCTTGGGTGGCGCTGGTCGAAACCAATCCGGAAATCTGCCGTAAATTACGGGAAAACACAGCATTACTTGCCGCTAAAAAAATTGAGGTCGTTCAGGATGATGCCGGGCGATTTTTAAAAAAATCACCGCCAGAAAAGTTTGATTTGGTGTTTCTCGATCCACCCTTCGGCCAAAGTTTGGTGGCGCCAGGTTGTCAACTGCTGGAAAATCAGGGCTGGTTAACTGACTATGCCAAAATTTATATCGAGGCCGAACGCCAGTTAGAGTTGCCGGATTTACCGGACAACTGGCGTTTACTTAAGCACAAAGTGGCTGGACAGGTTAGCTATGCTCTTTACCAGCGCCGCCCAACGCCATAAAACTCAATTTAGGCGTTAGTCGGCAGAATCCTGAAACTGCATTTTATGCAGTCGGGCATAAGCACTATTTTTTGCCAGCAGCTCCTGATGAGTACCTTGTTCGATAATTCGGCCTTTGTCTATCACCAGAATCACATCGGCATTTTCGATGGTGGATAGCCGATGTGCTACCACCAGTGTGGTTCTACCCTGCATAACCCGGTTCAGGGCTGCCTGAATATAGCGTTCGGATTCGGTATCCAGCGCGGAAGTGGCTTCATCCAGAATCAAAATCGGCGCGTCTTTTAATAAAGCCCTGGCCAGCGCCAGTCTTTGCCGCTGACCGCCGGACAATTTGATGCCGTTTTCACCGATGTCGGTGTCCAGTCCTTGCGGCAATTGCTCGATAAAGTCCATGGCGTAAGCAGCGGTTGCCGCCTCGATAATCTGTTCGCGAGTGGCGTTTTCCAGCGTACCGTAAGCAATATTGTTGGCCACCGAAGTATTGAATAAGGTTACGTGCTGAGTCACCAGTGCAATCTGTTTCCGCAACTCGGCCAGCTTGTAATGTTTCAATTCCACGCCGTCCAGCAGTATTTCGCCGTCCTGATAATCGTAAAAACGCGGCAGCAGATTAGTCAGTGTGCTTTTGCCGCCGCCTGAAGCGCCGACCAGCGCTACGGTTTGTCCGGGCTCTATGGTTAGGTTGATATTGTCCAGAGCGGGTCTGTCACTGCTGGCATAACTAAAGCTCAGATTGCGAAACTCGAGTTTACCCAGACTGCGGCCAGGGGTGAAGTCACCGGTATCAACTTCTAGCGGTTCGTCCAATACCTCAAACAAAGATTCTGCGGCAGCAATGCCGCGCAGAATTTCCGAATTGGCATCACTTAGCTGCCGGATAGGCTTAGGCAGCAGAAACGCCGCCGTAAAAAAGCCGATAAACTCACCGGCCGTAGAAGATTTCATAATGACCAGAGCCAGATACATCATGCCGGCCAAAGCAAAAGCAATCACCATCTGCATCAACGGATTATTCAGCGATACCGTCATAATCAGTTTGCGATATTGTTTGCGGTTTTCCAGGCTGCTTTCCTTAAAACGCTCCCGTTCGTATTGTTCGCCGCCAAAGCTTTTTACAATTCGGTTGCCGGCCACCATCTCCGAAGTTATGTGGGTTAAGCTGCCCACGGTATTTTGCATATTCCGGCTCAGACGTTTCAAGCGCTTACCGACATAGCGCACCATCAAAATCACTACTGGCGCCACCAGCAGAAAAACCAGCGATAATTGCCAGTTGGTATAAGCCAGATACCAGAGCAAACCGACAGCGGTCAAGCCTTCCCGGACGAAGGCACGAATAGAATCGGAGGTTGCCCGCGTTACCTCGCCGATATTGTTGGTTATGCGTGAAATCATATAACCACTATTCTGGTTATCGAAATATTGCACAGACAGGCGGGTGTAATGATTAAAGATTTCACAGCGTAATTTATGAATCACATTGCCGGAAATTCGCGCCAGGTAATAGTTGCCCAGAAAAGAACCTAAACCGCGCACTAAAAACAAGCCGATAAATAATAAAGGCAGCAACTCAATGCCGGCCCGGTTGGCATTATTGAAGCTGTCGATGATGCGTTGAATAATCATCACCACCGCCGGTTCCGTTGCTGCATAAATCCCAAAACCGCAAGTACTGATGATAAACATCCGCCAATAAGGCATTACAAAACCCATCAGGCGCTTATAGACTTCTCCATCTGTCATGGTTTTAGCGGAATTTTCTAGCTTGTTCAACACGGAATACCCTTAAAATAGCAATTTTTCATAATGTTCAGACCACCGTATGCCGGCAAGCCAATTTAGCAATATACAGCCTAAACGCATTTTGGTGATAACCATGCGCTATTTGGGCGACACCTTATTAGTCACGCCATTGATAGGGGCATTGCGGCAGGCTTATCCGGAGGCCGAGATAGATGTACTGTTACCAGCGGCCAATTGTGGCATGTTGATGGGGAATCGGCACGTCAACCGGCTGATTCCGCTGGTCAGCAAAGATATTTTAAGCTTTGCCGGCTTATTGTTCAGCCTATTTCGTCAATATGACCTGGCGATTTCCACCCAGGCCGGTGACAGACCCCTGTTATCTGCGCTTATAGCCGGCAAGTACAGCATGGGATTTATCGCCGCCAATACTGCTAAATACAGCTGGAAGCGATTATTGCTGGATAGTGCCCTGGCGTTTAATGTTCAGCAAAACCATGCTGTTTTGGAAAATTTAAGATTTTGTCAGCCGCTCAATATTGCGCCTAGTTATGTCTTAATGCCCCCCAGACAGGCAGATGAACAAAGTATTGAGCTGCCGGAGGGCAAATATGCCGTTTTGCATATCATGCCGCAGTGGCGCTATAAACAATGGCATGATGCTGGTTGGTTAGCCGTAACAGAATATTTACAGAGTCGGGGCATACGGGTGGTGTTGACCGGCAGCAATCAAGCCCAGGAGCAAGCCATGCTCACAGCGTTGCAGCAACAGCTGCCCGCTAATGTGCTCAATTTGGCCGGCAGTCTGAGCCTGGCGCAATTAACTGGGCTGATAGAAAAGGCTACGGTATTTATTGGTCCCGATACCGGCATTACCCATTTGGCGGCAGCAACCGGCATACCGGTCGTCGCCATATTCGGCCCTACCGATCCAAAAGTCTGGGCGCCCTGGCCGGTCGGCTATGCTGATGACAAGTCGCCGTTTGTGTCTCAGGGTAGTCAGCACAGCGCTAATATATATATAGTCCAGGGTCAAAGTGAGCAAGGCTGCGTACCCTGTCAACTGGAAGGTTGTCAGCGATCACGGCAAAGTCAGAGCGACTGCCTGGATAATTTGAGCGCGGCTAACGTACTGGATGTCCTTAATATTATCCTGTCGCAGACGCCGGGTTTTTAATAACCTTTGTTGGATGGAGGGTATTGGTCCGGGTAACTCCATAAGAATGCAGTGATGAGTGGCGTGACCGGCTGAGCAAAGCGGGTAAATATTGCTCGGCAGCAGGTAGAAAATTGCCTAAAAAAATGCAAATCAGCTCGGTAAAATCGGGCTGAAAAAGAGGGCAATATCTCAGTATGCAAATACCGTCAAGGCCTTGTAAAACAAGGGCTGCAAGATAAACAACCGCGTCGTCCAAAAAAAATAGCTAATTAATCTTGACAAGGATTCCCGAACTGGTAGACTGCCTCACGCCTTCAAGGAAGTGGGTGTCCATATTACGTTACATTAGTGATAAGGATTTAATCATGGGAAATATAAAGAACTCCCGATTAAACGGGATTTTTAGACAATCTTTTAGGAGGTAGAAATGGCTGCTACAACTGAATCAGTTAAGGCTGATGCTGCAGAAGCACCGCTTTTAAACAAAAGAAACCTGACTCTGGGCATTTTGCTCTATCTGGTATTCTATTCATTCATTCGTTGGTACGAAGGCGTCTACGGCTGGTCAGCTGGTCTGGACTCATTCGCACCTGAGTTTGAAACTTACTGGATGAACATGCTGTACATCGAACTGGTAGTTGAAGTTCTGTTGTTCGCAGGTATCAATGGTTACATCTGGAAAACTCGTGATCGTAAAGTTCTGTCTATCACTCCACGTGAAGAACTGAGAAGACATTTTACCCACTGGACTTGGCTGGTTTGCTACGGCTGGGCTATCTACTGGGGTGCTTCTTACTTCACCGAACAAGATGGTACATGGCACCAAACTATCGTTCGCGATACTGACTTTACTCCAAGTCACATCATCGAGTTCTATTTGTCATACCCAATCTATATCATCACTGGTTCAGCTTCATTCCTGTATGCAAAAACAAGATTGCCTACATACCATGAAGGTCTACACTTGATGTATCTGATCGCTGTTATCGGCCCATTCATGATCCTGCCTAACGTAGGTCTGAACGAGTGGGGTCACACCTTCTGGTTTATGGAAGAGTTGTTCGTTGCTCCACTGCACTACGGTTTCGTATTCTTTGGTTGGGCTGCTCTGGCTGTAATGGGTGTTGTTAACACCGAAGTAATTGCAATTACCAAATTGCTGAAAAAAGATTTAGCTTAATCGCAAATCTGTAAAAGTAAAAAACTATCTCCTTTCCTGCTCTACCTTAGCGTAGAGCAGGATAAGGGTAAGTTTAAAAAAATATAATTTTAATTCTTTAGGAGGTAAGCTAATGAGCGCATCTCAATCAGCTGTACGTTCTCGTGCGGAAGCGGTACAAGTTTCCCGTACGTTTGACTGGATGATTCTTTTTACACTGTTCACAGCGGTTCTGGGCGGTTATCACATTCACTATATGTTGACTGGTGGTGACTGGGACTTCTGGACCGACTGGAAAGATAGACGTCTGTGGGTAACCGTAGCACCTATCGTTTCTATTACTTTCCCAGCGGCTGTTCAAGCCTGCCTGTGGTGGAGATATAGACTGCCTTTGGGCGCAACCCTTTCTGTATTGGCTCTGCTGTTAGGCGAGTGGATCAACAGATATTTGAACTTCTGGGGCTGGACATACTTCCCAGTTAATATCTGCTTCCCATCTAACCTGATCCCAGGCGCAATCGTACTTGACGTTGTTCTGTTGTTGGGCAATAGCATGACTCTGACCGCTGTTGTTGGTGGTTTGGCTTATGGTCTGTTGTTCTACCCAGGCAACTGGCCAGTAATTGCTCCATTGCATGTACCCGTTGAATACAACGGCATGATGATGACTCTGGCTGACTTGCAAGGTTATCACTATGTACGTACCGGTACTCCCGAGTACATCCGTATGGTAGAGAAAGGTACATTAAGAACTTTCGGTAAAGACGTTGCTCCAGTATCAGCGTTCTTCTCTGGATTCGTTTCTATCATTATTTACTTCTTGTGGCACTTCTTCGGCAGATGGTTTGCAAAAACAGACTTCATCTCTGATGATGCAACCTAATTGAAGTTGATTTGATTAAAAATGACAACTGACGATGGCTTTAAGCCTCACGTCAGGGAATCTTAATAACAAATTTCTCTATTCAAATAGAGGAGGAAATATGAAAATGATTAAAGACAAAGTTGCAAAACTGTCTTTTGTCGCATTGCTGGTTGCAATGACTGCCGCCATGTTCTATGCGCCAACAGCATCTGCTCATGGTGAAAAGTCACAGGCTGCGTTCATGCGTATGCGTACTATTCACTGGTTCGATTTGAACTGGTCAAAAGAAGAAGTTCCTGTCAATGAAACTATGACAATTTCTGGTAAATTCCTGGTATTCGCAGGATGGCCTGAAACTGTTGATAAACCAGAAGTTTCATTCTTGAACATTGGTATCCCTGGTCCAGTATTTATTCGTGCTGGTTCTTGGATCGGTGGTCAACTGGTTCCACGTTCTGTAAGTTTGGAACTGGGCGAAACCTATGAATTTAAAGTTCTGTTGAAAGCACGTCGTCCAGGTGACTGGCACGTTCACTCAATGATGAACGTTCAAGGTGGTGGTCCTATCATCGGCCCTGGTAAATGGGTAACTATTACTGGCTCTATGAGCGAGTTCGTTAACCCTGTTACCACTCTGACCGGTCAAACTGTTAACCTGGAGAACTACTCTCTGGATAACGTTTACTTCTGGCACGCTCTGTGGTATGCAATCGGTTTGGCTTGGTTGTTGTACTGGATCAAAGGTCCAATCTTCGTTCCACGTCACATCGCAGTTAGCAGCGGCAAAGCAAACAGCTTGATTTCTGCAACTGATAAAAAAGTTGGTCTGTTGTTCGGTCTCGGTACTATCGTTATCGTTGCTGGCTCAATGGCTACTACCAATGAAAAATATCCTGTAACCACCCCGCTGCAAGCTGGTTTGTTACGTGGTATGAAAACTTATCAAATGCCTGAAGCTACTGTTACCGTTAAAGTTGATGATGCAACTTACCGCGTACCAGGTCGTGCAATGCAAATGACCTTAACCATCACCAACAATGGCGATTCACCAGTACGTCTGGGCGAATTCAACACTGCTGGCGTTCGCTTCCTGGACCCAGCGGTTCATGTTGACGAAACTGGTTATCCAGATGACCTGTTAGCCGAAGAAGGTTTAACTGTTAGCGACAACAGCCCACTGGCTCCAGGTGAGTCACGCACTGTTGAAGTAACAGCTTCTGACGCTGCATGGGAAGTATACCGTCTTGCTGACTTGATCTACGATCCAGACAGCCGTTTCGCCGGTCTGCTGTTCTTCTGGGATGCTAATGGCAACCGTCAATTGGTAACAATTGATGCTCCATTAATCCCAACTTTCATCTAATGAAAGAATTCTAGGTTCTCGAACTTAGAATTAGGACTAAAAACCCCTGCTATCGTAAGGTAGCGGGGGTTTTTTTATTAAAGCAGGTCAAAGTTAAAAAGATAAGAAGAGCAAAAATGAAGAAAAGTTTATTATGTGTGCTGATGCTATTGAGCTTAACAGCTTGTTCAGAAAAAAAAGAATATGAACAAGCCGTACTCGAACAAATGCAGCAGGATAAAGATATCAACGATTACAAAATTGATACGGCAACCATGACGGATTGCGTGGTAAGTACTTCATCCGCAAAAATGCCAGGTGTGATATTAATTGACCCAACCAGACTACAAGCTTATAAAAACTATACCAAAATGCTGAAATTAAACAGCAGTCCGGATCCGAAAAAAATATTAGAAGAATTGCGCACTGATTTTGGTTCTGCAAAAGATTTAGCAGAAGCACATGCCAATTACACAGAAAGTGTGGTTAATTGTGTTTCAGGCTTGGTAACCGGTACCGAAGAGAAAAAATAAGGTAACTACAGCACCCAAGTATCCCTTTAAAAGACAGACATTTGTAGGATGTGCTTAATGCCGTGCAGCGTTAAGTAATTGTTAAAAAGATTATGCCGTTACTGAGTGAGCACTAGTAGTCGATCAATCGGATACTTCGTAGGATGGGCTGAACTCAGTGATGCGCCTTCAGAGTCGGCACATCCTCAGGTGCTGCCGTCAAAGTAATGTTGGTCAACCACTATTAGCATAAGTCCGTAAGCATTACTGGGCAGGAAGTCGGATTTGGTGAAGAGTTGCCACACATAGCAGATGGATTAAACCGGGTATAGGCACCCGGTTTAACAGGAAGAATAATTATCACACCAAATGGACAGAATAATCCGGCGCTAGCGTTAAGAATTAAAGCTTATTGATTTTTTGGTATTGCTCAGTCAAATTACGCAGATTGAGTTCCAGTTCAGCCAGTTTTTCACGTTCTTTTACGATCACTTCAGGCGGGGCTTTTTCAACAAAAGCAGCGTTATTTAATTTGCCTTCAATGCGTGGCAAATCCTTCTCAATACGTTGTATTTCTTTTTCCAGGCGGGCTAATTCAGCGGTTTTATCAATCAGGCCGGCCATAGGGATCAAAATTTTCAAATCACCTACCAGAGCAATAGCAGATTCAGGTGGTGATTGGTCACTAGACAGCCAGACTATACTTTCCAGACGAGCCAGTTTAATTAGGAATAATTCTGTGCCGGCTACATTAATTCGGTCACTGTCAGAGCCGTCTTGCAAAAATACCGGCAAGGGTTTGCCGGGAGCAATATTCATTTCACCCCGAATCCGGCGTATGCCTAATATAAACTCCATTACCCAGTTGATAGAGGTGATGGAGGACTGATTAATATTGGCTTCTTTGGCAACAGGATAAGGCTGCAGCATAATGGTTGCAGCCGCAACTCCAGTAAGCGGTGCTACCCGTTGCCAAATTTCTTCGGTAATAAAAGGAATAATAGGGTGGGCAAGCCGTAACAAAGTTTCCAGCACCGTCAGCAAAGTTTGGCGTGTGCCCCGGTTTAAGGCGGGATCATCACTTTGCAAACTAACTTTGGATAATTCCAGGTACCAATCGCAGTATTCATTCCAGGTAAAGTCGTAAATAGCTTGGGCTGCCAGATCAAAGCGATAATGATCTATTGCTTGACTGGTAGTGGCAATTACCTGATGCAGACGGGAGATAATCCAGATATCAGCGGTGCTGTAATTAAGCTCAGCGCAACCTAGTCCATTATCTTGATCTTCAGTATTCATCAATACAAAGCGGGCCGCATTCCATAATTTGTTACAAAAATTGCGGTAACCTTCAGTACGGGCCAAATCAAAACGAATATCACGGCCAGTAGAGGCCAGAGAGGCAAAAGTGAAGCGTAAAGCATCAGTACCATAGGAAGGTATGCCGTCTGGAAATTGTTTGCGGGTGGATTGATCAATCTTTTTGGCCAAATGCGGCTGCATCATGCCGGATACCCGTTTGGCAACCAGTGTTTCCAGTTCGATACCATCAATAATATCAATCGGATCCAGTACATTACCTTTGGATTTAGACATTTTCTGGCCTTCGGCATCACGCACCAGACCATGAATATAAACTTCCCGAAACGGCACATCGCCCTGGAATTTCAGGCCCATCATAATCATCCGGGCTACCCAGAAAAAGATAATGTCAAAACCGGTTACCAATACGCTGCCGGGATAATGTCTGGCCAGTTCAGGCGTTTGTTCAGGCCAACCCAGGGTCGAGAATGGCCATAAAGCCGATGAAAACCAAGTATCAAGCACATCCTCATCCTGAAAAAGCGGATAAGACAGCTCAAGGCCATGTTGCAGGCGAATTTCCGCTTCATTGCGGCCAACATAAATATTACCAAGCTCATCATACCAGGCAGGAATTCGATGACCCCACCAAATCTGTCTGGAGATACACCAGTCTTGGATATTGCGCATCCATTCAAAATAAGTATTTTTCCAGTTATCCGGCACAAATTTAATCGCCCCGCTTTCCACAGCAGCAATAGCAGGCTTAGCCAAGGGCTCTACTTTGACATACCACTGATTGGTTAAAAACGGTTCGATGACGCTGCCGGTACGATCCCCGCGCGGCACCATTAATTTGTGATCGGCTATTTTTTCCAGTAAACCCTGGCTTTCCAGATCAGCGACTATCTGTTTACGTGCCACAAAACGATCCAGGCCAATATAGGCAGCCGGTATTAAACTAAAGTCATCATCATTGTCACGAATGGTGGCGTCAACGGTAAAAATATTAATTAAACCGCCATGGGGTAACTCAGTAAGGGCATTGACATGACGATGTCGAGACCAGACTTCGTAATCATTAAAATCGTGTGCCGGGGTAATCTTTACACAACCAGTACCAAACTCAGGATCGACATATTCGTCTGCAATAATTGGAATGCGGCGATTACATAAAGGCAAATCCAAATATTCGCCTAATAAATGCTTATAGCGTTCATCGTTGGGGTGTATGGCTACTGCAGCATCACCCAGCAGCGTTTCAGGGCGGGTGGTGGCAACCAGCAAGTGACCGCTGCCATTGCTCAGTGGGTAACGCAAATACCACATCGAACCGTTTTCTTCTTCGGATAAAACTTCCAGATCAGAAACCGCCGTATGTAATACCGGATCCCAATTGACCAGACGCTTACCGCGATAAATCAAACCTTCCTCATAAAGTTTGATAAATACTTCCTGAACAGCGGCAGACATACCATCGTCCATAGTGAAGCGTTCCTTATCCCAATCCAGAGAGGAACCCATACGCCGCAGTTGCCGGGTAATGGTACCGCCGGATTGTTCCTTCCACTCCCAGATTTTATCTACAAACGCTTCACGACCAAAATCATGGCGGGATTTACCCTCAGCATTTACCAGACGTTCAACTACCATCTGAGTTGCAATACCGGCATGATCAGTACCGGGTTGCCATAAAGTGTTATAGCCCTTCATGCGATGATAACGCGTCAAGGCATCCATAATTGTGTCCTGAAATGCATGACCCATATGTAAGCTGCCAGTGACATTGGGCGGCGGAATCATGATGCAATAAGACTCACCTTCCTGTTTGGCGGCAAAATAACCGCGTTCTTCCCAAATTTGGTACCAGCGTTGTTCTATGGCATGAGGGGAATAGGTTTTGTCCATGGCGATAATCAGATTTACAAAAGTGACGAAAAGCCCATCATTTTAACGTGAAATCAGCAAAACAGGCTGTTCAAAACGGGGTAATAGGCAAGGTGGTTGATTTTAAAGCAATATTTTAGAAAAGAGTTCGGTTTTATATAATCTGGCCGGCAGTAAAGAAACCAGAATCTACCTAACGCCAATAGCGGACTGTTCTTTCCAGGCTTTGTAATAGAGGGGTTGCGCCGGCAATTGCAACAGCATCAACCAGACAATACCAGGCAGCCACCCCGCTGGGTGGATTACCCTGCGGTAATTTGGAAGCCGGATCAATGACCGCCCAGGCCCAGGTGCCAGCGCTGGTACCGACAATTTCCAGCCAGGAAGTAATAAAAAAAGCCCCCAGATAGACCATAGGCGAACGGCCTTTAAATAGATAGAGTAAAAATATCCCAAACAACAGCGCCCCAATCAAATCTTGGCGTTGAGTAAAACTGCTCACGCCCCACAAGGCCCATAAACCGCAGACACTGACTACAAATACCGCAATATGGCGGGAATACCGCTGAAAAAAGCCGGAACGGCCCAAAGCGACCGCAGTCAGATAAACCAAGCCGTGTCCTGGTGGCACATAAGCCGGCAAATTGCCGAAGCGATAAATATAACCCTGCATAAAAATTGAGGCAAAATATTCACCTATCACCGCAAAAGTCACTGCCACAGCAACCTGAGTTCGCACATACTTGCATTCGCCGCGTAAAAAGCCCAATAAAAACAGCCAGCCGAAACCTGCCAGCACATATTGCATGGCGCGCGGCGCGTAACCATCCGTAGTCAGACAGATAGTCACCGTAATAAAAGTAAAGGCAGCGATCAGATAGTCCCTGGGGTGATGATGGACATCACAATCAGGGGCTGGAAAATGCGGAAGCGAGAAAAAACGATTCATGAAGCTGGATACAAAACCACTAACAGACAGCGACTAAATAAAAATATAAGCAACAGCAATATAGCGTAAGGCTTTGCCGATAAAGATTGCCAGTAGCGAAGCATAAAACGACAGCCTGAGCCAGCCACCTGCAAAACACAGACCATCACCCACCACCGGCAGCCAGGAAAACAACAAAGCCCAAGCCCCCCAAGTGCGTACTGTCGGAAGCGCATTTTGCTGACTTTTGCTAAGGATGGCATCTGCCGAATATTTTTTCGAGGACCAGATGCCTAAGCCCCAGGTGGTTAACGCACCCAAAGTATTGCCTATGCTGGCAATTAAAACCAGCAAATTCACTTTGGCATCCGGTTGGCCGACCAAATAAGCCAGCACAGCTTCCGAGCCACCGGGGGCAATGGTAGAAGAAATAAACGCACTGATAAACAGGCCGCTAATGCCCAGGGTTTCAAACTGCATATTAAGACCGATATGCCTGGGCAGTGCGGGTTATTTATCTGGTAACGGAATAGATTTTTTCGCGGTTAACTGCTTAACCAACTTGGTAATTGCACCGATAACGACGCCAATAACATGCGTAACAGTTTCCACGATATCAGCAATAATCTCACCCGCAGCCATACCTTGATATTTTTTGACCAGAAATGGCGCAACTATCAAGCCCAGGGCTAAACCAATTACCAGCGTACCAGACAAAAAGCTTTCGTCAGCATTGGCCGCAGCAGTGTTTGCTGCCGGCGTAACCGCAGGCGCAGGAGCGACAGGTGCCGGTGTGCTGACCGGGAAAATCTCAGGTTTATAAGGTTTGCCGCTATAATCGTCAGGAAAAACACTAGCCGTTACACCAGGAATACTGGGTAAATCTTCGCCGCCTTTTCCTACTTTCAGCTGACCTTTCATGCCTTTTTCCATATGCTGAGCAATATCACAGTGCACCAGATAGGTTTTATCGCCAGGCGGTAAAATCAAAGTCCCGGATACCTGACCAGGGCCGCTGACTTCCAGATGAAACATGCCCTTGGGGTACAAATACTTGGGTAAACCGTGCATCATCCACTGGTGACGAATTTCATCGTCGTTAATAAAATGAACAGTCAACTTGGTGCAGGGCTCAAACTGATATTCCTGCTGATCGAAGGCAAACATGGTACCCGGAAATTTCTCCGCATACTTATGACCGGCATGAACCGTAATTTCCTTGGTTGCGGTAATACTATCGCAGCCGCCCGGCAAAGTATCCGTATTTTGGCCCATTACCATGCCGCCATCCATGTCCATCAAATGGCCTTCGCCATGCGACATCATTTGGGTATGGTCTTGAAACTCTTTAGCAGAAACTTGAGTAACAGACAGTGTAGAGATTAAAACCGCAATTGCTACTATTTTGTCCATTATGATATGTACTTAGTCACTTTAATAAAAAAAGCAGATAAACAAAGCCGGGTCTGTTCACACCTACACATAGTAAGCAAGGCCAGCCCGGCACTTGTTTAAAGCGATACTATAATTCTTTAGCTTTGCCTAACAGCTCGTCAACTTTACGTTTGAAACCAGCATTAGACAAATAAAACACGTACAAACCGCCAAAAAACACTAATGCATACAGGCCCAAAGTGCCTTTACTGGTTGGTTGACCTGCGCCTGCTTTAAAAGACATATGCGCATCCAGTCTCTCGCCGCTGTCTTGCAGCAAAGTTACATGGATCAGGTACTTACCTTCTTCGGCAACCCCTTCAGGCAAATTAAGCACCACGGTGCCGGATTTGTGTTTTTTAGCTTCGGAAAAGAATACCCGTTTACCTTCCGGCTCTTTAGTCACCTCAAACTCAATCGCCATATTACGATAGCGTTGGTCTTGATAATCAAAAACCAATTGAATGGTACTGTTCAAATCAGGCAAATTACCGCAAAATTCTTCAGCCGGATAAGCCTTAGGTTGATAAGCTGTGTAGTGTATCCAATGATCTTTTTCCAATTCAAACTTACATTGGTCAGTGTCGGTGCCTGCTGCGCCGCCATGAGCCCACAAAACTGAAGAAAAAACCATCCCTAACAATGCCAGAAAACTATTTCTAAAAGCATGTGTATTTTTCATAAAACCTTCCCCCGTGACAGATACATGATTTTTATTATAATCATACAGTTAAGCATGAAATTTATTGGTGCACTTGTTTTAATTAAGGCTATACCCAGCCTAAAACAGCACATAACTCTAGCACAACGACGAAGCCAAATAAAGACAATCCATATAATGCCGTAAAACAGGCCAATTGATAAATTTTTTGGCTTGAAACGAATACAATAATTATAATGGTGGTTTTGCAATGATGTGCAGCATAATTCTTATGTTTCATAACTTCTGAAGACATCTTCCAGTTATAACTTAAATATGTCCAAACTAATCAACTCACCCGAATGGATTGCCGTTAAGCAGCATCATCAAGATATCGCGCAGAATTTTTCAATAAAAGCAGCGTTTGATCAGGATAAGCAACGTTTCGACAAGTTTTCATTACAATATGATGACCTGTTGTTTGATTACTCTAAAAATCTGATCGATGAAACCACTCTGCCGTTGTTAATCAACTTGGCAGAGCGAGCCCAGCTAAGACAAAAAACCGAAGCCATGTTCTCGGGGTCGATTATCAATACCACTGAAAAGCGGGCTGTATTGCACACTGCGTTGCGCAATCGCAGCAATACCCCGGTGTATTTCGGCGGTCAGGATGTTATGCCGCAAATCAATAAAGTGCTGGACAAAATGCGGGTATTTACCGAACAGGTACGTTCGGGGAAATGGAAGGGTTACACCGGTAAGGCTATCACCGACATCGTCAATATCGGGATAGGCGGCTCAGATTTGGGACCAAAAATGGTCGATACCGCCTTGAAACCCTATGGTATCGAAACATTAAGAGCCCATTTTGTATCCAATGTCGATCAAGTCGACATCGTCGAAACCTTAAAACCCTTAAATCCTGAAACTACACTGTTTTTGATATCCTCAAAAACTTTCGTCACGCAGGAAACCATGACCAACGCCCACTCCGCGCGTAAATGGTTTTTAAATACCGCCATTGATCCTGCTCATATCAGCAAGCATTTTGTGGCAATTTCCACCAATGTCAAAAGAGTTGAAGCATTCGGTATCGATCCGGAAAATATGTTCGAATTCTGGGACTGGGTTGGCGGACGTTACTCATTATGGTCGGTCATAGGCATGTCCATTGCCCTCTACATCGGTATGGATAATTTCGAAGAATTATTGATGGGTGCGCATATAGCCGATCAGCACTTCCGTCATACGCCGTTTGAAAAAAATATCCCTGTCATCATGGGCTTGCTGGGGATTTGGTACAACAACTTTTTCGAGGCCGAAACCTACGCCATTTTGCCGTACGCCCAATCCCTGAAATATTTTGCAGATTATTTTCAGCAAGGCGATATGGAAAGTAACGGCAAAAGCGCCACCATCACCGGCGAAAAAGTCGATTACAACACCGGGCCGATAATTTGGGGACAGCCGGGTACTAACGGCCAACACGCATTTTTTCAATTGATCCATCAGGGTACCAAACTGATACCCAGCGACTTCCTGGCTGCTGCGCAAAGTAATTACGACCTGCCCGAACACCACGACATACTCATCTCCAACTTTTTGGCACAGGCCGAAGCCCTGATGCGTGGTAAAACCGAAGCGGAAGTGCGGCGTGATTTGAGCCATCAGCCCGACCTGGATGATGCTTACATCGTTTCAAAAATATTTGAAGGCAATAAGCCTTCCAACTCATTCCTATTCAAAAAACTCACGCCCAGAATGCTGGGTACGCTGATTGCGTTTTATGAACACAAAATCTTTGTGCAGGGGGTTATCTGGAACATCAATTCCTTTGATCAAATGGGCGTAGAATTGGGTAAAGTGCTGGCCAGAGCTATTTTGCCGGAACTCAAATCCGATGAGTTGATCACCAGTCATGACAGTTCCACTAATGGTTTGATCAATACCTACAAAAAATTGCGTAAATAGCTTATATTGGTTAACTTTGATTCTGCGCTGTGAATTCCTCGATTCCACTGCGTTGCATCGAGGCTACGAGGGGTGTTACCTGGCGGTTTTTTTGGTTTAAGCAAAAAACAGGGTGTTATGTTGGCTTCGAATGAGGCGTTGCACTGCGGTTAGCACATCCTACGAGTGTTGCGTCAATAGCTTATATTGGTTAACTTTGATTCTGCGCTGTGAATTCCTCGATTCCACTGCGTTGCATCGAGGCTACGGGGTTTGTTACCTGGCTGGTTTTTTTGGTTTAAGCAAAAAAACAGGGTGTTATGTTAGCTTCGAATGAGGCGGTGCACTGCGGTTAGGACATCCTACAAGTGTTGTGTCAATAGCTTATATTGGTTAACTTTGATTTTGCGCTGTGAATTCCTCGATTCCACTGCGTTGCATCGAGGCTACGGGGTTTGTTACCGGGCTGGTTTTTTTGGTTTAAGCAAAAAAACAGGGTGTTATGTTGGCTTCGAATGAGGCGCTGCACTGCGGTTAGCACATCCTACAAGTGTTGCGTCAATAGCTTATATTGGTTAACTCTGATTCTGCGCTGTGAATTCCTCGATTCCACTGCGTTGCATCGCGGCTACGGGTGTTCACTTGGTTGACTACTAGCGCCGGGCTCTAAAAAAGTCTGTTAAAACTTCAGAACAGTCTGCCGCCAGCACCCCACCCAGCCAGTCGACATGATGGTTCAAAAAAGCCGCATCACTCAATTGCAGGGCATGGCATACTGCGCCGCGTTTGGGGTCATCTGCCCCAAACACCAGGCGCTTAATGCGGGCATGGGCAATAGCCCCCATACACATTACACAAGGCTCCAGCGTTACATACAAACAGCTTTCCGGCAAACGATAATTCTGTAAGGCCAGACCAGCTTGTCTAATCGCCACAATTTCGGCATGAGCGCTGGGATCGTGGCTTTGAATCGGCTGATTCCAGCCTTCGCCAATACAACGCCCCTGATAAACCAGTACCGCCCCAACCGGCACTTCGCCCTGTTGCTCGGCCTTATGCGCCATCCGTAAAGCGTGGCGCATCCAGTCTTCATTCGTCACGGCTTCAGACCGTGGCTTTACCAAGCCGGTCAGTAACCGCCGCCCACGCTTCATTATCAGGCGGCTGTTCAATTAAAATCATATCCAATTCTAAATTATCCAGTTCTCGCAAAGCGCTATACAGCGCCGGCTCATAAAGCTCTGCTTGTTCCGGCAGATGAATCAAATGCTGGCAGGGAATAAAATTCAGCGCTGCACTGTAGGCCAGCACCCCAATTTGTTTGCCCAGCGCACACTGCTCATCTATCATGGCAATCAGGGTTTCTGTTGCGCATAACAAAGCCATGGTATTGGGTGCATAATGCACTGCCATCATACCGGGCGCACGAATTTTGGTTTGTGAAGACAGTCGTACATCGGTTTGCAAAACGGCTTTTAACTGACTGCGGGTAATGCGTCCCGGCCTCAGAATCGCCGGATGCTCATCGGTCAAATCAATAATCGTCGATTCCACGCCCACCGTACACGGGCCGCCATCCAGAATCATACCCACCTCATCACCCAGCTCTTCAGCAACATGACAGGCCTGAGTGGGGCTGATTCGGCCAAAACGATTCGCAGAAGGAGCCGCCACCCCGCCGCCAAAAGCCTGTAATAATTGCAGCGCGACTGGATTGGCCGGAATGCGTAAAGCCACAGTATTTTGACCGCCGGTTACCGCAGCCGGCACCCCGGCATGTTTGTTTAAAATAATCGTCAACGGCCCCGGCCAAAATGCCGCCGCCAAACGTCTGGCAGCTTCCGGCACATCTGCTGCCCAAGCATCAAGTTGATCGATATTGCCAAGATGCACGATGACCGGATGATCAACCGGCCTGCCCTTGGCCGCAAAAATCTTGCTTACTGCATCAGGATTAGCTGCATCGGCACCTAAACCATAAACAGTCTCAGTTGGAAAAGCCACAAGCCCCCCGGCCCGCAAAAGTGCTGCCGCTTGGTCTATGGATTGTTGATTTACAGAGGAAAGAATCAAAGTAGTAACTTAAAAAGTTAAATTATACAGACATTGTACTGCAAAACTTGGCAACACCAAGCCATGCTGCAAATCATCCGCCGACATTGTCTGAAACAGGCAATAGGCGTAAGCAAATCGTATTTACCCACGCCCATAACAAATATTATTAATGCCTAAAATGCCGCATTCCAGTCAATACCATAGCAATATTATGCTCATCGGCAGCCGCAATCACCTCCGCATCACGTATTGATCCGCCAGGGTGGATTACTGCCGTTATACCGGCCGCTGCCGCCGCATCAATCCCATCACGAAACGGAAAAAACGCATCGGAAGCCATCACCGAACCTGCTACCTGCAAACCCTCATCAGCCGCCTTGATGCCGGCGATTTTAGCCGAATAAACTCGGCTCATCTGACCTGCACCAATGCCTATGGTTTGGCCGTTCTTGCTATAAACAATCGCATTGGACTTAACAAACTTGGCAATTTTCCAGGCAAACAGCAAATCTGCCGTTTCCTGAGGCGTTGGGATGCGTTGGCTGACCACTTTAATATCTGCCGCGGTAATGGTACCGATATCCTTATCCTGTACCAGCAAACCGCCGCCGACCCGTTTGAAATCCAGCGCAGCATGATAAACCTCGCTCCAGGTTCCTGTTACCAATACCCGGACATTCTGCTTTTTGGCCAATACCGCTTGAGCGGCATCGTCAATGGCCGGTGCGATAATCACTTCCACAAACTGGCGTTTGGCAATCTCAGCTGCAGTCCGCTGATCCAGCGGCCGGTTAAAAGCAATAATACCGCCAAAAGCTGAAGTCGGATCAGTTGCATAAGCCAGATCATAAGCCGTAAAAATATCCGCAGCGATAGCCACGCCGCAGGGATTGGCGTGTTTAACAATCACACAAGCCGGTTCCACAAATGTTTTCACACACTCCAGCGCCGCATCTGCATCCGCAATATTGTTATAAGACAGCTCCTTACCTTGTAATTGGCGAGCGGCAGCAATACTACCCAGCGGTGGATTTTTTTCCTGATAAAACGCCGCCGACTGATGCGGGTTTTCCCCATAACGCATGGTTTGCAAACGATAAAACTGCAAATTAAGCGTATCAGGAAAGCCCTGGGCATTAATAGTAGCCAAATAAGTCGCAATTGCCGTGTCATAACGGCCAGTATGCTCAAAGCTTTTCAAAGCCAGTTTAAACCTTGTTCCCGCACTCAGGCTGCCATGCTGATCGCGTAATTCTGCCAGAATGGCCGAATAATCCAGCGGATCAACCACCACCGCCACATCGGCATGATTTTTCGCAGCGGCTCGGATCATGGTGGGGCCACCTATATCAATATTTTCAATAGCCGTATCAAAGTCACAATCCGGATTGGCAATAGTCTGTTCAAATGGATACAGATTAACCACCACCATATCAATAGCCTCAATACCGTTTTGCTGCATCACTGCATCATCAATACCGCGTCTGCCCAAAATACCGCCATGCACCTTAGGATGCAGCGTTTTTACCCGGCCATCCATCATCTCCGGAAAACCGGTGTAATCAGACACCTCCGTAACCGCAATATTATGGGCAGCCAGCAATTTGGCGGTGCCGCCGGTTGAAAACAAGGCAATGCCCAATCCAGTCAGTTCCTGGCAGAACTCTACAACACCAGTTTTATCCGAAACGCTGACCAGCGCGCGGGCCACTTTTTTATTCATGCAAACCTCAAAAGGGGGGAGAAAAAAGAAATAAAATAGCTAACTATTCAGTTAAATTTGGATCATGCAATTTACGCAGAATAATGGCGGAAATAACCGGCCAGAGCGGCCAAAAATCATTAACTGATGCCGTAAAGCTCAAGCTTTTTGCGTAGGGTACTGCGGCTTAAGCCCAGTATTTTAGCAGCCTTGCTCTGATTAAAATCCGAGTGTTTTAGCGCGGTTTCCAGCAGCGGTTTTTCAACCTCAGTTAACACTAATTGATACAAGCCGGAAGAGTCGTGACCATTCAGATGATGAAAGTAATCTTCCACACAATGTCGGACATGATCAGAAAGCGTATGGTCGCTATTGTTTAATTTGATGACGGGTTTATTTTCCATTTACACAACTCGCGGAGTAATATGATGAAGCGCCATGTTGACCAGTGCAAGTTGCTGGACTGGTTGCTGGGCCTGATTGATAGCTGATTTTAGATTGGCCGGTAAAGCGCCTAATTGATCAAAATACCAAGCAATATGTTTGCGGGAAATCCTAACGCCGCAGTTGTTGCCATAAAAGCCGTATAGATTATCCAGATGCCGATTGATAACGCCGGCAATTTCACTCAAACCAGGCGCTGTATAAGGCAAGCCATGCAGCTTGCTGTTAAGCTCGCTAAAAATCCACGGCTTTCCCTGTGCCGCACGGCCTATCATCACCGCATCAGCTCCAGTGTAATCCAGCACGTGCCGGGCTTTCTCTGCACAAGCAATGTCACCGTTAGCGATAATCGGAATCCTTACCGCCTGCTTCACCTGCTTAATCGTGTCATATTCCGCATCTCCATTAAACCGGCAGGCCCGGCTGCGGCCATGCACCGTCAAAGCTTTGATCCCGCTGTCTTCGGCAATGCGGGCAATTGTCACGGCATTACGATTTTCCAAATCCCAGCCGGTACGGATTTTTAGTGTTACCGGCACCTCAACAGCATTTACCACTGCCGTTAAAATTTTGCCCACCAACACCTCATCCCTAAGCAGAGCAGACCCTGCCGCCAAGGCACAAACTTTTTTGGCCGGGCAGCCCATATTGATATCAATAATCTGTGCGCCGCGCTGCTGATTTATTTTGGCTGCCGCAGCCATATCGGCAGGGACAGCACCCAAAATTTGAATGGAAAGTAAACCTTCGCCGCCAAAATCAGCTTTTTTTAGAGTACGCTCATGTCCTTGTAAATCGGTATTAGAGCTTACCATTTCAGATGTGGTCAAACCCGCTCCGTAATGGCTGCATAATTGCCGAAATGGCTTATCAGTAATGCCGGCCATAGGAGCCAGCAGCAGATTATTGGGGAGTTGATAGGGGCCGATTTGCATCTCAAAAACCGTCAAAAAGGGCAAGTTATAATAACAGAAAAACCTTTATCAATATAAGTCTAAAGTCAGTAAAATGACAGATTTAGTCATTAAGCTCGGCCCGGACTCTAGTCCGAAACAGCCCTGTATCCCAACGCCGCAAAGCTGTCATGATCAGCAACAGCCGCCGCTGCTCGGCGGATCAATTCCCGATTACTGCCATCCTCCATCATATTTCCGATTGCCAGGGTTACCACCATCGCCTCAAACGGATAACTCAAATGGGCGCGATAACGCTGATAAAGTTTAACCTCATCCAGATCGCCAATGCCTAGTTGGGTTAAGGTTTGTAAATACAATGCCAGCAAAGCCTGTTCATTGTCGCGGCGTAATTCCGGTTTCAGCGCAGTGGCCAAAAAATAAGCAATATCACTAATGCCTTCACCCATGCGTACCAATTGCCAATCCAGAAACCCCGGTCCACTATCCGTCCAGAACAAATTGCCGGGATGGCAATCATGATGCACCAGCGTCAACGGCGCTGCCGCCAGTTCGTGCATAATGCGGCGCCGATTTGCCGCATAAAACAAAGCCGGTTTATGCAATGCCGCCGGAATATCCGCCCCAGCCAGCTTTAAACCGCGTTGCATTAGCGGCACCGCCAGCAGACTGCCCAAATGATTTTCCGCACTGGCATTAAAGCCGCTTAACCAGCTATGCTGGTCAAGCAAGCCGGTGTTATGCCAATAATGAGCATGAAACTGAGCCAAATGCTCAACCACCTGACTGGCTTGCAGCAGAGTCAAGGCATCAGATGTTTGCCCCGGTCGGTACCCGGCAGCGGTCAGATTGGCCATTACCAGCGTTGATCCGCGCCCAAACCGGGTTTGCGCGGCCAGCACCTCAGGTACACGCACCGGGCTTGAATCGGCCAGGGCCTTATAGAACTGCACTTCCTTATGCAACAAACGCGGCAGAGCGGTAATCAAACGCGACTTCAATAATAGCGACGGTGTCTTCACAAACCATTCGCGCGGCAAAATATCCGTGGCATCATGCTCCACATAAACCTGCAAGCGGGTGGTTGTGCCCAGGTTTACCGACTGAATATCCACCGCGCTGACTTTAGCCGAGGGTGAAAATTGCCCAATAATCGTTTGCGCCCATTCCGGCGTTAACTGCTTAGGGTGGCGCACCACAATATTTTTATTTACAGACATTTATCGGATCAACTGATAGGTGTTAATGGCAGGGTTAGCTATTCTATACCAAAACTAAACCGGCTCATTCCATCAGACCCATCCACTGCAATTTGACCAACCCTGGTTTTATAGAACTGATAGTTGTAGGTGCTAAGCTTGTGCTGCGCATCAATTTTTGCTCAAATCAACCGTCAACACGGCGCTAAGCCAAAGCTTATAATCCAGAAAGCGCAAACCGTCTGTTAAAATTGCCGGCATAACCGACAACCGACAACCGCCAAAACCAATGCCCGATACGCTTGCCAAACAAATTGATGCCATCTTGCCGCAAACCCAATGCCGGAAATGCGGCTATCAAGGCTGCTGGCCTTATGCGCAAGCCATCAGCCAGGGTAGGGCCGACATCAACCGCTGCCCACCCGGCGGCGCAAGCGGTATCAGCAGGCTGGCCGATTTACTCGGCGTTTCGGTTATACCATTAGACCCAAGCTGTGGCGAGGAACGGCCCCGCCAAATTGCTGTCATCGACGAAGCTGTTTGCATAGGCTGCACCAAATGCATCCCGCCCTGTCCGGTGGATGCTATTCTTGGCGCGGCCAAACAAATGCATAGCATCATTAGCCAATTATGCACTGGTTGCGAACTTTGTATCGATCCTTGTCCGGTAAACTGTATTAGCCTGCAACCCGCCGTAAATCCCGATTGGCAACCGGCAGATGCCGACTGGGCCAGAACCCGCTACTATGCCCGCAACCAGCGCTTAAGCAGGCTGGAAGATGAAAAAAAACAACGTCTGGCCAAACAAAAACTGCAATTGACCACTTTAAAACCGCTAAAAGCCGGGCAATAACCTGTAATGGCAATGACTTTCCCGGCATTTCCTTATATAATAGACTGCTGAATCAAATCCACTCTTCATGCGCCCGTAGCTCAGCTGGATAGAGCGCAGCCCTCCGGAGGCTGAGGCCAGAGGTTCAAATCCTCTCGGGCGCGCCATAATATTAAAGCAGCCGCAATGCAGCATGCGCGGAATTGAGCTAAATCAAAGCCGGCAAGCCTAGTCGTATATCAACACTTTGACGGAAGCGCCAGAGGATGTGCCGACTCTGGAGGCGCATCGTGCGCGATTGATGCGCATCACTGCGTTCAGCGCATCCTACGAGGTATCCGTCAAAATAAGATTGGTCGACTACTAGGTGCAGTGTCATGCAAGCCTACTCCGAAATAGAAACTCAAATTCCACCTAATCATCGCTTGAACCTGCAATTACCTGATTCCATTCCAACTGGGGCTGCAAAAATTGCAATTGCCCGGAAAAACGGAAGTTAAAGCCACAAAACTGGCGCTATTTTTACAAAATTTGCCGGATGTTGTAGAAGGTGCAGGCTGAAGCCGGGCTGTTATTGATGCCCGCTTGCAACAAGAGCGCCAAGACTGGGATTAAAGACGGCTGCTAACCAAAATCAACATAAGCCACAATTTCTTCACGATTAAGCAACACAATCTGCTGAGTTAAAGCATCCCGCTTAACATCATCACGCCCAATTCTCATTCCTAATAAAAAATAAGGCACCAAAGCCGCACGTACCTGGGTACAAAGCCGTCCGGCAGCCATGCCAAAGTCGCGCTCAATAACCTGTTGTTGGGTAAGGCTCAAGCCAGGGTGCGGCCCAATCGCCACCGTGACCCACTTATTCCATAACTCGTCCACAGGGCAGGGTCGATCTAACTTACCCAAAGCCTTGACACTGTGAATACGCGCCAGTACAAAATCGCGAAACTGATCGTGTGTTTGGCTAAAAGCCCGTACATGCCAGCGTAAACCATCAAAAACCAAAGCCTGGGGCAGAATAATTAGTGCCTTAGGCACTGGTGTGGTCATGGATTGATAAACAATTTCTAGCGCCAAACCAAACCGTGCTGCCTGTAATACCGGGCGCAAAACATCAATGTCTAACAGCCGGGCAGGCGGTGCAATTACTTCCACAGTCGGTAAATTACTGATCAATGTCACCACGGAGGGCGAGACAGATTGAGTCGTTTGCAAAACCTGTAAGCATTCCTGAGCGCTGCCGGAAATTAATAAGGGCTTAAATTGCTCGGTAATCAAATAACGCTTGCGCGAACGGTCATAACGTAAATTATCCGGACGCAAAGCCAAATACAGGCCAATGTCTTTGGTCGCCTGTATCCTGCTAATGTTAAAAGTGCTGGTCAAAAACCCGGTTACCAGCTCACCCGTCCAAAAAACTGTGGCCTCCAGCAGCGTTAAACGCTGGTGCACTTCCCACTTTAATAATTTATCCGCCCCATCACTCGTCATAATATATGAAACAAAACTTTGCATTTAAAAACATAATCAGATAAAGTCTACACCACTCACAATGGGCTGAAGATGATTTTGCCGGGTTTCTGCATATTTATTTCGGTCAACTGAGTTTGCATGTCATCAATTAAAACAAGCTTAAACTTAACAGATTATGACGCACACACCACAGTATTACCGTTATTGGGGCAAAGCCAAAGCTGAGCCGGAGGCAGGGCAGCCGGCTTACCATTTGTTGCCGTATCATTGTTTGGATGTGGCGGCGGTGGGGTGGGTGTTGTTGGAAAGAAACCCTTATCTATTGAATCACTTTGCCAATCTTTGTGGAATTGAAAAACAAGTACTAAAACCCGTTTTAATATTTTTTCTAGCTTTGCATGATTTAGGGAAGTTTTCTGAAAGTTTTCAAAACATCATTCCTGAGCTACTGGAAAAATTACAGGGTATCAAAAATAGTAAAAAACAAGCGTATTCGAAAAAAGTCTTTGCTCATGATTCAATGGGTTTCCTTATTTGGAAAGAAAGTGTTTTTAAACAAGTTATAGAGCATTACCATGTTGATAATGCGCAAGATTGGCGTGATTTATTGAATTGGATAATGGAGGCATCAAATGGTCATCATGGCTTGCCTATTAAGCAAGGTAATGAATATCTAGGTAACTTTTATAACGAAAACAACAAACAAGCTGTTGCCCAATATACCAAGGAATGCCTCGAAATTTTTTCAATAACAGACTTGTTTGACAACACAGACTTAAATGTTAATTACGATATTTTATACCAACAGTTACCGAAATTATCTTGGGTATTGACTGGTTTCTTTGTACTTTGTGATTGGATTGGTTCAGGTAAAAAATTTAAATATAACAATGACCCAAACATAAAATTAAAAGCATATTGGGATGACATCGCTTTAAAAACAGCGGAAGAGGCTATTTCAGAGGCAGGTATTTTACCTTGCCAAATAAATGTTGAACTTGAGCCATTGTCTCAGTTATTGGATTTACCAGATTTTGCGGAATTAACCCCTTTACAAAACTTGGCAAAAGAAATCGACATACAACAAGCACCTCAACTTTTTATCATCGAAGATGAAACAGGGGCAGGTAAAACCGAAGCCAGTCTGATTTTACTAAACCGTTTAATGGCAAAGGGGTTGGCTCAAGGTTTCTATATTGCTTTGCCGACGATGGCAACCGCTGACGGGATCTATCCTCGTGTTCAAAAAACCTACGACAAACTTTATAAAGAAGGTGAAAAGCCGTCATTAGTTTTATCGCATAGCTCAGCCAAATTGAGCGATAAATTTACCGACACCATTTTGTATTTTGACAAGAATGCGACCGGACAAAAATATTCGGATGATGCCCAATCCCGTTGTCTGGCATGGTTAGCCGATAACCGTAAAAAATCCTTATTAGCTCATGTTGGTGTTGGCACGATTGACCAGACATTTTTGGCTGTTTTAAAAGTCAAATATCAATCACTGCGACTCATCGGTTTGTTGGGTAAGGTGTTAGTGATTGATGAGGCGCATGCCTACGATGCCTACATGGGTAAAGAATTGGAAGTTTTGTTAGAAGTCCATGCTGCATTAGGCGGAAGCGCCATTGTTATGTCGGCAACTTTACCGCTGAAGATCAGGGAGAAATTAGCCAATGCCTTTTTAAAAGGTTTAGAACGTAATGGATGCAGATTGGAGGAACAAAACGCTTATCCGCTCCTGACGCATATTGCGGCAGACTACAAAAATGAAATTCCTTGTCAGAATAATCCCAAGAGGCGTCAGAAACCGACCAACTACCAATTTATACATGACGAACAGCAGATTAACCAACTAATAAAAGTAAGTCTTGAACGAGGTCAGTGTGTTTGCTGGATAAGAAATTCGATTAAAGATGCCAGAAACACTTTTCTGTATTGGCAAGCGCGACATGACAAAACTGACTTATTTCATGCCCGTTTTGTTTTGTCTGACCGATTAGCTATTCAAGAAAAAATACTGCTTGCTTTTGATAAGAAAAGCACGGGTGAGCAACGCAAAGGCCGATTGCTGATCGCTACCCAGGTAGTTGAACAATCTTTGGATTTAGATTTTGATGTCATGATCACCGATCTTGCGTCTATTGATCTCATGTTACAGCGGGCTGGACGATTACACCGGCATATCCGTGATCAATATGGAAATTTCAAATCAACAGGTGAAGATGAGCGCCCCGACGCCATGTTAACCATTTTCTGTCCGGAAAATACCGATACCCCCTCTGCCGATTGGTATTCAGCAAAATTCCCCAATTCCAAAAAAGTTTACCAAAACCATGCCCGGCTTTGGTTAGGACAGAAAGAGTTGGCAAAATTAAAACTCCACCAAATTCCGAAAAATATCAGGCCGCTTATTGAAGCTGTTTATGGTGATAAATTTCCGATGCCAAAAGGACTGGAAACCACGGATACCAAAGCCATTGGCGACGCCAATGCCGAACGTTCACATGCCGGCTTTAATACCATTAATTTTGATATGGGGTATACCATGGCCGGGCAAGTTTGGGCTGAAGATTTGGATATGCCGACAAGGTTGGGGGACGAAACGATCATGTTGACATTGGCAAAATGGGAAGATGGACAATTGCACCCATTTGGGAAACCAGACAAACACGCTTGGCAAAAATCAGAAATTCGGGTGCTGGCGAAAAATATTTCCGAATTACTGCCACTCTCAGAAGCACAGCAACAAGCATTTGATGTCGTAAAGAATCAATTACCCAGCCAAGGTAAATGGCTAAATTTATTGCCCATGCTATGGAATGCCGAAAAAGGGCTATGGCAAGGTGTGGTTATCAATCACAAAAAACAAGAAACGCCTATTTTTTACCACCCGCAATTAGGGTTGATCTATGCCTACGAAATCGAGCAAGTACAGCAAGATGAACAATTGGAAACGGAAGAAATACTATGAGTCGGTTTAATTTACTGGAACAGGCGTGGATACCCGTAAAAGGACGCCGCGAACTAATAAAAGTTTGTGAAATTGTCCATCCTGATATTTTGGGGGTGGATGCTCCGAGAGCTGATTTTAATGCTGCTTTGATGCAGTTTTTGATTGGCTTGTTACAAACCGTTTTTGCTCCAGAAACACCGAGAGCCTGGCGGATTTTTTATAGCAACCCGCCTACTGAAGCTGAATTGCAAACCAGACTGGATACCATTAAAGAAGCGTTTTATCTGGATGGTGATGGATATAGGTTTATGCAGGACAATTTGGCAAAAGAAGTTGGTAAGTGCTTACCTATTGAAGAAATGATATTTGGTGCACCAGGCGATAGTGGCAAAGAAGGCAATAAAGATCACTTTACGAAGCGAAATGATATTTCAGGACTTTGTTTTTCATGTAGTTCAATTGGGTTGTTGGCCGCTAACCTGTTCGCAGAAGATGGTGGTCAAAGCTATTATCCAGCAATGCGAGGCAACGGGTTTATTTCAAATCTCGTATGCTTAGACGAAGCGACTAGCGTGCCTTCATTATGGAAGAATGTTTGGTTGAATGTTTTAGAAAATAGCAAACAAAAATACCAAGAACAAACCGTAACCAAAAACTTTTTATGGTTGACAGATTTACCGGATAAGCCTCAAGTTGAAAAGCTGATCAAAATAAAAACTGATTTAAACAATTTGAAGAAAGCAAAAAAAGTTACAAAATATAAACAAATCAACGCTGAGATAGATGAAAAAATTAAGCCTCTTGAAAAAGAACAAAAATCTCTAAAAGAAGAATTGGATGATCTAGGGGAAGGAAAAATAATTTTTCCTGATGATAAAAATGTCCTACAAGTTTATTGGGCGTGGATGAGGCGATTTTTATTAGATACTGAAAATTCTGAAAAAAAACAATGTAGTATTTGTCATGCTAATACCCGAATAATTACAAAATTTTATAAAAAAAATAAGGGCTACAAATATTCTAAAGAGCATTGGCAAGATTCCCATCCTTTTTCACCGACTGAAAAATACGAGAGGACTCATTACAATTCAAATAATGAAAAATACAAAGACAAAATGCTTGCGCTGAATATGCCTACCAATGGCCTGCCATATAATTACTGGCAAGACTTTTTGCGGCACACGACTAAAAATTCCCCTGCAAAAGTTGTTATTAATCATTTGAAAAATAAGAATTCTGACAGCCAGCTAGTGATTTTTGCTTTTGGTTATGCGATGGATAGCAATACCCCGCTTGGTTGGTATGAATCTAAAACACCTTTGTATTTCATCGATGATGAATCAAACCGAAGCCAATTTGAAGCTGAAGTTGAAAAATTAATCAGTGCATCCAACAAGATTGCTAATGCTGAAAAAGGATATTTAGTAAATGCAATCAAACTCGCTTGGTTTAATTACAACGATATGGATGAAATTAATAAGAAGCCAAAAGATCGAAAAAGGGATCCTTTCATAAAAGATCCCCGCAAGAGCAAGCTTTATGACCAGCCCATCAATATATCGCGATCATTTATGAACAGCAGTGAAAGCAAATTTTATCTGTTGTTAAAAGCACTTTATAGTCTTGCAAATGAGGATAAATTGACCGAGGAGAGCTTGCTTCAATTGAAAAAAGAATGGTATTTTCACCTTAAGTATTTAGCTGAAGTTATTTTTGAGCAATGGGCGTTTAAGTCCAGCATCCAAACTAATCCAAGGCGAATTTCAATAGCACATAAACAATTAATGCGGAACTTAACCAGTAAATCGCTAAAACAAGATACGTTAGGTTTGACCAAGGAGAACAGCAATGACTGAAAAAAAGCCGCCGATACTTTTTCAAGAAGAGCATCCAGCCAGCGTGGCATTGCTGGAGTGTTGGGGAAATTTGTTGCAATACAAAGGAGATAGGGCTGAACTGAGACGATGTAAAAATCTTCATGAGTTACAAAAAACATCTGCATATCAACGAAATTATTGGAAATTAATCAATGAATTCAAAAATGCCAAGGAAATTCCTAATGGGGAGCAAATAGCTATCATCATTGCTTTATCGGCATATATCAATGACAACAAAACTGTTTACGAAGAAGACGGCGAAAAAAAAACTGATTTTTTCGGTTACCAAATTAGCCGTGGAGAAAAACCTAAACTTAGCGAGATACGCTTTCGCCGTTTGTTGAAAATCAATGATAGGGAAAAACTATTCCGCTACTTAATTCAAGTAATCCGATTGCTAGAGAAAAAAGTCAACCTACTAGATTTACTAAGGATAGCCTTTTTTTGGGGCGATAAAATAAAGATAGAACTTGCTTACAAATACTACGAAAAAGCTAACTTATAAAATTAAAAGGACAATAACCATGACTGAAATTAATAATCGTTTTATCCAACTCCATTTATTGGTATCTTATCCGCCATCAAACCCTAATCGTGATGAATTAGGCCAACCAAAAGTAGCCGTCGTGGGCGGAACTCAGCGTTCTCGTATTTCTTCGCAAAGCCTGAAACGGGCATGGCGAACTTCAGAAATTTGGGAGAAGCAAGGTTTACGAATAGGCAAAAGAACACGCGAGCTGTTTTTTGACAAGGAATTAAATTTATATGGCCAATTACTAGCAAAGCATGGCGAAGAAAAAGCATCTAAGTTTGCAAAAACGATATTAGAAGTCTTTGTTAATCTTCCTAAAGGAAAAAAAGATGCTGTCACAGAGCAACCTATTCATTTTTCTACAACTGAAATCGAGAGAATTCAAGCATTAGTAGTTAATTTAGAGTTAGAGAAAGAGCCAACGAAAGAACAACTAGAAGCGTTGTTAGATGAAACACCAAGAAATATTGATCTTGCAATGTTTGGCAGAATGATTGCCAAGCGCCCTGATGCAAATTCAGAAGCAGCAGTGCAAGTCGCCCATGCTATTTCCATCAACGAAGTGGAGATCGAACCCGATTTTTTCACCGCTGTAGATGATTTGAATAAACACGGTTCGGCGCACATGGGCGAACAAGAATTTGTCTCGGCTATTTATTACTTGTATCTGTGTATTGACACCAAACTATTGTTAGAAAACCTTAAAGATAAAGCATTGGCGCAACAAGCGGTTAAGGCGTTGACCGAAACCGCCGCTGTGGTTGCTCCTACTGGCAAACAAAACAGCTACGCCAATCGTGCCCAAGCGTTTTATATTTTGGCAGAAAAAGGCGATGCCCAGCCGCGCAACTTATCGCTAGCTTTTTTAAAAGCCATGTCCACTGCCGAGCCGGAAAAAGCGATTGAGAAACTGCAAGACATCAAAAACAAATTCAATACGGTTTACTCCAAACCGCAAGAAAAAGAGATGAACCTGTTTGGTGAGGGTACGTTGCAAGACATTTTGGATTTTGTTGGTACGCTCTGATGAAAAGCTATCTAATTTTTAGATTGCATGGTGCATTGGCTTCTTGGGGGGATATTGCAGTAGGCAATATTCGCCCCAGTTATCGCTATCCATCAAAATCTGCGGTGATTGGTCTGTTGGCGGCAGCCTTGGGTATTAAACGAGATGATACAGATCAATTGAGAGAACTATTCAAATTGCAGTTTTCTGTCAGAGTGGATACTTTTGGTGTACCCATTGAAGATTATCATACGATACAAACTCCGAGCGAACAGGCCATCAAGAACGACAGAGGCAAAGATTATTGGACGCGGCTTGATGAAATAGCGGCAATCAATTGGCGGGTAATTCAATCTCAGAGTAATGCGGAAGCAGGGGCAATCCAGTCAAGCCGAACTTATTATTGCGATGCGCTTTATACCATTGCTTTGTCAGAAAATGCTAATAATTCAATCTCCTGGGATAAATTGAGGCCTGAAATTACGCAGATAAATGGTTTAATCCAGTTTCTGGAAAAGCCAATATTCAATTTGTATCTGGGTCGAAAATCCTGTCCATTAAGTTTACCTTTGGAAGCTCAAATTAAAAAAGGCGACAATTGTCAGCAAGCTATTAATGCCGCCGAATTTAACTTTCAAGAGGAATTGGCTTTGTTGACCAAATCTGTTGAAACAATTGCGTATTACAGCGAAGAAAGCCTGCCCTATAGCCAAATGAAATTAAGTCGCCGTGATCAGCCTGTCAATAAAAGCACTTGGCAATTTACCGATAGGGACGAATATTATGTGAGTATCAAGCGAGGTCATGATGTATCTGCATAAAATTATTCTCGATAAAGATCATGCGCGAAAACATAAGCGGCAATATGAAAAAGACGCTTACTTTTTGCATCAGCAAATTTGGGGTTTAGTGAGTCGTAATGAAAACCAAAAACGGGATTTTTTATACCGGGTGGAATATGATCAATATAAGAATGTGCAAAGCATTTTATTGTTGGCGGCAAATAAAGTTGAATCCACAAAGTGCATGACTGTTTATGTTTCGCCACTATACGATCCGAAAATTACAGAAGGCGAAAGTTTTCGTTTTAAATTACGCGCCAATCCGATAGTTAAACGTTGGGAAAATGGCAAAATGAAAGAATTTGGGCTTATTGTGGATGCCAAGCATAAACTTAAAAGAGAAGGTACTTGTTGCGTTGATGATTATTCTTTGGATGAACTCATTCAAGAAAAAGGGATGAAGTGGCTAGTAAATAAAGGCTTACTACATGGCTTTGCTGTCAAAAATTGGGATGTAGCAATTGGTAACGATTGGGAGTATGAGGTTAAAGTCAATGCAGAAGACAGACATCCTTTTCTAATTAGAACCTTGGATTTTGAAGGAATACTTGAGGTGGTAAATGCTGAAGATTTTAAGGCCGTGATGTTTAAAGGCATTGGCTCGGCCAAATCGTTTGGTTGTGGTTTACTTTCTGTAGCAAGGGTTTAAAAAAGGAAGGAATTAGTGCGATTTTTCTTAAAAACCAAACAAGAAGGCGACAAATCCGGTTTTAGCAGAGTTGATTTTAGTGGGAATTGCAAATCACCGATGTGCAAAAATTCGAGCAAGCCATATACCAAGGCATAGGTCGCGCCAAGGCTTTTGGTTGTGGTTTATTGATGATTAGGTGCACACAATAGTCTATGCTATTGGGGGCAATATTAACTGTTAAGGTCGATACCATAATTCTGTTGCCACATGGATAAACTTTGTAAATCAATACTAAAAAAGCTAACCCGACAATGATAATATGCCCAAACTTGTTCAAAAAACTAGGTAAGCCAATATGCAAGTCATCTTAAGTAATACCGGGCAAATCACTATTCCCGAGTTGATACTCAAGCAGTTGCATTTGCAACCAGGTGATGCGGTTGAATTGGTGCTGAGTGATGCAGGCGAAATAAGGCTGTTGCCGGTTACAGCTTTAATCACCAAGCTCAAAGGCATGTTATCGGCCACAAGAAAAATATTGACGCTGGAAGCCATGCAAGAAGTGATTGCCAGCGGTGCAGCCGAATCATGATTGGCTTACATACCAATGTATTAGTGCGTTATATCGTGCAGGCATAACCAGATGCTTCCACCCCTCAAACCCATCGCCATGAAAGAACGCGTCTCGCTGGTATTTATCCAGAAAGGCCAGATTGATGTCAAAGACGGCGCATTTGTGGTGATCGACGAAACCGGCATTCGTACCCACATACCGGTGGGCAGTATCGCTTGTATTATGTTGGAGCCGGGTACCCGAGTTTCTCATCATGCCGCCGCACTGGCTGCCAGAGCCGGAACTTTGCTAGTCTGGGTGGGCGAGGCTGGTGTCAGATTATATGCCGCAGGTCAACCTGGTGGTGCTCGGTCTGATCGTCTATTGTATCAAGCCAAATTAGCGCTGGATGATGCCGCACGTTTAAAGGTAGTCCGCAAAATGTACGAATTCCGTTTTGGCGAAAAACCGCCAGAGCGGCGTAGCGTTGAGCAATTGCGCGGTATCGAAGGTGCCAGAGTCAGAAAGCTATACCAATTATTGGCTAAACAGGCTGGTGTGGAATGGAGAGGCCGTAATTATGATTATAGTGAATGGGATAATAGCGACATGCCCAATCGCTGTCTTAGCTCTGCAACCTCGTGTTTATACGGTATTTGTGAGGCGGCTGTATTGGCAGCAGGTTATGCGCCTGCCATTGGCTTTATCCATACCGGTAAGCCGTTATCATTTGTTTATGACATAGCTGATTTGTTTAAATTTGACGATATTGTTCCGCAAGCTTTTAAAATTGCCGCGAAGAACTATCCCAATCCCGAGCGAGAAGTGCGGCTGATGTGCCGAGATGTGTTTCGCCAGAGTAAAATCCTTAAAAAAATTATTCCCACCATCGAAGAGGTGCTGGCGGCTGGTGAGCTTGAACTTCCCAAACCCACAGAAGAATCCATAGCGCCGGCTATTCCCAATCCCGAGAGCATAGGCGATGTTGGTCATCGTAGTTGAAAACGTCCCACCCAGGTTGCGCGGTAGATTAGCCGTGTGGTTAATTGAAATTCGTGCCGGCGTTTATGTTGGTGATTTGTCTGCCAAAGTGCGAGATATGATTTGGTCGCAAATAGAGCAGGGAATAGAAGATGGTAATGCGGTAATGGTATGGTCTACCAACACCGAATCGGGCTTTGATTTTGTCACCCTGGGTAAAAATCGCCGCCTGCCGGTAGAGTTGGATGGGCTTAAATTAGTTTCGTTTTTTCCTCCCTCCGAAGATGAAAATCAGGCTCTTTAACAATTTGGAAAATACCGAGAAAATCGGTAGAAATTTAGCAGAGTCATTTCTGTTTAGCTAACAATAAGTTAGAATTAGTGCGTTCCCCGCATATGCGGGGATGAACCGGCAAAGTTAAAATCGCCGGTCTTCCGATTTCCGCGTTCCCCGCATATGCGGGGATGAACCGCTTATGCCTGTTCTTACCCGGCTGATGGATGCGCGTTCCCCGCATATGCGGGGATGAACCGGCATCTGGAAATTTATTAGACAACAAACCAGCGCGTTCCCCGCATATGCGGGGATGAACCGTATACGCCATTAACATCAGGCACGGCTCCGCTGCGTTCCCCGCATATGCGGGGATGAACCGTTTATATGCATCTGGGTTAGGATTAGGTGATTGCGTTCCCCGCATATGCGGGGATGAACCGTATTTTCCGAGTTGAGATAAATTTAATGTCATGCGTTCCCCGCATATGCGGGGATGAACCGTTATGTACGAATTTCTGCGGATGATTTTCACAGCGTTCCCCGCATATGCGGGGATGAACCGAATTCATTGGCTATTTAGCCTAAGTGGTCATCGCGTTCCCCGCATATGCGGGGATGAACCGGCCAAGAGTGCATGATTAGGCTGCCTGGCGTTGCGTTCCCCGCATATGCGGGGATGAACCGTTGATCCGATCATGCTTAACGGTAAACCGGTAGCGTTCCCCGCATATGCGGGGATGAACCGATTATGACGCCGGTACCGAAATTAATGTTACCGCGTTCCCCGCATATGCGGGGATGAACCGCCGGCAGATCGAGAAAATACCATGGCGTTGCGGCGTTCCCCGCATATGCGGGGATGAACCGCGATAGAGCCTAGTTTACATCCCGATTATGTAGCGTTCCCCGCATATGCGGGGATGAACCGCAAAAAGCCGGGCAGCGTCATTGATAATGTCAGCGTTCCCCGCATATGCGGGGATGAACCGTCGTACAACGGTTTATCGGCTCTTGGCGTGGGGCGTTCCCCGCATATGCGGGGATGAACCGGCTAATGGTTACGGCGATATTTGGGAATTTATGCGTTCCCCGCATATGCGGGGATGAACCGCGCGGCCACGTCTTGAACCCTTCATACACCAAGCGTTCCCCGCATATGCGGGGATGAACCCACCGGATTCGACGGCCGTTATCTCATTGATGTGCGTTCCCCGCATATGCGGGGATGAACCGGAACAATTAAAGCGTTTTTTATTGGCGCTGGAGCGTTCCCCGCATATGCGGGGATGAACCGAGGTTTTGGACGCGGAAGCGTTGGTGCTTTGCGCGTTCCCCGCATATGCGGGGATGAACCGATCGTAGAATTCATTGGTCAGATAATGTGGGGAGCGTTCCCCGCATATGCGGGGATGAACCGTCAATTTATGATACTACCGCAACACAAGCGCTGCGTTCCCCGCATATGCGGGGATGAACCGATGGGTTAAATGCTTGCCATTGTTGCTGTGTCGCGTTCCCCGCATATGCGGGGATGAACCGGCGTTTCGGCGATAGGAGTGGTAGCAAATACCGCGTTCCCCGCATATGCGGGGATGAACCGGCTTTTTCAGACCGCCATACAAAGAGCCATCGGCGTTCCCCGCATATGCGGGGATGAACCGCAGTAGGATTAACCGGGCCGCAATATGTTCAGGCGTTCCCCGCATATGCGGGGATGAACCGTTGCTGCAACTCAGAATTGGTCATGCCAGAAAGCGTTCCCCGCATATGCGGGGATGAACCGGCCGTTAATCTGCAAACAGGTGAGGAATTTTTGCGTTCCCCGCATATGCGGGGATGAACCGTCCAATATGTTACTAGCCACGCTGACATGCGGGCGTTCCCCGCATATGCGGGGATGAACCGACTTAGTGATCATATTTCTATCCCATCTTCAAGCGTTCCCCGCATATGCGGGGATGAACCATATTGACGTTTTATAATGAAACAAATTCCGGCGCGTTCCCCGCATATGCGGGGATGAACCGGCCCGTACTGCTAATGCCGGCGCAACAGCCGTGGCGTTCCCCGCATATGCGGGGATGAACCGCAGTTTGTCCCCAATATCCATTTGAATCTTTCGCGTTCCCCGCATATGCGGGGATGAACCGGTTGGCAAAAATGAAAAAAATTCTCTCGCATTGCGTTCCCCGCATATGCGGGGATGAACCGACTCGCGCGCTTAAATCCGTCTGGAATTGTTTGCGTTCCCCGCATATGCGGGGATGAACCGGCAGGGAAAATAGTTTCACCGAAACGCTGTACGCGTTCCCCGCATATGCGGGGATGAACCGTCCCAGTCTAGCATCAGCCTCGGCGATGGCTCGCGTTCCCCGCATATGCGGGGATGAACCGGCTTAATCCAATATCGGCCAGTGGCTTAATTGGCGTTCCCCGCATATGCGGGGATGAACCGAAACCCGCAGGCATTGGCAAGCGCGGCATTAAGCGTTCCCCGCATATGCGGGGATGAACCGATGACATGGCCGAGCCATCACGAATTATTGTTGCGTTCCCCGCATATGCGGGGATGAACCGATGCCGCAATGGTTCGTAATGTCATGGGTGACGCGTTCCCCGCATATGCGGGGATGAACCGCTTGCACCATCCAAGCTTGCCGCAATTGGTCTGCGTTCCCCGCATATGCGGGGATGATTCGTTTTAGGGGGCCTGTAAACGGCCTTCCTTATGATGAGTAGATACAAATCCACTAACTATTCTTTGATGAAGGTTACGCTGCGAATCCCTCGATTCCACTGCGTTGCATCGAGGCTACGGGCTTTCAAGTAGCCGATTTTTTTGCTGTAAACGACACAAAACAGCAAACGTTCTTGATACAGTGATGCGGAATCGATTTACGCTACGCCAAGTGCTAAAGTTTGTTGGTATACCTTAACTCCACATTCTCAGCGGCCAAGAACCGCCGTAGTTTAATCAGCAATTCGTCGCAGGGCCGCACCCGCCATTCGTCACCCAGCTGCAGTATGGCTTTGGCGGTGGGGGTGGTGTAATCTATACTCACTGGACACATGCCGCCGGCAAACGGCTGCAAAATGGCCAGCAGCTCATCGCTAAATGGGCGCTCTGCCGGCCATTCCGCGTGATGCCAGCGCAATACCAGGCCTCTGGCAAATACTTCTCTGGCCTGATCGATGCTGTACAGCTTGTCGGCGGTTAGGCGCAGGCTGTTGGTAAAGTCGTCAAATCCCAGGCTGCCTTCGGCAACCAGTAACATATCTTTGTTCAGCAAATCCCGGTATTTATTATAAACTTCGCTATAAGCCGCCACTTCCAAGCGGCCACTGCGGTCATCCAGGGTGGCAAAGCCCATCATTTTGCCTTGCTTGGTTTGCCGGGTGCGCATGTCCACTATCATGCCGGCATAACGGCCTTCCATTTTGCCTCTGGAGCGTTCGGCATCGGCTTGCAGGCTGCCCAGGCTGCCGTAGGTGATGTGTTTTAATTCCGGCAGATATTCATTAATGGGATGGCCGGTTAAAAATAGCCCTAGGGTCTGTTTTTCGCCATCCAGTTTCTCTTTTTCTGTCCAGGGTTCTACAAAGCTGGAATAGGCTTCGTTTTCGCCATCGCTTACTTCCACTTGTACTGCCAGGCCAAATAAATCATTCTGGCCGGCTTCGGCCATTTTGCCGTGTTGTTCGGCTACCCGCAGTGCGGTGGTTAATTCTGCCAGATGCGCGGCCCGGTTGGGGTTAATGCCATCCAGTGCCCCAGCTCTTATTAGTGCTTCCAAAACTCGCCGGTTAACTTTGCGCAGGTCTACCCGTTTGCATAAATCATATAAGCCGGAAAAAAGCCCATTGTGTTTGCGTTCTTCCAGCAAATCTTCAATTGCGGCTTCACCCACGCCTTTGATGGCGCCCATGCCGTAGACGATTTGGTTTTTGGTATTAACTGTAAACCGGTAAGCGGATACGTTCAGATCGGGCGGACAAATTTCCAGCTTCATTTCCCGGCATTCTTCGATTAGTACCACTACCTTGTCAGTATTATCCATGTCCGATGACATTACCGCTGCCATAAAGGCTGCCGGATAATGGGCTTTTAACCAGGCGGTTTGGTAGGCTACCAGTGCATAAGCTGCGGAATGGGATTTATTAAAACCATAACCGGCAAATTTTTCCATCAAGTCGAAAATGTAGCTGGCAATTGATTCGGCTATGTCATTTTTAACTGCGCCTTGGGTAAAGATTTCCCGTTGTTTGGCCATTTCTTCGGGTTTTTTCTTACCCATAGCTCGGCGCAGCATGTCTGCTCCGCCCAGGGTATAGCCGGCCATTTCCCTGGCGATTTGCATTACTTGTTCCTGATACAGAATAACGCCATTGGTAGGGCTTAAAATCGGTATCAGGAGGGGATGGGCGTATTCGGCTTTGGCGCCGTGTTTAACGTTGATGTAATCGTCCACCATGCCCGATTCCAGTGGGCCGGGACGGAATAATGCCACTAGGGCAATAATGTCATCAAAACAGTCCGGCTTTAGTTTTTTGATCAGTTCTTTCATGCCGCGCGACTCTAGCTGGAAAACGGCGGTGGTCTGGGCTTTTTTTAATAACTCATAACTGGCGGCATCGTCACGGGGAATTTGGCTGATGTCGACCGGGGCTTCGTTGCGCTGGGCGCGTTGTTGGTTGATGGTTTGCAGCGCCCAATCGATTATGGTTAGGGTGCGTAAGCCTAGAAAGTCAAACTTGACCAGGCCCACTGCTTCCACGTCATCTTTGTCAAATTGGGTAACTAGGTTGCCGCCGCCTTGTTCACAGTACAAGGGGCTAAAGTCTGTTAGTTTGGTGGGGGAGATAACCACGCCGCCGGCATGTTTGCCGGCATTTCGGGAGATGCCTTCCAGTGAGCGGGCCATATCAATCAGCGATTTAACATCCTCTTCGCTGTCATACAGGGCTTTTAGTTCGGGGCTGTCCCGCAAAGCTTTTTCCAGGGTCATGCCGATTTCGAATGGTATCAATTTGGCTAGTCTGTCCACGAAACCGTAGGACATTGACATTACCCGGCCCACGTCGCGGATTACCGCTTTTGCCGCCATTGAACCATAGGTAATAATCTGGGAAACATGGTCGCGGCCATAATGCTCGGCCACATAATCAATGACTTCATCCCGGCGTTCCATGCAAAAGTCGATATCAAAATCCGGCATGGATACCCGTTCGGGGTTAAGAAAGCGCTCAAATAGCAGGTCGAATTCTATCGGATCAAGATCGGTGATTTTTAGCGCATAAGCCACTAGCGACCCGGCGCCGGAACCCCGGCCCGGCCCCACTGGGATGGCATTTTTTTTTGCCCATTGGATAAAGTCTGCTACGATCATAAAATAGCCGGAAAACCCCATCTGGGTGATCACGGTTAATTCGGTTTCCAGGCGTTCGTCATACACTAGGCGGTTTTCGGTAAAACTGCCTTTGCCTATCGGTGCGTATTGCTGCAGGCGTTCTTCCAGGCCCTGCCGGGAAGCTTCTTTAAAGTAACTGTCCAGCGTCATTCCCTCAGGCACTGGAAAGTCGGGTAGATAATTTTCGCCCAGGGTTAATTCTACATTACAGCGTTTGGCAATCTCCACGCTGTTTGCCAATGCTTCGGGGATATCGGTAAATAACTCGGCCATTTCTTGGGCTGTGCGTAAATATTGCTGATCGGTATAATTGCGGGGGCGACGGCTGTCGTCCATGACGCGGCCCTGGTTGATACATACCCGCACTTCATGGGCGTCAAAATCGGTTTTATTGATAAAGCGTACATCATTGGTTGCCACGACCGGCAGTGTCAATTCTGTTGCCAGCGCTATGACTTGTTTTAGATAACGTTCTTCATCTGCTTTACCTACTCGCTGTAATTCAATATAAAAACTGTCTGGAAATAAGTTTTGCCAAAATTCGGCGCAAAGTTTGGCCTGAGCAAGGTTGTCGGCCAGTAAGGCTACGCCCACATCGCCCTCCATGGCTCCGGATAAAGCAATCAGTCCTTGATGGTTGGCGGCCAGCCAGCTTTTTTGCAGCATAGGGATGCCCTGATGTTGGCCATGCTGATAGCCTTGAGAAATCAGTTCGGTCAGGGTGATATAACCTTTTTGATTGCGTGCCAGTAAAGTCAGCCGGAAAGGGGCGCTGGGTTCTTCTTCATTGAAAATCAGTACATCCGCGCCAATCAGGGGTTTGATGCCGGCACCTTGCGCTGCCTTGTAAAACTTTACCAGCGAAAACATATTGCTTTGCTCGGTAACTGCGGCGGCGGGCATGCCAAACTGAGCTAGTTTGGCAACCAGCGGCTTAATTCTGACGATGCCGTCAAGCAGGGAAAATTCGGTATGAATTCTGAGATGGATAAAGTTTGGCTGCATCTCGGTATTGGGCAAAAGAATTTAAAAGTAGGGTGATGATGTTAAGCTTACGGGCATCCTGCGTAGTCTTGATGCAGCAGCGCGGAATCGAGAGTGTAGGCCGCCACTACTGCGATAGCATAAGTTATATTTGCGTTAATTCTGCAGCCATTTTTTCACCGGCCCAAATGACTTTCGATGTTGTGCCGTCACACCCAGGGTTTGCAGTTTCTGCAAATGCACTGCGGTTGGATAGCCCTTATGTACCACAAAATCATAGCCCGGATAGAGTTTGTCCAGGGTTTGCATTTCGGTATCGCGTGCTACTTTTGCTAAAATTGAGGCGGCCGAAATTTCCGCTATCAACAAATCGCCTTGAACAACCGCTTCCCCCGGTCTATCCAGTTTAGGCAGGCGGTTGCCGTCCACCATTACGTAATCCGGTTTGATCGCCAACTGCGCATAAGCACGCTGCATTGCTATCATGGTGGCCTGTAAAATATTATGCCGGTCTATCTCGCTGGCTTCTGCGCGGCCAACTGCCCAGGCCAAGGCATTAGCTTTGATCTGTTCTGCCAGTAACTGGCGTTTTTTTGCGGTGAGCTTTTTCGAATCGGTAAGTCCGGCTATCGGTCTGGCAGGGTCAAGAATTACCGCCGCAGCCATAACCGGGCCGACAATACAGCCCCGGCCTACTTCATCAATGCCGGCAATGCGTTGCAAGCTTATCGGAGTATGCCTCGGGTGACGTTACGCAGAAAACTCACCATATTGGAAAGCTCATTGCTTTCACCGGCCATGTCTTCCATTTCTTCTATGGCATCTTCCAGGCGTAGATTGCTTTTGTACAGAATTTTGTAAGCCTTGCGGATTTGTCTGATGACTTCCGGCGGCACTCCGTTGCGTTCCATGCCTACCGAGTTTATGCCGTGTGGCCGGGTAGGTCTGCCGCCTACCATCACAAACGGCGGAATATCTTGGGTAATGGCGCTGCCCATCGCCGAAAAACTATACTCACCGATTTGAGTAAACTGATGCACCAGGGTAAACCCACCCAGGATAGCAAAATTACCAATATGCACATGACCGGCAATTGATGCGCCATTGGCCATAATCACACGATTGCCAATCAGGCAGTCATGTGCCACATGGGTATAAGCCATAAACAGATTGTCGCTGCCGATAGTGGTGACGCCTTTGTCTTGCTGAGTGCCGCGATGCATGGTGCAAAACTCACGGATCACATTGCGGTCGCCAATTTCCAGGCTGGTGATTTCGTCGTCGTATTTCTTATCCTGAGGGTCTTCGCCAATTGAGGTAAATTGATAAATCACATTATCTTTACCTATTGAGGTTGGGCCTTTAATTACTGCATGAGGACCAATCTCGGTGCCGGAATCTATCTGCACATCAGCGCCGATGATTGAAAACGGCCCGACTTTAACATCACTGGCCAGTTCGGCATTTTTATGGATAACCGCTCTAGGATCAATCATTTAACTTACCGCTGCCGCACACATGATTTGCGCACTGGCCGCTAATTCACCGTTGACTTCTGCCCGGCAATCAAATGACCAGATATTGCGTTTGCTTTTCAGAAATTTAATCTCCAGCATTAGCTGATCTCCAGGTACCACCTGCCGTTTAAATCGGGCGTTATCAACTGCCGCCAGATAATAAGTAACCCCTTTACCCAAAGATTCATCACTTTGTGAGGCCAGTAAACCTGTGGCCTGAGCCAGGGCTTCTATAATCAAAACACCCGGAAATATCGGCGCATGCGGGAAATGGCCCTGGAAAAACGGTTCGTTATAAGTCACGTTTTTCAGACCCAGCAGGCGAACTCCGGGTTCACATTCAAGCACTCTGTCAACCAATAAAAACGGGTAACGATGTGGTAAAAATTCCTGGATTTGTAAAATATCAAGTGTGCCGGTCATTGTGGCTTAATCATATCCTAGAGACGGAGAGAAACACCACGCCATTAACCGGCACGGCCATTTTCCCCTGGCTTAAACAACGGAGCTTATTGGGATAAGGTTTCCAGTTTTTGTTGGACGCGGCTAGTCACATCAATCTGATCATTAGCGTAAATTACGCCATCGGTCAGCAACAGATCAAAGGATTCTTCTTTAGCCAGTGCCCGCACCGCTTCTACGATACGTTTTTGCAAATTGCCCAGTTCTTCGTTTCTGCGCATATTAAAATCTTCGCTAAATTCTTGCTGAGATCTGGCCGCATCACGTTTTTTATCGACAATATCTTTTTCCAGTTTGCGACGTTCCTCATCACCCATCACAGCAGAGTCGCGGCCCAATTTGTCTTCCAGGCTTTTAATTTCTTTTTGTTGAGAAACCAGCGCTTTGTCACGCGGCGAAAACTCAGTTTCCAGCCGGGATTTGGCTTTGGCTGCTTGCGGCGCTTTTTCCAATACTTTGGCGACATTAACAAAACCGATTTTCAGTTCTGCTTGGCTGACACCGGCAACCAACATCAGCATTAAAAACATGGTAATTCTATTTTTCATGGTTACAACCATCTCCAGCTTAGTTTTTCGGGGGGAATTAGGACAAAATACAGTATTCAATTATAAGGTAAAAAACATTTAAACCAAACTAAAATCCAGAGCCAAAGGTAAACTGGAAGGCTTGGGTCAAGTCATTAGGCTGCGGATTGAGGGGATGGGCAATACTGACCGCCAATGCGCCGAAAGGCGACAGCCATTCGCCGGATAGACCTGCTGAATAGCGGAAGAAATGATCCAGGCTGTTTGAACCGGACAGGTTAAAGTTGTTAGCCAAAGAGCCGCCATCCAGAAAAGCGCCCACCCGGACTGACTTAAGATCGCTTAACAACGGTACCGGAAAAAACAGTTCAGCTTTACCAACTGCTTTGGTTGAGCCACCAAATGGCCGGTTATAGGAGTCACGCGGGCCCATGGTATTCTGCATAAAGCCCCTGACATCGCCGGTACCACCCGCATAATAGTTTTCAAAAAACGGATAAACCGATGTCTTGCCATAGTTGCCGCCATGCGAAACCTCGCCTAGCAGTCTAAAAGTAAAATCATTGGAGATGGGGAAGAAATGCTGGTGTTTATAGCTGATTTTAAATAAATCCAGATCACTGCCCGGTACGGTAATCAAGCCGGAAATTCTTTGCTGTCCGCCTTTATGTGAAAAAGTTGGTCTGTCCAACGTGTCATGAGTCCAGCCTGCAGATGTGGAAAAGGTATTGAAAGTGCTGCCGTTTTCCTTAATATAATTGATAATCTGTGTGGATGATAACGAAGTCGAAGAAATCTGGGTGTGTTTGGCTTCAAGGTCAAAACCCAAGCGATTAAATTCATTTAAAGGGATGCCAAAGTTCATGCTGCCATTGGCAATAGTGGTATTGTAGCTGGCCAAGTTGGCGGCATAGGCGTTACGGGTGGCGTAACCAAGATTGTAGCCGAGTGAAATCCCATCCAAAGTATAGTAGGGGTCATTAAAACCCAAATTATACCGGGTCATAATGCTACTGTTATTGAAGCCCAGATCAACCCGCTTACCGGTACCAAAAATGTTATCCTGAGAAATATTGGCGTTAAAAATTATACCTTGTACCTGAGAATAACCGACACCGGCCTGCAAGTTACCGGACGCTTTTTCCTTAACCGTATAATTAACATCAATCTGATCGGCTGCACCCACCACTTGCGGTGTTTCCAGGCCAACTTCCTCAAAAAAGCCTAACCGATCCAGGCGGGATTTCGAGCGCTCAATTTTGTTTCCTGCGGCCCAACTGGACTCCATTTGCCGCATTTCCCGGCGAATTACCTCGTCACGGGTTTTGGTATTGCCTTTCACATTAATACGCCGCACATAAACGCGTTTGCCCGGATCAACAAAAAAAGTCATGGCTACGGATTTTTGTGATTCATTGATTTCCGGCACCATATTCACGTTGGCAAAAGTATAGCCCTCGTTACCCAAGCGGTCTGAAATAGCCTTGGAGGTTTCCGTGGCATTTTTCCGAGAGAAAATTTCCCCCGGTCCCACTTTGACCAACTTCACCAGTTCTTCCGGCGGCACGATCAGTTCACCGGTCAGCTTCACTTTTTCCAGTTTATAAATATCGCCTTCCTTAACATTGATGGTGATATAAATTTCTTTTTTGTCGGCAGTAATATCCACTTGGGTGGACTCAATCGAAAAATTAATGTAGCCCCGGTCCAGATAATAGGAGCGGAGTTTTTCCAGATCGGCAGAGAGTTTTTGTTTGGAGTACTGGTCGTCTTTGGAATAAAAAGACAAAAAGTTGGTGGTGCTCAGTTCAAATTCTTTGCGTAGCACGCTATTGGGGAATGCCTGATTGCCGACAATATTGATTTGCTTGATTTTGGCAACTTTGCCTTCGGAAATTTCGATACGGATGCCGACTCGATTGCGGCTCAGTTCTGATACTTCGGTCTTGATTTTCATGCCGTACTTGCCGTGGCTGAAATATTGGCGACGCATCTCCTGCTCGACTTTATCCAGAATCTGTTTGTTGTAAACTTTGCCTTCGGTCAGGCCGATCTTTTTCAAAGCTTCATTCAGATCATCTTTTTTAATATCTTTATTGCCTTCAATCGAAATCTTGGCTACCGATGGCCGTTCTTCCACGATCACCACCAGAGTATTGCCTTGTTTTTCCAGGCTTATGTCCTTGAAAAAACCGGTGTTAAACAAGGCTCTGATCGCAGCAGCCTGTTTTTCTTCGGTAAAATTTTCGCCGATAGACACAGGTAAGTAGTTGTATACCGTACCAGCGGAAATTCTTTGCAGGCCTCGTACCTGAATATCGTCAACAATAAAGCTGTCGGCTGCCCATACAGATTTAACTGCAAGGAAACTCCACACTAACACTCGAAAAACCGGATTTATTTTCACGCGGTCAACCAACTAAAACAATAAATTGCAAAATTGTACCATGAGGGCGAACTTATAGAACCGGGCAGATGCAAAATGCCGGGTATTTGTTGTCATTTAAACAGTACTGGTCAATCTGTTCGGCTTTGTCGTTGCCCAAACTGTGCCAGCGTTAAAATCCTTCCAAGCCCCATCAACAATAGTTACACTATGGACTTGAGTAGCGGAGCCGGATATGGCTGAATTAAACGAAGAACGAATAGATAAATGGTTGTGGGCGGCGCGTTTTTACAAAACTCGCCAGTTAGCAGCAGATGCTGTTAGTGGCGGTAAAGTTCATATCAATGGTCAACGCTGTAAGCCGGGTAAAGATGTAAAATTAACCGATGTGCTTACCATTAGCAAGGATGGCTATACTTGGCAAATCAGTGTCACCGCTCTGACCAAACAGCGCCGGGCCGCCAAAGATGCGGTTTTAATGTATCTGGAAGATCCCGCCAGCGTCAACAAACGTCTGCAACAGCAAGAACTGCATAAGCAGCAACAGGCTTTAATCCATCCTTCCGAACGTGAACATAAACCCAATAAAAAACAACGCCGGCAGATACATCGTTTCAAACAGGATTTCTGAGCAAACTACAATCGATTGACTTGCACTTAGGTAACTTTAGGATTAGATAATGGTGTTACGCCAAGATACAGTAATAAAAATCAGTTTATTGGCTCTCGTGTTGTTGCAAGCTTGCGGCAGCACCCGTCAATTGGCCGTGGATTATCCAAAAACCGAAATCACGCCGCTAAAACCCTTAAAAGGTCAGGCTGGGGTGGCGGCTGATGATTACTATGTGCAACTTATTTCCGAATTTGAATTTAAAGGTGGCAATGCCTTAAAAAACGGCTGCAGTGACATGGGATCTCACTACGAAAACGCGGACATTTCTGCCGCTTTATTGTTCAATGTGCGTAATGATGCCATCAAGCTTAAACAGGAAGTCAGCGGATTTTTATATCAGGCTGCCATCGGCACCTGTCATTTCAAACTGGAAACCAAAAAAGCTAATTTAACTCCCTGGTTGCGACTGGATGCCGCTAAAGATACCCAGCTTGATTACAGTTTTCTCACCAGTAACAGCCACGACAGCAATCTCAGTCAAGTTGTCAATGATGTCAATGCCGCCGGTAATTTGTTGGCATTAACCGGTGTCGGCACCGGTGTTGCGGTGATGGGTAAACTGGCCGGTACCTGGGTGGACGGCAGCCAGCAGGCGGCAGTTAAAGCTCCGCCGGCTACCAAAGTCAGCTCCGAGACCCATACCCTGCCGGCCTATGTGCAATTAAGCGGCGATAGCGGTAGTCTGGTTGGAGACCGCTTGCCGGTTTATCAAGTCATAGATGGCGGCGCCAAATTTTGGACTTCTGAAGCCAGCTTGCTTGGGGAATTGCGAATTTATCCGGAAATTACCCCCGCACTGTTACTCAAAACCGGTAGCGACGGGCTGCCGGATGCTCACGACTTATCTTTGCCGGAACTTTGGCATGTTCCCATTCAGAGTGCCGGCGGCCAGATGCCGCTTCGGCAAGTGTTGGATCAGCTTAATCAGGCCGACAAACCCAATCTCCAGCCGGACTGGCAAAATTACAGCCAGGTGGAAAGTCAGTGTCGCCAACTCAAACTGGTCATGAAAGATCTGGGCTTTAATAAATACGATCGCGATGCTGTGTTGTATTATTTTCTTAATCAGTCACCTGATTGGAAAAATTTCAATATTTCCCAGCAATTGGCCATGACCGACCAACTCAGGCCCAAGCTGCTTGAGCAATATCATAGTAATGGCTTTGCCGGTTGTTTGGCAGATGAAGATTATATTGCTATGAAAAACATGAAATTGTCTGTCAATACTCCACAGGACTGGGAGCAAATCACCAGTTCGCGCTTGAAAAAAGAAGGGGTTATCAATACCATACAAGCACTGGCCCGGCAATTGTTGGCCGCGGTCAAAAATCCTGATAAAGACGAAATGACCCACCAGCTTTATCCGTTGTTAAATACTGATAAAAGTGGCAACGGTAGTGTCCTGGTACAAAATCATTTAAGCAATTTCGGGCTGGAAGCTATGCTGCAAGTGCCGGTGATTCCAGACGAGGGCGTGGTGATTAACGCCGGCCAATTAGCCGCTATGTTTTTGGGTTTGAATGTGGAGAGTTATAGTTGTGCCCGTCCGGCTCAGGAACAGGGGCAGCCTTTGGCAAATATCGGGATTATTCTATTTGCCACCAAGCCCGGCAGTCCGCGTGAAAAAGGTGGAGCGTTGGAGTTTGAATTGGTGCAGGGCAAAATAGTCCGTATCACTCTACAGCACCCGGCTTTTCGGGATTTTGAACAGAATATTGCTGATTATCCCGATTTAGGTGGGTGCCGAATAGAAGCGGACTTGTTAAACAGCTTGCATTAAGTCAGGAGCAACGCACAGATGGCGATTACCAAAAACCAAAAGATTATCGCCGCTGTATTTTGTTTTGCTCTGGCGTTTTATACCTTACTGGGTTTTTATATATTACCGACTTTATTGCGGACTAAATTGCCGGCGATAATTTTGGAAAACACCGGCTGGCAAGCTCAGCTAAGCCAAGTAAGTTTCAATCCGTACAGTATGGAATTGGCTATAACCGGGTTTTCACTGGCGGAAGCTGAGGGGCAGCCCTTATCCGGTTTTGAGAAACTGGCGGTTAATGTTGGTGTTTTGGCATCCATCCGTCATCTGGCGCTGGTGGTTGAGGATATTACCTTGCTTAAGCCCAGTGCGTATGTGCATCGCCACGCCAACGGCAGCTTTAATTTCACCAGTATGCCGGTCAAACACAGCCCACAGCCGGAGTCGCAGGGCGGCACCAAACTGCCGGCTTTTCTGGTTGGTCGCTTAAGCATAGAAAACGGTGAAGCCCACTGGCAGGATAGTCAGTCTGGAACATCACGCCGTGAATCCATTTTGCCGATTAATCTTAGTGTCAGCCATTTGTCTACGCTTGATGAAACAAAAGCTGGGGTCGATTTTAGTTTGCAAATAGCCTCTGGCGGACGTTTGCAATGGCAAGGCGAATTAAGTCTGATACCTCTGGAGTCCAAGGGGCATTTGCAGTTGGAAAGCCTGGATTTAGCTAAAATCTGGCAACTGCTGGGTCAGGAAAGCCTGCCCTTGGAAATATCGGATGGTCATGTGAATGTCCAAGCCGATTATCAGGCTGCGGTGCTGGAAAACATATTAAATGCTAAGGTTGAACATGGCGAAATTGCCATTAAGCAACTCAAAATTGTCGAAAAAAGTCGGGGTGAAGCCTTAATTGATCTGCCTGTTACTGTGTTGACCGGTATCAGCGCCGATCTCAAGCAAAAACAACTCACTATCGCCCAGCTTAGCAGTAACGATGCCGCCATTAAAGCTTGGCGGCAGGCAGATGGCCTTATCAATTATCAAGCCTTGTTTCCAAGCCCAGATGCCACAACTGAACCTGCCGCTACTCCGGCAGCGCCGGTTAAATCCCAGCCAGACTGGCATATCTGCCTTGACGAATTGCTGCTCAAAAACTATCAAATCCAATTCAGCGATCAAAGCCAGAAAATCCCACCGGTTTTACAGCTAAGCGCCATTAATTTTAATTTGCGCAAATTCGGCAATGCCCAGGCCGAGCCTTTGCCGATGCAGTTCAGCGCCGTTTTTAATCAACAGGGTAATCTAAAAGTTAACGGCAATATCAGCCTTAAGCCCATGACCGCAGATTTGACGCTGGACATCAATGGCATACACTTAAAAGACTTTCAAAGCTATCTGGATAACTATCTGAATCTGGAATTGGTCAATGGCAGCTTTAACAGTCACGGCAATCTGCAGGTAAAGCAGGCTGATAATCTGCAACTGGTGTTTCACGGCGATGCCGATATCGCTGATCTGCTCACCCGCGATAAAGTGGTAAACAAAGATTTTCTGAAATGGGCCGATTTGCAGCTCCAACAAATCGATATTGATTTGGCCCAGCAAAGTTTTAATTTAGCCAAGGTATTATTCGACCGGCCATATCTGCGCTTTATTATTCAAAAAGACCATCGTACTAATCTGGCAGATATTATCCCCACAAAAACCACATCGAAAACCGCGCCGGCAGAAGTACCAGCCCCGGCGCCCGTTACGCCAGAAAAAAATCCGCTGTTCAGTATCGGCAGTGTTGAAGTCAAGGATGGTCGATCCGACTTTGCCGATTATTCCCTGATTTTGCCGTTTATTGCCGAAATGAATGCGCTGAATGGTGCTGTCGATGGATTTACCTCGCAGCAAAACGCCAAGCTTAAATTACTGCTGCGCGGCAAGGTTTATGACATCGCTCAGGTCAACATCAAAGGTTTTTATCAGCTCAATACCGCCAATTCCGATATTACCCTGAATTTTTCCCACATGCCCTTGCCTTTGATTACGCCGTATATGGCCGATTTTGCCGGTTATAAAATTGAAAAAGGCCAGATGGCGCTGGATTTGAGTTACAAGGTCGATCATGGCAATCTCACCGCGCAGAATAAAATTTTTATCGATCAGCTCACCCTGGGTGAGCAAGTGGAAAACCCCCATGCCAGTTCTTTACCCTTGCGATTGGCCATAGCCTTGCTGAAAGATGCCGACGGCAAAATTAATCTGGATTTTCCGGTAACTGGAAGCCTGGACGACCCTCAGTTTAGTGTTGGGGCCTTGATAGTAGATGTAGTCGGCAATCTCATTACTAAACTGGTCTCGTCACCGTTTCAGGCTTTTGGGGATTTATTAAGTGATGAACACGATTACAGCGCAGTTAAATTTACTGCCGGAAGTGCTGAGTTGGACAGTCAGGAAACGGCAAAGCTTGATCAACTGGGCAAAGCCTTACAAAGCAAGCCAGGCCTGACTTTGGAAGTAAAAGGCAAAGCTTATCAGGTTCTGGACTGGCCGCAGATGCGGTTTGATGCTTTAACCGATATCCTCAAAAAAATGAAATCCGGCGAGTTAAGAGATGCCGGCAAAAAAATTCGGTCCGAATATATCGAATTGTCCGAAGATGAATATAAACGCTTGCTGGAAAAGTTTTTCAAAGAAGTGTTTCCGGCCGACATCGATTACTCGCTGTTGGGTAGGCCACGCATCAAGTCCCAGCCGGATGCGGAATTTTACACAGTCGCGCGGCAGAAATTGGAAGCTGTGATGCTGCCCGATGCCCAAAAGCTGAATGATTTGGCAATTGCCAGAGCCAATGCTATTTCTAAGTACATGATAGAAAAAAGTCAGGTTGATATCAATCGCATCTATATACTGTCACCTGAGTTGGAGCAAGCTAATGCTGCAGATATTACTTCGGTTTTGTCCTTAAATGCGGCACAGTGAATGCAGTGATATTATAATCAGCGCAATTAATGCGATTTCTTCCCAGGATCATGGAGACAAAAATGCACAACAAGTTTTCTAAAATTTTTGCAATGCTCAGTGTTATTGGTATTTGCCTGGTCGGCAGTCGTCCGGCGTTAGCTGAAAGCACTACCTCATGCACAATGACCTATAAATTGAGTGGATTTTCGCTGGTTTACAAACAATACGACGGCATTGGTAATATTAGTTGCAGTAACGGCCAGCGAGCCCAGGTTAATTTGGCATCCAAGAGCATAGGTTTCACCATCGGTAAATCGGAAATCGAAGGCACCGGGGTGTTTTCCTCCGTGACTAGTTTAAATGAAATTTACGGCACCTTCGTGTCTCTTGAAGGTCATGCCGGAGCAACCAAATCTGTTGATGCTCAAGTGCTGACCAGAGGTGAAATCTCTCTAGCCTTATCCGGCAAGGGCAGGGGTATAGATATTGGCGTTACCTTGGGCGCATTGACTATCTCGCCCCGTTAGGTAGTTGGCAAAATCAGAATTAATCGGCTGACTCTGGTGTTGGGCGATGTTCCCTCAACATCAGCTTTAGTCTCAGGCAGATAGCGGCGATTGTGCTGGAATTTAAGCTGGGAAAACATATAAATGCCTGGTTTTGATTATTCAGTCCAATAAGTCAAAAGATAGTGGTATATTGGCTATATTTATAAAATGGAAAAACCAAACTGAGTGATGACTTTATCTAACGTCTGCCGAAGTCGGCCGCCACTATCTAAAAAAATGCCATGACATCAAATCAAAGTCAGGACATTGACTTCAAAACTGTAGAAGATCCCTTTGCGCAACGCGAAGCCGAAAAATATCAAAACCCCATCCCCAGCCGCGAATTGATCTTGCAGCTTATCCAGCAAAGTGGCAAACCCCTCAGACGTCAACAAATAGCCGAACGCTTTGCCCTGGAATCAGCCGACGAACTGGAAGCCCTGCGCCGGCGCTTAAGAGCCATGGAACGCGATGGCCAACTGCTGTTTAACAGCAAACAAAAATATTGCCTGGGTGATGGTCAAAACATCATTGTTGGCCGAGTACTTGGTCATCCGGAAGGCTTTGGTTTTTTAAAGCCGGAAGACGGTTCCGACGACTTATTTCTCTCTCCCAAAGAAATGAAGCCACTGATGCACTACGACAAAATCAGTGTCAGAGTTTCTGGTTTGGATCGGCGCGGTCGCCGCGAAGCTAGTGTGGTGGAGATTTTAGAGCGTAACACCCATCAGGTAGTCGGCCGGTTTTTTGTTGAAGGACGGGTGGCTTTAGTCATGCCCGATAACAAAAAAATCAATCACGAAGTTCTGATAGCCAAAGAAGATACCGGCGGCGCCAAAAATGGTCAAATTGTGGTGGCGGAGATTATCCAGCAGCCCACTGCCCATTGTCAGCCTATTGGTCGGGTTGTTGAAGTACTGGGGTCGCATATGGCTCCCGGTATGGAAATTGAAATGGCCATCCGCTCTTACGAATTACCTAATACCTGGCCCGATGCGCTACTGGTAGAAACCCAAAGTTTGACCCCCGAAGTCCCGGAAGCTGCCAAAGAAAATCGCGTTGATATTCGCGCTTTGCCACTGGTAACCATAGACGGTGAAGATGCCCGCGATTTTGATGATGCGGTCTATGCCAAAAAAACCGAAAAAGGCTGGAAACTGCTGGTTGCCATAGCCGACGTATCTCACTATGTTCATATCGGTACCGCTTTGGATGCTGAAGCCAAAAATCGCAGCACCTCCGTGTATTTTCCGGAAAAAGTTATTCCGATGCTGCCGGAAATCTTGTCCAATGGTCTATGTTCGCTGAATCCAGCGGTAGATCGTTTATGTATGGTCTGCGAAATATTAATCGACGCCGGCGGTCAGGTGTCCAGGTCCCGCTTTTATGAGGCCGTCATGCGTTCCCACGCCCGGCTTACCTATACCGAAGTTGCCAAAATGCTGGTAGATGGCGATCAACCATTGATCAAAAAGCACGCCCGGTTATTGCCGCATCTGGAAAGTCTGTACAGCTTGTACAAACTGATGCGTCGTCAGCGCGAATTACGCGGCGCAATGGATTTTGATACCCAGGAAACCCGCATTGTTTTCGGGGCAAACCGTAAAATTGAAGAAATTGTCCCGGTAGTCCGTAATGACGCGCATAAACTCATCGAAGAGTTCATGATCACCGCCAATACCGCCGCCGCACATTTTCTCAAGAAAAAGAAAATGCCGCACCTGTTGCGCATCCATGACGGCCCAGGCAGCGAAAAACTATTAAGCTTAAAAACCTTTCTTTCCGAATTAGGTTTGCACCTGGGCGGTGGCGTCAATCCCCGGCCACTGGATTATATGCATCTGCTGGATTCAGTAAAAACCCGCAAAGATGCTCATCTCATTCAAACCGTATTACTCCGCTCCATGTCCCAGGCCGTTTACAGCCCGGAAGACAAAGGCCATTTTGGTCTGGCGCTGGATGCCTATGCTCATTTCACCTCGCCTATCCGTCGTTATCCGGATTTGCTGGTGCATCGCGCTATTCGCCATACCCTGGCCGGCAAATCCCCCGCCAGCTTTAGCTACGACTATGCCGCCATGCAGCAACTGGGTGAGCATTGTTCCATGCATGAGCGCCGTGCCGATGAGGCCACCCGCGATGTGGTCAATTGGCTGAAATGCGAATACATGCTGGACAAGATCGGCCAGGAATTTCCAGGCATTATCTCAGCAGTTACCGGATTTGGTTTCTTTGTGGAATTACAGGCCATCTATGTGGAAGGTCTGGTTCATATTGCCTCCTTGCAAGGTGATTATTTCAATTTTGATGCCACCAGCCATCACTTATACGGTGAACGTACCGGTGTTCGTTATCGCCTGGGCGATGCAGTGCGGGTAAAAGTAGTACGGGTCAATCTCGACGACAAGAAAATTGATTTCGAATTGCTCACTGTTGGCAAAAAGCCGGCTAAAACCGGACAAGCCGAGAAAAAACCCAATAAAAATCCGGGTTCCAGACCACCGGCCAAAAAAGCCGCTACTGCAGAAAAACCCAACAAAGCCAAAGCCAAGAAACGCCGCTCATCATGACCACACAGCTTTTCGGTATCCACGCTGTTCAGGCAGCGTTGGAGTATTCCCCACAAAAAATTCAACGGGTACTGGTAGACGAAAATCGTCTGGATGCCCGCTTAAAACAAGTGCTGGACGAACTGGCCGCGTTAGGACTCAAACCCGAAAAAGCCGACCGCAAAAAACTGGATCGTCTGGCTGACGGCAAAAACCATCAGGGTATAGTCATCAGCGTTGAACTGCCGGCCATGCGCAGTGAAGACCAGTTAAAACAAGACGTCGCCGCTCTCACCGCCACGCCCTTCTATCTGGTGTTGGATCAGGTGCAAGATCCGCATAATCTTGGTGCCTGCCTGCGCACCGCCGATGCCGTTGGCGCACACGGTGTCATTATCACCAAGGATAATTCCGCCAGCATCACTCCCACGGTCTGCAAAGTCGCCAGCGGCGCCGCAGAAACTGTACCTGTTTATCAAGTGACTAATCTGGCCAGAGTTTTGCGCTGGCTAAAAGAACAGAATATCTGGATCATCGGCGCCGCCGGCGAAGCCGAGCAAACCCTGTACCAATTAAAACTTGATATGCCGATAGCTATTGTCATGGGTACAGAAGGCACCGGTATGCGGCATTTAACCCGCCAGCACTGCGATTTTCTGGTCAAAATTCCGATGGTAGGCCAGGTGGAAAGCTTAAATGTATCGGTAGCCGCCGGCATTCTGTTATACGAAACCTTCCGTCAAAAACAACTCGCGGCTAAGCCGGTAGTTTGAATCTGGTCTAACATGCATTAGCGATCAATGCATCATGTGCGATAACCTAAAATACTCAGCTTAGCCACATGAAACGCCTAATCCTATTCTGTATCGTCAGCAGCCTGAGCCGGTTCAGTCAGGCGGAACTTAGCAGCGCCGGTATAGCCAACAACTGTCGCAATTGCCATAACAGTGCCGCGACCGAACCGGTGCTGAGCAGTCTGCCTAGCTTGACAGCCGCCCAACTTAGCAGCAAATTACTGGATTTTAAATACGACCGCATTCCGGCCACCTTGATGCCTCGCATCGCCAAGGGCTATAGTGATGCCCAATTAAACGCAGTAGCAGAATACCTTGGTCGGCACTAAACCATGATTTCGCAATCCCGCCGCCAATTTTTAAAATGGGCTGCTGCTTCCGGCTTGATCAGCCTGAGTGCCTGCAGTGGGCTTAGCAAAACTGCTGCCCCGGCACAGGTGGTAGTGATCGGCGGCGGATTTGGCGGCGCAACCGTAGCCAAATACATCCGCTTGCTGGATAACAGCATCAAAGTCATTTTGATCGAACCCAAAGCCAAATACATCACTTGTCCAGCCAGTAACTGGCTGTTTGCCGGTATGGTGGGACTGCAGGACTTAAGCGTCGATTATCAGGCGCTCACCAGCCAATATGGTGTGCAAGTCGTCAGCAGTAGTGTAACCAGCGTCGACACCACGCGCCGCCGGGTGCTGTTGGCCGATCAGCAAAGCATCACTTACGACCGGTTGATCATGGCCCCTGGTATCGATTTTCATTGGGATAGGTTGCCCGGTTATAACCAGGAATTAGCCGATAAATTTCCACATGCCTGGCAGGCCGGCCGGCAAACCCGGTTATTGCAACAACAACTGCAGGCCATGCCTGCCGGTGGGCTGGTGGTCATCACCGTTCCTGCCGACCCTTATCGTTGCCCACCCGGACCGTACGAACGGGCCAGCATGATAGCGTGTTGGTTAAAACAGCATAACCCACGTGCCAAGCTCATCATCCTGGATGCCAAAACCAGTTTTTCCAAACAAAAACTGTTTGAAGCCGGTTGGGCTAAGTATTTTGGTTACGGCAGCGCTAATAGCCTGATCGAATGGCACGCCCTCACTGATAACCCCATTATCGGGCTGGATGCCAAAACCGCTACCCTGGAGACCTATTTTGGCGATAAATTTCAGGCTCAGGTGCTTAACATCATCCCGCCGCAACAGGCCGGCCTGATTGCACGCCAGACCGAGCTTACCGATGCCGGCGGCTGGTGTCCGGTAGCGCCGCAAAGCGGACTATCGACATTTCAGGACAATATCCACATCATTGGCGATGCGGCCAATTACGCACCCATTCCCAAATCCGCATTTGCGGCAAATTCAGAAGCCAAAGTGTGTGCCTTGGCGGTAGTCAGTCTGCTTAACCAGCAGCCGTTGCCGGAAGCCCAATGGCTGAACACCTGCTATAGTCTGGTCACGCCAGAACACGGAATCTCTGTGGCTGGTGTTTACCAACTGTCAACAGAGCGCAAAATTGCCGCTGTGCCGAGTGCTGGCGGTGTTAGTGCCCTTAATGGCATCAGCAACCAGCCGCAACTGGAAGCCAATTATGCCAAAAGCGTCTATCGCAGTTTGGTGGCTGATAGTTTTGCCTGATCTGCAAATAGCGCATGTACCACTGAAAACCGATTTAACCGTACTTTGGGTGATAGCTTTACTACGGGGTTAGTCATGGTGGCTGGCTTCGCCGGCCACCAAAACTCCCCTTTGCTCAACCGCCGCCGGCCAGGGTAGTCTCAATTTTTGCCGCCAATGCTGTAATCGCCCGCTGGGAAACCTTGTCGTGATTGCCCTTCAATTCAATATGATAACTGGTCAGAGTCTTGCCGGTTTTTACTTCAACCAGATACACCCAAAGTTCGCTGTACAGAAAACTCGGTTTACTGTGTTGGGCCACGATAACCCAGTCAGCCTGATTCATCTGGCCTAATGGCGCGGCTTGCTCAGGATAGCGGAACAAATAGCCAAAACCGGCATTGGCCTGCTGTTGACTGGCAGCAGCCACACTCAGCGCCGTGAAATGCGAGCCGGCATTTAAAGTACTAATCAACAAGGGTGCAAAACCGGCAGTACGTTGTCGTTCGGCAGGCGTATTGGGTAAGGATGTAATATCATTCAATTCAAAATCCAGCACCGCAATACGCGGTTTGGCATCTGCATAAACCGGTAACAGATAAGTGCATAACATTAGTAAAAAAATCTTCATAGCCACATCTCCTGTTCAAATAACCCAGACAGGCCAATCCGGTAGTTCAGTCGGATTGCTGTTTACAGTAGCTTAATCTTTGCGGAGCCCTCGGTAAGCCGATAATTGCCCGATGGACACGGGCAATTTGCCTGGCTATGCAAAAGGGGCTATGCAGTTAAGGTATGGGTTTTTACAATGGTTACACCCAACACTCAGGCCGGCCATGAATCTACAAGTCCATCTGTTATCGCGCATCACCGTTGCCGCATTAATTTGTTTACTGGCAACCAGCGGCTGGGTATTGCTGCGTCATCAGCAACAAATCAGCCAAAATGCCCAAGTCAGCAGTGATGCACTGGTTAAGCAGTTGGAGTTTCAGTTATTACGTATCAATACCGGTTACCAGGCAGATAAGCAGTTTCCTGATTTTGATTTATGGAAACAAACCTCACACACTCAGGGCATCTGTTTGCATTATTTGCCCGATGCCTTTGGCGTAGAACGTAGCCTCTGCTCCGGCATACCGGTGCAGACCACCAATCCACCAGATTGGTTTGATCAAGGATGCCGGCGATTTTTTCATCCCGGCCTGATCTTGCAGCGCAATATCCGTTTTAACGGCAAAAATGCCGGCACATTAACAATCAGCACCGACCCTGAATTGGCTATTGCCCAGGCCTGGGATGCCGTCAGCAACTTGCTGGGTTTAAGCCTAGTGACCATACTCACCGTGTCTGTGCTGCTGTACTGGTTAATTAGCCGGGCATTGCGTCCGGCCCAACAAATAGTCAACGGCCTGGAACGCATCCGCCACGGCGATCTGGCTCACCGGATTCCCGAGTTCAGCCTGCAGGAATGGGCGCAAACCGCCACGGCCATCAATCAATTAGCCGCTACCCAGCAGCAATTACTTAACGAGCGCCAGCAATTGCTGAGTAAGCTCATCAATTCCCAGGAAGAAGAACGGCATTATCTGGCGCGTGAACTGCACGACGAATTTGGCCAATACCTAACCGGCATTCAAGCCCTGGCCGCCTCGATTTCCCACAGTGCCGGGCAAACCTGTCCAGCCTTACAGGCAGAAGCACAACAAATTGGCAGCTACACCCAGACTCTGCATGATAGTCTGAAAAACCTGTTACAGCGTTTGCGGCCAGCCGAACTGGAAGAACTGGGTTTGGCCACCGCCTTACACAGTATGTTGGCTGTCTGGCATCGCATCAATCCAGACACGCTTTACCACTTGCAAATCAGCGGTGATTGTCGGCAATTGAGTGCTGCACTCAGCCTCAGTCTGTACCGCTTAATTCAGGAGGGTATAACCAATATCGCCAAACATGCAGGTGCCGGCAATGTTGAGATTGATTTGGCAATCAATAGTGTAAATGTTTGCTTACGCATTGCTGATAACGGTATCCTTGGTGTTTTACCGCTGCCTGGCGGTTCAGGCTTGGGGGTGCTGGGCATGCGTGAAAGAGTCTCGGCCTTAAGCGGTCAGTTCAGTTTGGCCGTGGCACAGCCGCATGGTTTGATTATTCAAATTAGTTTGCCGTTAAATTCTGGCAAGGCAGATATATGACTCAATTCGGCATCATCCGTATTTTATTCGTTGATGATCACGCCATAGTCCGGGCCGGTTATCGTGCCTTGTTTGCTAAACAGCAGGATTTGCAGGTAGTGGCGGAAGCCGCCAATGGTAATGAAGGCTATCGCCTGTATAAGGAATACAGCCCGGATGTAGTGGTTACCGATTTATCTTTACCAGAGCAAAGCGGGTTGGAACTGATCAGCCGTATCAGGCAACGCCAGAGCGATGCCAAGATTCTGGTGTTCAGTATGCACCAAAATCCGGCTTTTGCCATGCAGGCCTGCCGGGCTGGCGCTTTGGGCTACATCAGCAAAAGCAGCCCGCCGGAAGTGTTGTTGGATGCCATTCGCAGCGTTAATGCCGGTCGGCATATTTTGTCGACCGACATTGCTCAGGCGTTGGCTATGGAAAAACTGGGTGGAGCTGGTATGGCACTGGACAGTCTCACCAGTCGGGAATTTGAAATTCTGCGTTTGCTGGTAATCGGCAACAGTAATGAAGCCATTGCTCAAATGCTCAACATCAGCACTAAAACGGTCTGTAACAGCCACTACCTGATCAAGAAAAAACTCGGTGTCAGCAGCGATATAGAATTGACCAGACTGGCGCTAAAGCTGGAAGTGGTCAATTTGCTGGATTGAGGAATTGATCTATCTTGTTTTGATGGAGGAAGTGCATCGTTAGCAATTTGTGCACTTCCTCAACAAATCATGCATTCTATTCGGGTATACCTGATTGGTGCACTAACAGGCATTTAATGAATCAAACCACGCTGTTTCAAAGCCGCATAAATCTCATCAACACTGTAGACATCACTATCAAAACTCACATCAAAGCCGCTGCTTTGCGCATCCACACTCAGACACAACAACCCGGCATGTTTAATAGCCGCCACTATCACTGCATCGCCCTGTTCCAGCACTGTGGCGGCATGGCCGGTATCAAACAGCTTACGTTCCAGCTGATAAGCCGTTTGTTTGGCGTTGCTGCCGCTTAAAGCAATGCTGCCGGCGGTTTGGCCAAACCGGGTGGCGCGGTCTTGTGCGCTAACCACTGTCCAGTCCTCAGCGCTGGCTGCGCCGGTAATCATGCCTGCGCCTACTGTCACATTGGTCAGCCGGTCAATAATAATAAAAGCACCGCTGGTTTTATTACGTTTATACGGATCAAACACCACGGGTGCATTTACCGCTACCGTGCAGTTGCCAATCTCGTTCAGCTTCAGCTCATTTGCGTCATGGTGTTCCAGGGTATTTACATCTATCCGATGATGGATAAAGGAAACCGAGCCTGACACGCTGCGGGTAGCCAGCTTGATAATATACTGACGACCCGGTGTCATGGCCTGTTCCGTCATCCAGACTATCGTGGCTTTAAATTTGTCGGCTATCGTCGGCGCAACTTGCTGCTGGCCGATAATCACATCACCCCGGCTGATATCAATTTCATCGGTCAGCGTCAGCGTAACCGCCATTGCCGCAAACGCCTGTTCCAGATCGCCGTCAAAAGTCACAATCGATTTGATCTGGCTGGTTTTGCCGGAGGGCAGGGCAGTAATCACATCGCCTTTCTTGAATACCCCGGAAGCCACCGTACCACAGAAGCCGCGAAAATCCAGATTGGGGCGATTGACATACTGCACCGGAAACCGCGCATCGGCAAAATTATGATCGCTGGCAATTTCAATCGTGTTCAGCAATTCCATCATCGGCTTGCCGGTATACCAGGACATATTCTCACTGGCGTTCACCACATTGTCGCCGTCCAGCGCCGACATCGGAATAAAATGAATATCCTGCAAATCCAGGGTACGGATAAAATCCAGATAATCCGCTTTAATCGCCTCAAAAGTTGATTCAGCATAACTTACCAAATCCATTTTATTAATCGCCACAATAATGTGCTTGAGGCCCAATAATGATGCGATAAAACTATGGCGTTTAGTCTGAGTTTGCACCCCATAGCGGGCATCGATCAAAATCACCGCCAAATCACAGGTAGAAGCGCCGGTCGCCATATTACGGGTATATTGTTCATGCCCCGGCGTGTCGGCAATAATGAATTTGCGGGTAGATGTGGAAAAATACCGGTAAGCCACATCTATGGTAATCCCTTGCTCGCGTTCCGCCTGCAAACCATCCACCAGCAAAGCCAAATCAATCTTGCCTGCCCCAGTCGTGCCGGATTTCACGCTATCGGCCTGTACCGCGGCCAGCTGATCTTCGTAAATCATCTTGGAATCGTGCAGCAAGCGCCCAATCAGGGTACTTTTGCCGTCATCAACATTGCCGCAGGTTAAAAATCGCAGCAACTCTTTACGTTCGTGTTGCGCCAGATAGGCATTAATATCGGAGCTGATTAAATCGGATTGGTGGGACATAATGTTCTCTGAAATCGGTTAAAAAGTGAGTTTTCCTAAATGCCATGCAACAACACTGGTCACAATTGGGCGAAAATTTTTTATAAAACAAGCCCATCAATTAAAGTCGGTAACTTGTGTAATGGTTATTATTTAAAGTTTGTAACTACTCAGCGCTAAGTATCCTTTGAAAAATAAGTAGTTGTGGTGCTAAACGATGTACTGCGCATCATTCGAGGCCAAGCTAACATTTTCTATATTTATTCAGATTGAGTATTGATTAAACCGTGCTTCCTAAGATCTTCAGTATCCATAACTTGCAAAGCTAAGTCTGTAATATTCCAGATTTTTACAATTGGCTTGAGCTCCTTTTTAAATAAATCCCTAAATCCAGGCATCAGCTTTTGATCAGGCCTCTGCACAGCTAAAACCAATTTGAATTGTATGCTGGCAAAATCAACTGAATGAAATTTTTGAGGTAATTGTGTGGAGCTATTGTTATGTCTTTTTAAATAATAAGCCGCAAATAAAGCTAGACTATTCCTAAATTTTTGCTTAATGGCATCAATTTCGTCATATGGAGGAATACTGGTTTTTGCTTCAATAATAGCAATATTTATATGATTATCTTTAATGTTAAGGTATAAAAACTCGGCAATTTTTATACCTTGGGCGTTTTTTACAACATCGCAGTTTTCAAGATCAAAGCAATGTCCAGGCTCATAAGGGCCGAACATTCTTTCAAATTCATTTTTTGGTTGGCTTATCATTTGAATGCTAATTCGACTTCTTCTTTATAAAGCCTTATAGATTCATCAATGATGGAATTGTCAGGCATTCCTGTCAATAAATCCGATTGCTGCCAGCTATCGCCTTCCTTGGATAGCACTGGAATAGACATCTTTTGTTCTTGAGCAATTAAAAATAGCTTTTTAATCACAAAATACGAATGACTGGCTAAAAAAAATTGAATGCCGTGCAAGGCTAAAACGGCAATAATATCTAGTAGTTTGGCAATGGCCGTGGGGTGTAGATTGGCTTCCGGTTCGTCGATAAACACGATAGAGTTTTCAGAAAGATAGCCGTTGCCCAACAACGTATCAAGTATGGCAATTTTTTTTATGCCTTCCGCAGTTGTACCGATAGCAAATCGTCGTTGACCTTGTTTAAAAAACCAGCGGTTGGTTTCGCTATCCATTTCTATAACGCCACCTATCATGCTTGCTAATTGGTTACGGGCGTCCAGAAAATCGCTTGAAAACTGGCCTTTTACATGTGAAGAAAAGAATGCGCCTTTGCCTAATCCAGCGTCTTTTTTACCCAATTCAAAAGGTTGAACAGCCGGGAAACGTATGGCTTTAGCTAAATCGTAATAAGTATCGTCGAATCCAAAAACCTTATCCAATTCTCTAGATTTTAAAATGATATCGTGTACCGATAAAATTTCTTTAGCAGGCAAAAAAATGGAATTGTAGGTTATGGGATCAACTTCATTGTTCAATATTGTAATAGCTTTATTGTCGGCTATTTTTTGGGTTATGTAATTGATTTTTTTTAGATCCAATCGCAAACTAAAGTCCAAGGTTTTAGCTTCAGACTTTGAGATAAGGTCGTTGCCTTTTACTGGTTGAAACGTCCAATAAAGTTTCGCTCTTAGTATTTCTGTAAGCTCCCTGTCTTCATCGCCTCGCTTATATTCTTCAAGTGCCCGTACAGCGCTATACATCGCCTTCAGCAAAAATGTCTTGCCGCAGCCATTACTACCAATCACCAGATTGATTTTGCCTAAGCTTTGCCAATCCAGGTCGGCTATTGGTCCAAAGTTTTTTAGCTGAACATCATTAATCATAATGGGGGCGGCTATGAAATTTAAAAATAACCCTCACGTTTCTTCTGTTCCATCGAACCGGCCTGATCATGGTCAATCAAACGGCCCTGGCGTTCAGAAGTCGTGGTCAGCAACATTTCCTGAATAATTTCCGGCAAAGTCGTAGCGGTGGATTCCACCGCGCCGGTTAGCGGATAACAACCCAGGGTGCGGAACCGCACCATTTTCATCTCCACTTTTTCGTCCGGGCCGATCGGCATCCGGTCATCGTCCACCATAATCAGCATCCCGTCTCTTTCCACCACTGGCCGCTCCTTGGCAAAATACAAAGGTACAATCGGAATATTTTCCAGATGAATATATTGCCAGATGTCCAGCTCAGTCCAGTTGGACAATGGGAACACCCGGATGCTTTCACCCTTATCAATTTTGCCGTTATAAATATTCCACAGTTCCGGGCGCTGGTTTTTCGGGTCCCAGCGATGGTTCTTGTCACGGAACGAATACACCCGTTCCTTGGCGCGGGATTTTTCCTCATCCCGTCTGGCCCCGCCAAAAGCCGCATCAAACTGATACTTGTTTAAGGCCTGTTTCAAGCCATCGGTTTTCATCACATCGGTATGTTTTTTACTGCCGTGAGTGAACGGCCCGATATTTTGCGCCACCCCGTCCTGATTAATATGCACCAGCAAATCCCAGCCCAGCTCGCTAACCAGTTGGTCACGAAAAGCAATCATCTCCTTAAATTTCCAGGTAGTATCCACATGTAATAACGGAAACGGCGGCTTGCCCGGAAAAAACGCCTTACGGGTAAGATGCAGCATCACCGCAGAATCCTTGCCTATGGAATAAAGCATCACCGGTTTTTCAAATTCTGCCGCGACTTCACGAATGATATGGATGCTTTCAGCTTCAAGCTGTTTGAGATGAGTTAATTTATAATCGGTCATGAACGGGTTCCGGGGCGGTTTAACCGCATTGGGCAATGAAGTGCAAATGCATTATTTTATAGGCAAATTTCCAGCAAAGCCATTAACTAAAGCAAATGAGACAAATAAACGGATTAGAAAACATTCGCCAACAACATCCTGACAGGCTAAATGCAGCAAGATTTGCGGAGCTCCTTCTCCAGGATTTACAGAATTGTCATTGCACTATATATGGTTGCATAGGTCAAGATCAAAAAATTTTATTGGCTCAGCTCAAGCTGTTGCCGGATAGCCTGAATTACGATAGCTTTGACCAGCGCATCGACCTTATCGTCGCCGGCCCCATCCTCAGAGCCGACTGCGTACCCTTAACCTATATACTCCAGGGCGGTCAGTTCAGCCTCAGTGGCCGCTGCTCCATGATCGCCAAAGTCTGCGGTGTGGACTTATACCTGCAACGCAGCTACACCGGTCAGGTGGGCGATGTGGCCAGACAAAGCTTCGCTCTCCCGGTTAATGCCCTGCTGAAATTTATGCAATAAACCCGCACTGGATAAACCATACAACATCCCGGCAAACAAAGCCAAAACATGCTATTATTTAATCTCTTGGGGGCGACCTGGCTTCGACGTGGGTAGCAAAACTTCAGGTGCATGCCGAGGACAGTACACCTCGTAAATCCTACTGAAACAAGTATTCGCAAACGACGAAAACTACTCAGTGGCCTTAGCAGCTTAAACCCTGCACCACTTCTCTGACTGTGTGTGCTTATGCGCGCAGGTTCTTCGGAACACTCAGGGATCATATTACATAAGATCGTGCCAGGGCTTCGTTCGGAGCTTAAAGCACTAAATCCAATCGAAATCGCTGTTGAAGCTCTTGGCCCGACGGGTAGTCAACAGTTAAATCAAAAGCGCGGGATAAGCATGTAGAGCTTGTAGCGGAGTGCTTGCGGACGCGGGTTCAATTCCCGCCGCCTCCACCAAAATACCATCCAAGAAAGTCCAAAGAAATACGATAAACCCGCAGGCTGCAAGGTCTAGCGGGTTTTTTGTTGTCCAGTGATGTTCAGTGGAATACAATACAATCTACCGGCAATTGCTGGTAAAAATGCTGGTAGACGGTTTACCAGCAAAGCAATTACCAGCAATGGGGCTGCACATGGCGAAAACACTGAACAAACTATCGCCGCTGACCATTAAAAGTATGGCGGCAACTGCAAAGAAAGAAGGCAAGGCAAATAAAGCGCCGGATGGCGGCGGATTGTATTTTGTCGCAGAACCGGAACGTTCATCCTGGTGGCGTTTTGACTATCGCGTCGACGGCAAGCAAAAAACCTTGTCGCTTGGCCTTTACCCCGAAATAACTTTGCCCGGCGCCAGAGAAAGGCGAGCAGAACTCAGGGCGAAGGTCGCCAATGGCATTGACCCTAGCCAGCAACGAAAAGCCGAACGCATCAGCCAAAGCGGAGCCGATAGCTTTGAACCCATAGCGCGTGAATGGTGGGAATACAAAAAAGACACCTGGACAGATGGCCATGCCCAGCGGACACTGACCAGGCTAGTTAATGACGTGTTTCCTTATTTGGGAGCCACTCCCATTAATACCATCACGGCCATTACTTTGCTTGAAACCATTCGGCGAATCGAGTCACGGGGCGCAATTGAAACGGCACACCGCACCAATCAGGCTTGTGAAGCGGTTTTTGCCTATGCCATTGGTACTGGCCGTTGCGAAAATAATCCAGCTACAGCAATTAGAACAGTTTTGAAACCGGTTCCGCCGCAAAAAAACTTTGCCAGGCTAAAAAATGTCGATGATATTTCAACACTGTTGAATGACATTACCGACTACAAAGGATCGTCCATTGTTCGATCTGCGCTGCAATTGCTGCCGCTAACCTTCGTTAGGCCGGGTGAGTTGGCGACGCTGGAATGGAAAGATATTGATTTTGATAAGGCCTTATGGACGGTACCGGCACACATCAAGAAACAACGGGCTGTTCTTAAAAACGATCCTGATCGAGTTCACTATGTCCCGCTATCCCGTCAGGCAATCGCAATTCTGCGAGACATTCAGCCCTTAACCGGTAATGGGCGCTATGTCTTTACCGGACTAAGAACGGCCGCAGGCAGCAAGCACGAACGCCACATGGCTGCAGAGGCCCTATTAAGCGCATTACGCCGAATGGGCTACAGCAAAGAGGAAATGACCGCTCACGGCTTTCGGGGCATTGCCTCAACCCGGATAAGGGAAGATGGAAAAGGAAAATTTAGCGGGGAAATGATTGAAGCGCAATTATCACATATCGTCAAAGGCAAGACAGAAGCGGCTTATAATCATGCACAATATTTGAATGACCGGGCGGAGTTAATGCAGTGGTGGGCGGATTATCTCGATGGATTAAAATCTGGGACAGCGGTAGTTCCGTTCCGGAAAAACGGTTAACCCATTATCTTTGATAAAATTGTATTTTATTTGAAAGGTAAACAGTGAGCATTTACTAATTTAAATTATATGAGAACAAAATGACAACGGATTACAACGAAGGGCTCGAAGTTATTGAGAGTGAAAATATTGACTTAGAATCAACTCCTGCAACATATGAAGTTATTACATATCCAGCTGATTTTACTTTAGAAGGCCTTGTTTCCAAATATAAGAAGGGATCAATGACTGTTCCAGGATTTCAAAGAAACTATGTCTGGAATATAAAGCAAGCCAGTCGTTTAATTGAGTCTTTTTTACTCGGCTTGCCTGTGCCAGCTATTTTTTTATTTACTGATGAAATTAACAATGAGCAACTTGTTATTGATGGACAGCAACGATTAATGTCGGTTGTTTATTATTTTGATGGTTACTTTGGGGAAGCTGATAAGGCTGGTCGCCGTAAAGTTTTTAGATTAACTGGATTAAATGAGAGAAGTGCTTATCACAATAAAACGTATGCTGAGCTTGAAGATTCAGATCAAGCCGCTTTTAATAAATTAAATGATAGTGTACTTCGAGCATTTGTTGTTAAGCAGCTAACCCCAAATGGTAATACAAGTGTTTATCATATTTTCGAACGCCTAAATACTGGAGGAACCCAGTTAGTGGGGCAAGAAATACGAAATTGCGTATATCATGGCGAGTTTAATAACTTACTCTGCGAACTAAATAACTATGATAATTGGCGAAAAATATTTGGAAGTATTCCAACACACAAACGCCAGAAAGATGTTGAATTGATTCTTAGGTTTTTTTCATTTTATGAAAATGGAGATAACTATGAAAGGCCGATAAAAGATTTTATGTCAAATTTTATGAGAAAAAATCAACATATAGATATTGAGAAACGGCAGAATTTCGAGAAGTTATTCAAAGAAACCTGTGACAAAGTTATAGAGTTTCTTGGTGAAAGACCATTTCATATCTGGTCAGGTCTTAACGTTGCTGTTTTTGATTCAACCTTTACAACATTAGCTAAATTTGGATTTAATTCAGATTTGAAAGATAGGTTTAATAGGCTGAAAGGTGATGATGATTTTATCAAAGGTGTTCGTGGAGCAACTGCAGATGATTCAATTGTCGAACTCAGAATGGGTCTTGCAAAACAATATTTATCAAAATGATGCACTTTCAAAGAATTGAGAATGCTTTAGAAATATGCTCCGAGCATGTTCGTAGCTTAGATCCAACAAATATAAAAGATAAAGAGCTCGAAACCTATTTAGTGGCTGGGCTAATTGTATTGATAGTATCTGAGTACGAAGATTACTTGGAGTCGTTATTCATAAGAAGAGCAGAAATGTGTGGGGATACCCATGCTGCAAATTATATAAAGAAAACTTTATCCCAAAAGTTTAGAAGTCCAGATTTAAAGAAGATAAACGAGACTCTTAATCGATTTGACGGCACATATAAAGTTTCATTTATGGAAAACATTGAGAATTCACCAGAGCATTCAGCCTGGGACTCGCTAATGAAAGCTAGGCATGCAGTTGTACATAAACAAGGAAATCTTAATCTTACACTGAGAGAACTTAATCAAAAGTATCCTCTGACAAAAACAGTTATATCAAATGTCGAGACTGTCTTGGGGTTAACTGCTAGAGTACAAAGCATTATATAGAATATAGTTGGCAACAATTATAAGATTGAATATATACCCTTTCACTTCAGCTTTTTTTAAATTGAAAATCAGCACATCGTCTAGGAATATTATCCACTGGCCAAAAGCCATGTCGTTGGCATCTACGGTTTTTCATAAAAGCGCACTCCCGACAGTAATGCCTGTCATCCAATAAATCGATTTTTGGAACTGGCAAAATCTTGGCAGCCCATTGCAGCAACCAAAGCCTTTTGCTGTTATCACTGGTGCAGATATCCAAAATCTCTTGAATAATTTCCTGATCAGTTTCGCTGATGGCAGCCAAATAATCGAGTATTTTTTGCCTGTCCTGTTCAGATAATGGTTGTGTATTTTGGGTTTTGTATCTTTCTGAGCGAACTGGGGGAACCCAGGGAATAGGCTTATACAATCTGGGCTGCAGCGGTTCCCTGGTTGATTTTTCTGAAGAAGCCGAGGGAACTTTGGGTGGGATTTGATTAGCTATTTGCTGAAACAAGCCTTCAAGCATGATCAGTATGCTCCATCGGTAGTATCCAATAAAGTGCTGGCTTGCCAACTCCGACGATAACGGTTTTCTTGGCTCGTTTGCCAGGGTTGTGGTCGGCGATCCATTTGGCCTCTTCCAGTGCATCCAATACCCGGTTGAAATCAAAATTGCCACCGGCTTCCCGAAGCGCATCATTAGTAAACAGAAATATGCGGGCATCGCTTTTGTCCAGATACCACCCAGCGCGTTCAGCACGTGGCTTGTCGTTGGGATTGTTCTTGTCAGTAAAACGGGTGTCGCCGTATTTGAGAATATAGTCGCCGACATTCTGTAGAATTTGCTGATGCTCGGTGAGACCTTTGCCACGATCACGCTGCCACTGTGCAAACATCGCTTGGCAGGCATGTAATGCGGTACCTTGATCCCAGTGAACTATACCGGCTTCGATTGCCAGCTCTCCGGCCATCGCGTATAGGGCAAATTTCGATGCAGCCCTAGCCGACTGATTATCATGATGAGTAAATTGCATTTCAATTTTGGCCAGCACCACACCGAAATCGGCATCGCCTTGCTGGATCAAATATTCGACAAACTGGACGCCGGCATGACCGTAATGCCTTGCACATTGGCTTTTGAAATAATCCGAAAGCATTCTGCCATCCTTAAAATGATGTAGATGGTCGAATAAGCCAAATTTCCGTTTTGCCGGAATATTCAGCAAACGCATCAACTGACCAGCTTTGGTCTGTTTACCGCTTTCTTTCATGGCTGCAGTGATGGAGCGTTCGCCAGTAGACAGAATAGTCAATCGCCAGCGTTGAACATGCCGGGCAGAACCGACTTTATTAGCTCTGGTTTTGCCAGTTCCGTTGCCTAAACAGTAAACGATACTGCCCACTTCCTGCGGATCAGCTTCGTTGATTTCATCCAGACACAAACAAGTATCAGATAACATGGCCGCAACACTTTCCAAACCATTTGAAGTGGCCCGCCAGCTGCGCTTGAAATCCTCGCCGCCCCATACTGATACTGCCAACAACAAAGCTGTGGTCTTACCTGTACTGGAGTCGCCTACCCAATGTATGCCTCCAGAATCATGATGGACTTTTGCCAGCAAAGGCCCAGCGAATGAGACGCATAGTGATAAAATCAATACCGGATTTCCGGCACAGAGTGCTGCCAGTTGTTGCCATTCCCAGTAATCGCCGCCTGGGTGAATAGCCCCATACTGACCGATGCTGTCGCTTTGCAGATAGACATTATCGGCACCGACAATCCGGTCCGGCATCACAAAGGCATTGCCACTGGTTGTCCAACCAGTATGGGTCGCAGCAGTGATGATTTTGTCCGGAATATGCGATTGCAGATAATCGGCAAGCTTATTCCGATTTTTCTGTTCAATCTCCACGCCTGCCGCTAACAGTTCGCCCCGCAACTCTTCGCCGGAACCGCGCAGCAATTCCATCGGCATGGCCCATTGTCGCCACCGGCCAAAGGTATTGCGAAAACGTAACAAGCGGCCAAAAAATTGACCATCTTCGGTATTGGTGACGGCTTCTATATATAATGGCGAACAGATCCGTATGGCATGTTGTGCCGATGGCGTTTTCTGGTTACCTTCGGTCTGATAGCAATACCAGACGCCAGGCTGACGTTTGCCGCCTAGCTCAAACCAGTTTTCCTCAACGATATAACAAGGTAATTCCAAATCAGCGAACGATAATTGCCTGACCTCGGATTTATTGGAAACGACGTTTTTTTCCAGGCATGACAATTCGGCTTCGTCAATCTCAATCACTTCAGGCAGAAACATCGCCATTCCTCTGCTTGAGCCCCGGATAAATCATGATTTGTTCCCTGACCTGAACCCAGCGATCACCCGCAGGCCTAGAAGCATCATATTCAACTGCAGGTTGACTGGTATCAACCCAGCAAGGTCGAACCGTCACCTGCTCAGCACCGGCTACCAGCAGGACTTTCACCAAATGAATAATTTGCTTATGGGTCGGCCCTAAATCCCAATCTATCAGGATATAGAGTGCCGCTACCTGCCAGATGAAGCCAAGTGGCGATTCAGAAGCAGGCATCACCAGCGCCCAAACAGACGGGTTTTTCTGCCAATGTCTGGCTCGTCGCCAACAATCTCGTCCTATGCAGACAATCACCAGCCACGGCGGATTATCCGATTGCAATTTTTCCGTCAACACTCTGCCGAACGGTGGCAGTTTCTTTCTAAACGCTGACTGCATTTTGAAAGAGTTTTATGATCAATTCCCGAATATCCTCCGCACGCCAAACGGTCGTGCGTGGACCAATTTTGACTGGTGCAGGAAAACGTCCAGTTTTAACCCCATACCACCAAGTGGATTTACTGACTGGGATAAGACCCGGAATGGGAGGGTTTGCTTTGGGATTGCCAATAATTTGGCTTAAACGTAAAAAACCTGTTTCTGGCAGGATGGGCATCGCTATTTTCCTCGAATTAAAGAGTTAAGTTTTCACTTGGCAATAGCTGATTAACCCGAGATAAAATCTAAACTGTAGACATAGCCTTAAAAAGGCTAAAAACTAAAGCCAAATTCAAATTCGGGTCAACTAAAGACCAAAATGTAAGCTCGTTGCCGAGCAACTCTCCATTCCAAGAAAGGATTGGGTGGTGTAACGGAGATTATTATCCAACAAATTTATTACTTTGTGTACTGCAGCAAATTGCATTTTTGGCATTTAGCTGCAAAACATTTACCAATTAGATTGGTAGCAGCAAAGTATCTATCGTTTGTTATTCAATTCCTTACAATTTCTGGTTGTCTGATTTATAACATCTGTTATATTTTTACTGTTAATCCCTTATGCCTTGCCCAAATACCTTAGCGATGACGATTTAAAAAATGCGCCAGCAACCCAATGATTTTGCAGCCCAGGTAAAGACCATTCGACATCATTTAAAATTGAGTCAGGAAGAATTGGCTCAGGCTTTGGGTGTTAGCTTTGCCACGGTCAATCGTTGGGAAAACGGCAAAACGGCGCCATCCAAGCTGGCTCAGCGACAATTTGAACTGTTTTGTCACGACAAAAATCAACAAGGAGCGTTGCCAGATGAATAAAAAACAGTTGTCCGAGCGCGATATCTGCAGCAAATTCATCACTCCAGCTTTAGTATATGCCGGTTGGGACTTGGTGACTCAAATCCGGGAGGAATTTTCGCTGACCAAAGGCCGCATCATCGTGCGCGGTAAGTTACACACTCGCGCTAAAAACAAGCGGGCAGATTATGTGCTGTTCTATAAACCCAACTTGCCGATAGCGGTTATCGAAGCCAAGGATAATAACCACACCGTCGGCGATGGCATGCAGCAGGCTTTAGGTTATGCTGAAATGTTGCAAATCCCTTTTGTGTTCAGCAGCAATGGTGACGGTTTTCTGTTTCATAACAAAATCACCACTGACGGCATCATAGAACGTGAGTTAGCCCTGGACGAATTTCCAACAGCCGAAACCCTTTGGGAATGTTGGACCAAGCACCGGGGACTGACTGAACAACAAACTACGCTTGTTACCCAGGATTACTATAGCGACGGCAGCAACAAAACGCCGCGTTATTACCAGTTGCTGGCAATTAATAAAACCATTGAAGCCATTGCCCAAGGACAGAACCGCATTCTTTTGGTCATGGCCACGGGAACCGGCAAAACCTTTACCGCTTTCCAAATCATCTGGCGTTTATGGAAATCCAAAACTAAGCGCCGCATCCTGTTTCTGGCCGACCGTAACATTTTGGTCGATCAGACTATGACCAACGATTTCAAGCCGTTCGGCTCGGCAATGACCAAAATCCAGAAACGCCAAGCCAACAAATCCTATGAAATCTATTTGTCGCTGTATCAAGCTGTGACTGGTAACGAAGAAGAACGCAACATCTACAAGCAGTTCAGCCAGGACTTTTTCGACTTGATCGTCATTGACGAATGCCATCGCGGCAGCGCCGCAATCGATTCCGCCTGGCGGGAAATTCTGGAATATTTCTCTTCAGCCACCCAGATTGGCCTGACGGCGACGCCGAAAGAAACCAAGGACGTTTCCAATATCGATTACTTTGGCGAGCCGATTTATACTTACTCGCTCAGGCAAGGCATAGATGACGGTTTCCTTGCCCCCTACAAAGTCGTGCGTATCGATCTGGACAAGGATCTGGCCGGTTGGCGTCCAGATAAAGGCATGCTGGACAAATACGGCAATGAAATTGAAGACCGTATCTACAACCAGAAAGATTTTGATAAAACTTTGGTGTTGGAAAAACGCACCCAACTAGTTGCCAAAAAAATCAGCGAATTTCTCAAGCAAACCAACCGTTTTGATAAGACCATCGTCTTTTGCGAAAACATTGACCATGCCGAGCGCATGCGCCAGGCATTGGCCAACGAAAATGCCGATCTAGTCGCGCAAAATTCAAAATATGTCATGCGTATTACGGGTGACAATGAAGAAGGCAAAGCCGAGCTGGATAACTTCATTTTCCCGGAAAGTAAATATCCGGTGATTGCAGTTACGTCCAAATTAATGACCACCGGCGTCGATGCGCAAACCTGCAAATTGATTGTTCTGGATCAGCGTATTCTTTCCATGACTGAATTCAAGCAAATCATCGGTCGCGGTACCCGCATCAACGAAGATTACGATAAATACTACTTCACGATTATCGATTTCCGCAAAGCGACTGAATTATTTGCCGACCCGGATTTCGACGGTGATCCAGTGCAGATATACACACCTCAAAGTCCTGATGACTCGCCGGTTCCGCCCGATTTTCCGGAAAACCAGCCTTCGGGCAGCGATTATCCAGGCCTAGGTGGCGAACAAAACTGGCCCGACATTGCTGAACCCAATCCGGAAGATGACGATACCACCGTGCGCCGCTATGTGGTTGCCAATGTGGAAGTAAAGGTTGTTGCCGAGCGGGTGCAATATTTCGATAGTAATGGCAAGCTGATTACCGAGTCCTTAAAAGACTATACACGCAAAACCCTGACCAAGGAGTTTGCCTCTCTGGATGATTTTTTACGCCGCTGGAGCAGCAGCGACAAAAAACAGGTCATCATTGAAGAATTAGCCAACCAGGGTGTTTTTTTCGACGCCCTAGCCGACGAAATTGGCCGCGATTGCGACCCTTTCGATCTGGTCTGCCATGTCGCCTGGGACAAACCGCCGCTGACCCGCAAGCAGCGTGCTGATCAGCTCAAACAAAATAATTATTTTACCCGCTACGGCGAGCAAGCCCGTAAAGTGCTGGAAGCCTTATTGGACAAGTACGCCGACGAAGGCATCCAGCATATCGAAGAAACCCAGGTTTTAACCATTGCACCGTTTAACCAGTTCGGCACCCCACTGGAAATCATCCGCACCTTTGGCGGTTTGGATCAATACCAGCAAGCCGTTTGCGATCTGGAACAAGCCTTGTATGCCTCATAACAATGACACATTGGAGTTAAATCCGTAATGCCCATAGGAACACTCATCAAAAGCATTCAAGACATCATGCGCAAAGATGTTGGCGTCGACGGCGATGCCCAGCGCATTAGTCAGATAGTCTGGTTGCTGTTTTTGAAAATTTTCGACGACAAGGAACAGGAATGGCAACTGACCATTCCCGGTTATCAATCTCCGCTACAAAGCCGCTTTCGCTGGTCGAACTGGGCCAAAAATCCGGAAGGCGTGACCGGTGAGGAATTAATCGACTTCGTCAACAACGACCTGTTTCCCTCGTTAAAGCGTTTAGCCACGGCCGCCGGTGTCTCGCCGCACGGCAAGGTCATTGGCTCGGTATTTGAGGACGCTTACAACTATATGAAATCCGGCACTCTGTTGCGTCAGGTTATCAACACCATTCAGGCCGATGTCGATTTCAATTCGTCCACTGACCGCCACTTGTTCAACGACATCTACGAAAAAATTCTTGCCGATCTGCAATCGGCTGGTAACGCCGGCGAATACTATACGCCGCGCGCCGTTACTCAGTTCATGGTCGACATTCTGGATCCCAAACTTGGTGAGATCATCCTTGATCCGGCCTGTGGCACCGGCGGCTTTTTGACTTGCAGCGTCGAGCATTTAAAGCAGCAAGTCAAAACCCATGACGATTCAAAAACTTTGCAGGCTAGCATCCACGGCGTCGAGAAAAAGCCGCTGCCGCACATGTTGGCAATGACCAATATGATGCTGCACGGCATCGACGTGCCGACCAACATCCGGCATGACAATACGCTTAGCCGACCATTGAAGGACTACGGCCCCAAAGATCGGGTAGATATCATTATTACCAATCCACCGTTCGGCGGCATGGAAGAAGATGGCATCGAGAACAATTTTCCGCGCAAATACCAAACCCGCGAAACCGCCGACCTGTTCATGGCGCTAATCATGTATTTGCTCAAGCATGACACTGGCCGTGCTGCAGTAGTGTTGCCGGATGGCTTTCTGTTTGGCGAAGGCACAAAAACCAACCTCAAACGCGAGTTATTGGAAGAGTTTAACCTGCATACCATCGTCCGTCTGCCCAAAGGTGTATTCGCACCCTACACCAGCATTGCCACCAACATCCTGTTCTTTGAAAAGGGCGAACCGACACAGGATGTCTGGTTCTTTGAGCATCCCTATCCGCAAGGCTATAAGAGCTATTCACGCGGCAAACCGCTGACCATCGAAGAGTTCGATCTTGAAAAGGCCTGGTGGGGTGGCGCACAACGCAAAGGCCGCAAGATCACTGAAAACGCCTGGAAGGTATCAGCCCAAGAAATCGCCGATAAAAACTACAATCTCGATTCTGTCGGTAAGAACCCTCACCAAGTTGTAGTCAAACATGATAAGCCGGAGGACTTGCAAAAGGAGTATGAAACCATCGTTCAAGAGTTGCTTAAGGCGCAGAACGAGCTCAAAACCGAACTACTGGCTGCCCTGAAGGCCAGCAATGGGGAACAGGCATGAGTGATCGGCCCGTTTCCCTGCTGCCAACGCCTGAAGGTTATGCCGACTGGCTGAGCGAGCTGAAAACCCGTATCCATAACGCCCAGCAGCGAGCCACACTCTCCATCAACCGCGAATTGGTGCTGCTTTATTGGCAGATCGGACGCGATATTCTGGCGCGGCAGGCCGATCAAGGCTGGGGCGCCAAGGTGATTGAACGCTTGGCGCAGGATTTACGCATCGCCTTTCCCGACATGAAGGGATTTTCGCCGCGCAATCTCAAGTACATGCGTGCTTTTGCCGAGGCGTGGCCGGATGCCGAATTTGTGCAGCAGGCTGCTGCACAATTGCCGTGGTTCCACCTTTGCACCTTGATGGACAAACTCAAGAACCGCGAAGAGCGAGATTGGTATCTGGCGTGCGCGGTAGAACACAACTGGTCGCGCAACATTCTGGTTATGCAGATCGAAACCCGTCAGCGGGAGCGCAGCGGCAAGGCGGTAACCAATTTTGCAGCCAGCCTGCCCCAGCCGCAGTCCGACTTGGCGCGCGAGTCGCTAAAAGATCCCTACCGCTTCGACTTTCTGGGCCTGACCGATGAAGCACGGGAACGCGAGATCGAAAAGGCGCTGGTAAAACACGTCACAGAATTTCTACTGGAACTGGGCGCGGGCTTTGCGTTCGTCGGGCGGCAGGTGCTGCTGAACGTGGGCGGTGACGAGTTTTTCATCGACCTGCTGTTCTACCACCTGAAATTGCGCTGCTATGTGGTGATTGAACTCAAGGGCGGAAAATTCAAACCCGAGCACTTGGGTCAGCTGGGGTTTTATCTCACCGCCGTCGATCGGCAAGTCAAACACGAACACGACAATCCCACCATCGGCCTGCTCTTGTGCAAGAGCAAAAACAAGATCGTGGCTGAATACGCCTTGGGCGACAAAACCCAGCCCATGGGCATTGCTGAATACAAGCTACTCCAATCGCTGCCCGAAGAGCTGCAAACCAGCTTGCCCAGCATCGAACAGATCGAGCGCGAACTGGCGGGGTACGATGAATAAGCACACCATCGCTTTGCTGGAACAACACTTCGACACGGCGTTCTCTGCGCCGGATGGTATTAAAAAACTACGCGAGTTGATTTTGACGTTGGCTATGCAGGGCAAGCTGGTGCCGCATGATCCAAACGACCCGCCAGTCAGCCAACTGCTGAAAGAAATCGAAGCAGAAAAAAAAAGGCTGGTGAAGGAGAGTAAGATCAAGGCTCCCAAGCCGTTGCCCGAGATCACTACCAGTGATGAGCCTTATGCATTACCGCAGGGATGGCAGTGGGTTCGACTGGGTACTATTGGCAATATTTTCAATGGTAACAGCATCAACGCCTCCGAAAAGGAGTCGAAATACACTGGCGTAAAAGGGCTACCATACGTCGCCACCAAGGATGTTGGCTATGGTTTTGAACCGCTGGACTACGAAAATGGAATTTGTATTCCACTTGATGAGACAAAGTTCAGGATCGCCCACAAAGACGCAGTGTTAATCTGCGCCGAAGGCGGCAGTGCTGGAAAAAAGTGCGGATTGACTGACCGTGACATCTGCTTCGGTAACAAACTTTTTGCCAATGAGCTGTATGGCCAAATCTCATCCAAGTTCATTCTCTATGTTTATCTGTCATCGGTTTTTCGAGCATCATTTACAATAGCAATGACGGGGATCATCGGCGGTGTCTCCATTGCCAAATTTGTCGAGATACCGATCCCTCTTCCCCCACTTGAAGAGCAGCTTCGCATCGTCGACAAAATAGATCAATTGATGGAGCGTTGCGATGCGTTGGAAGTTCTGCGAAATGCCCGCGAAAGAAAGCGCTTGGCGGTACACGCCGCCGCGCTCACGCAACTGCTCGATATTACAAGCAATGGTAACTCTGACGACGCTTGTGCCTTCATCACCAGGCACTTCGAAGATATTTACTCTGTTAAAGAAAACGTCGCGGAACTGCGTAAGGCTATACTGAATCTTGCAATTATGGGAAAACTTACCGAGCGTCGCAAAGACGACCGTCCGGTAAAGGAGCTTCTCGAAAAAATCAAATCCGAAAGATCTCGCTTACTTATTCGTAGAGCAACCAACGATCAAATTGACCCAAAAAAATTAACATACTCAATCCCAGATAGTTGGGTGCTTTTGCCTCTTAATGCCATCTTGATTTTTGGCCCTACCAATGGATATTCTCCCAAGGCTGTGGATTACGAAACCAAGGTTAAATCGTTGACATTGAGCGCAACTACCTCTGGTGTGTTCAAAGGCGAGCACTCAAAGTTCATTGCTGACGATATACCAGCGAGCTCCGATCTTTGGCTAGAAGATGGTGACATTCTAGTGCAGCGTGGCAATTCCATTGAATACGTTGGAGTTCCTGCAATTTATAAGGGCGGGAGAAATATTTACATTTATCCAGACTTGATGATGAAACTGCGGGTATCGAGAGAGCTCGATAATGATTATGTTTGCTTTGCTATGAGCGCAGCGCCGAGTCGTGATTTTCTTCGAGAGCGTGCTTCCGGTACGTCCGGAACGATGCCCAAAATTAATCAAAAGATATTAATGAGCCTTCCGATTCCGGTGCCGCCATTGGAGGAGCAGCGTCGAATAGTGGAAAAAATAAACAAGCTAATGAAGCAGTGCAATCAGCTTGAGATGCAGATCGAAGTCGCAAATCGGAAGAGGTCTGAACTATTGAACGCCGTAATGGCGCAAGTATAACTGGATTGCAATGCGTCTGAGATCAGTTTTCATCAGTCAGTACAAGAACCTTAAGGATTTCAAGCTCAGATTCGATGGTGCGAGTTTTATTGATGTATTCGTTGGTAAGAATGGCAGCGGCAAATCCAACCTGTTCGAGGCTTTGATCGAAATCTTCCGTCATCTTGATCAACTCGGACGTGCAGACAACAACATTGACTTCGACTACAAACTGAATTACGAAATTGGCGGGCAAGAGACCGAGATCGAATGGAAAAGCAGCAAGCTACGCATCAATCAAGACGAAGACCGTAAGACGCTGGGCCAGACACCATTTCCAGACAACGTGCTTATCTACTACTCTGGTCATAATACGACAGTCACTGGTTTGGTGGCAGGTTATGAGGAAGCCTTTCGCCGACGCATCAAGGGTGCCAACCTTGATGACACTCGCCGCTTCATCGGCATCGGCCCGGAATACAAGTCGCTACTGCTGGCAGTTTTACTGGCACAGCCGGAGGATGTCCGGGCTCACCTATTCATTCGTCAAAAGCTGGGGATTGATAAGCTAGGCATCACAAAACCAGGAACTGACAATCTTACCGAACCTGTTCTTCGCATTGAGTTCCAGCGCCCGGAGTATGCGCGGGGAAAGAAGGTGTTCGACATTGAACTCAATGATGAGACTGACAGGTACTGGAAGGCCGATGGCATCACTAAGACTTTTCTCGATACATTGAGTAATTGCAGATGGGGTAATACAGAAGGATTGCCGGTCACCGAAGGCTATTTCCAGAACGGTGATCGTTATGTGTTAATTCTGTCTATCAGCAAGCTGCAACAGGAATTTCATGGAAAATGGCAGGATTTGTTCCGTCAGTTCGACAATTTGAAAACCCTGGGAATGCTGGACAGCATCTCTGTGCCGCTTCGCCTTGCTTCTGGTGGGGAAGGAAATATCACCCATTTCAGCGATGGCCAGTTCCAGTCGGTTTACATCTACTCCATCGTCGAACTCTTCAAGGATCGCAATTGCCTTATCCTGCTTGATGAGCCTGATGCTTTTCTGCACCCGGAATGGCAGTTTGATTTCTTGCGGCAAGTATTCGACATCACCGATACAGCAGCAAAATCCAGCCATGTTTTGATGAGTAGTCACAGCGCGTCGACCATCACCTGTGCCAAAGAGAGTGTCATCAATCTGTTTGCATTCGATGGCGACAAAGTGACGCTGACCAAGGTGAATAAGGCCGATGTCATCAAATCGTTATCAGCTGGTTTAATTACTTTTACCGAGAGCGAAGCCCGTCTGAACATTCAACATGTCCTGAAAAACACATCAGGCCCTGTGCTGTTTACAGAAGGCATTACGGACGAAATGATACTGGAAACGGCATGGACAAAGCTCTACCCGACAGAGAAGATATGCTTTGAGATACAAAATGCTTTTAGCTGTGGATTTCAGCGTAATTTGATCAAAGACAACACGCTGTATCAGAACCACCCAGGTAGAACGTTTTTTTCACTTTTCGACTTTGATGAAGCCTATAACGATTGGAACCAGCTTGGCCAAGATGTGCAAACGGATCCAGGTCTGTGTTTGGTAAAGAAACGCAGCGGCTGTGAAAGTTACGCGCTGCTCCTGCCTGTTCCTACCAATGGTCAAATTCGTAAACAGGTAATCAACCCTCACACTGGCGGCAATTATGGCAATAGATCACTGTTGACAATAGAGCTTCTATTTCATGGTATTGCTGGTCTTGATGCATATTTCACTGTTGATACTGAGCGCACAGATGGATTCATAAAGTTCGTCAGCGACAGCCAAAAAGTGACATTTGCCAGAGATGTTGTTCCGACGATTGATGTGGTGCATTTCGCAGTATTCCGTCCGTTGTTTGACTTCATCAAGTCAAAGTGCGTCGGAGGAGTCACGCCATGACCGACCACAGCAAGAAGCTGAACCGCAACAGTACCGCTGAGCTTCTGGTCTTCACCGGCTGGTTGGTGAACAAATCATCGACACGCTTACCATTCCCATACACAGGTAATAGACAGGGGCTTGAATGAGCAAGAATAAGCAACCGCAATTTACTAAAAAAAATGAGGGCTCTATTGTCCGTTCATCGGCGGCTGAATATCTGATCTTTGTCGCGGCTAGCGGCAGTGGTGGCGTTGAAGCTATTTATGCCGATGAAAACGTCTGGCTTACGCAGAAAATGATGGGACTGTTGTATGGCGTTGAAACCCAAACCATCAACTACCACCTTAAGAAAGTGTTTGCCGACAGCGAACTGGAAGAAAATTCAGTTATTCGAAATTTTCGAATAACTGCCGCAGACGGTAAAAATTACGAAACCAAGCACTACAGCCTTGCTGCGACTATCGCCGTTGGCTACAAGGTTAACTCCGAACGCGCGGTTCAGTTCCGCAAATGGGCGAACACTATCATTGAGACGTTCACCATCAAAGGCTTTGTGATGGATGATGAGCGTCTGAAGAATGACGGCTCAATACTCAACAAGCGCTATTTTGAAGAACAGTTACAGCGCATTCGGGAAATCCGCCTGTCCGAGCGCAAATTCTACCAAAAAATCACCGACATTTACGCCACCTCAATTGACTACGATGTCACGGCGCAGGCCACCAAGCGTTTTTTTGCTACCGTACAAAACAAACTGCATTGGGCTATTCATGGACAGACGGCGACAGAGGTCATCTACCAGCGCGCCGATGCCGAAAAAGACAATATGGGTCTGGCAACCTGGAAGGATGCACCCGGTGGTAAAATTCAGAAATTCGACGTAGTAGTCGCCAAAAACTATTTGACCGAAAATGAAATGGCACAATTGCAGCGGCTAGTTTCAGCTTATCTGGACGTGGCCGAGGACATGGCACTGCGGCAGATTCCGATGACGATGCAGGATTGGGAAACCCGCCTAAACCGATTCATCGAAGCAACAGACCGGGAGGTTTTACAAGACGCCGGAAAAGTCACGGCAGAAATCGCCAAGGCGCATGCGGAAAGTGAATTTGAGAAATACCGCATCGTGCAGGATCGGCTGTTTGAGAGTGATTTCGACAGAATCATCAAGCAGGTCGAGTCTGAACACAAATCAGAAAATGATGAAGAGTGAGCACCAAGAAAAACTCTGTCTTGTGGAGTGTTGTCAAAGCCAAACTGGCTAATCTTGATGGTGCTGGCTTGCTAAGCCTGAATAAGTAAGAATTCAATCTGATGGTTGCCTCGATTCTTACCCTGTAATCTTTTGTTTAATCTTGCATTAACTTTTGAAATGCAACTTCCCCGATCATTTTTTCAATCGTCGTAACAAATTCGCGATCAATTGACATCATGAAGGCAAGCCAGCCACGCAACCTGCCGTGTTCTTCTTGTGACAATATCCCTTGTTTGTAATGATGTGCCATGGCACGAATTGTACGTTTTTTTTCCCTCCCAATAGATGCTGTTCCTGCATTTGAAAGCACAAGACCAGTAAGTTGTCGATGATGTTTTTTCGATGTAAAAACAGTCTTGTCCGCGTTAAGAGTAAGCTTGGGGGTTTTTAAGCTGCGACAAAGCATTTCGACAAAAATATACGCATCATTAAGAATATTCGGTTGATTAGTCGATAGGGCTAAGTCGTCAGCATATCGGGTGTAAGTAATTTCATTTTTTATGCAATGCTCAATGACAGCAGAATCAAAGTCAAACAATATTGTGTTAGATATTGCAGGTGAGCTAGGCGCACCAATAGAAAGTATCAAGTCCCTTTGGCCTTTAGGCCGCCAAAAAAAGACACGCGATAAGGTTTTCATATCTTCTCTACTGAGTGCCGAATATTTTCGGAGATGCTTAATAAAATCGACCGCTCGAATTGAAGGGAAAAAATCCTTAAAATCCAATTTCAGTAGATACTGATTCTTCGCATGCGGAGAGGCATGGTCAAGAATGTTGTGATTCAAGCGATAGGCTTTTGCGGCGTCATTAACCGGAAGATTTGAAATATAGCGATCGACCAAGTACCTTTGCAGCAGTTTAATTTCCGCTGTGGGCTGGGCAATGGTCCTTTTTCCTCGACCATTTCGTTTTTCAATTTCATGCACTTTGTATCTAGATGGTGCAGTTCTGATCAGGCGCTCAACTTCCTGCCGTCCAAGCGGGAATTCGTGAAGGATGATTTCGATAACGTTCATATCATGCCTTCGGATGAATTTCTTGATATGCCTTTAGCCGCGACTTATCAGCATTGAGCCAAGGAGTAACTTTCAGTAATTTGAAGCGCCCCCTGTCGAAAACAGGCGCTCCAGGATGTCCTGAATAGTTCAAATACGCAATTCGATCCGGTGGAGCCACAAAAAACCTCTTTGTTGTACCAGGGACAAACCTGATAAGCTCAAACCGTAAAAGCTGGCTTGTTATTCGACTTAGATGTTCATAGTCTATTTTCACCCCCATCACTTGAATAAGCTCATATAGCTCCTTTTGAGTGAGTGCTCCAAATAAATCTATTAGGTCGGCAATTAATAAAAACTGATCTCTATGCCTATCAGGTTGAAACCCAAGTGTCTTTGGCAAAGTCGCTAACTTTTCCTCCAGAGCGCTAGTTAGGTCGGGAAGTTGAGGACAAACTTTTGTTGGATCTAATGTGTCGAGAACACAAACGGAATGGTCATGGTGCAGTTCAATCTTTTTGATCGGCCCATTTGCTATGAAAGAAGGCGCTTCGTAATATTTCTTCTCAATTGCTACAAATAGTCGTTCCGAGAGAATGGGATCTGTGCAAAATGATCCCAATTCGGCATATGCCCCCTCACTCTCAGAAAAGAGGATAATTGCTTTTGTCAGGTGACCAGCATCAATTTCAAAATCGACTAGATTGCTATACCCAGCAAAGTTGTTCCAGTCTTCGAACTGCTCAGGTGTTCTAATTTGATCTGAGATGGTTGGTTTATTTATCGATATCCAATTGATGAATATTTGACGAGCTGACTTGTTTGATCCTCCTAGTTGTCCACCAAAAACCAAAATTATCGGGGGCAACTGATCAATGCGCGCGTTTAGAGGGCTTACAGCTGCCTTGAAAATTTCGACGACATTGGTAGACAAAGATCAATTACCTTAAATAGTCATGAATTCGGCCTCGCCGAAATTGAGCCACCGCACGAGTTCGGCGAGGCCGAATTCATGACGTAGATGGTGTCCCACTTAAGTACGGTCTGGCGAATCGCCCGACACAGATAGTCTTATTTGGAAGAACTATCAACGCGTAATTGAAGGTAAATTATTTCATAGAAACAAGAATTTGGCAATATGGCTCATCCTCATAGCCTCAACAAATGACCCGGTTATGGCTGCTATAGATAGCGATCCCTGCCGTTATAGCAGTTTAGTTCGGGGCGTTAGTTCTCTGTGGCCGGACAAAATAGTACTGTCGAACATTCTAGACAATCCCACTATTCTATTGCATGCTGACGATCTAGTCTTAACCTGTAGCTAATTATCAGAGGATCGGATGGCATGCAGTAGGGGAAAATCCTTATAGATTAATATTTTATTGAGGATAAGCTAGTTTCGTGGTACATATACGATTAACTATTTAAATACATGCCAACTTAAATATACTCGATGGAGGAATTATGCAGTTGCGCGAGTTCATCAAGGAAACGCTGACGCAGATCGTCGACGGGGTTCGAGACGCCCAAGAGCCGAATGGTGGGGCGTTTATCGTTCCAGCCGGAGATGGTGGTCACAAGTATGCGGATCATCCTCGGTTCTCTGCGAGCGCAAGACTAAAGTCGACCATAGTTGACTTTGATGTCGCCATCACCGCAGAGGATTCAGACAAAGTCGAAGGCAGTGGGGGCATACGAGTTTTGTCCATTCAGTTTGGCGCGAAAGGCGAGGCGGCATCCAAGGACACTACGGTCAGCCGCATTCAATTTGCCGTACCGCTGCTGCTTCCAGAAAGCCAGCGCGAGTGGCATAAGGAAGGTCGTGGCAATGAATAGGGAGTTGCAAAACATATTTTCTACCGGATGCGGTGTTACGGTGCACTGTTTAATGTAGTCTATTGGCCCATGTCTATTAAAACAGCGTTAGCTACATGGTTTTAGTGTATGACAGAGCTTCAGACAATCTACCTCGCAAAAATAAGCGAAGCACTGGCTAGGCTTACGGCAAGCGAGGGTTTCGTGAGTTCCTACGGCGAGTCCAAGGATGTGTTTATTCTGGAGTCAGGGATACTGCAAATGCGAAAAGCTTTAGAAGCTGTAGCCTACGCTGCTATTGCTCCAAACAAAGTTCAGTATGCTGAATATCGTGCACAAGCGGAAAAGAATACAGACTACACAAAAGATTTTAATGCTAGATCGATCCTGCAATTTCTAGCTAAGATAAATCCCGATTTCTACCCTCAACCGGCTTCCGCTCCTATTAACGTATCTCCAGGCCATTGGCATTTTGATCGACGAGAAGATAAATCCCTCACAAAAGATAAATTCGAAAAATTCTATGATCGTTTGGGAAAGTATTTACACTCTGACAATCCATGGGGTGACGACAAAGGACTAAACAATCTTGCTAAAGACCTCCCAGAAGTAATTGCGGCAACTCGTTCCTTGTTATCTTGGCATTTCACAACGATTCGCGCACCAGAGTTCTCAGGGGTTTGGGTTGTCGAAGCCCCTTGCAACGGCACACCTCCACGAGTTATTGTTGGTAAAGCAGATGGTGAGTTTGTTGTGCAATGAATAATGCAGTTTACAACACCATCAACACAGACGTTTAGCTTCATCTTATGTGGCTGCAGCGGATATACGCTAAAATCTTTGAATTACGCAAAGTGTCCGACCATTTCCTGTCAGTGTCTGGTCAAATCTCAATCAGTTTCCAGAGTTTTCAGATTGAATCTAGATTTTCACACCTGATGCAAGTCCTATATGCCGCCAGTAACCAATCGTCTTCTATTCATTAGATGGAAATGAAGGAATACCTCTGTCAGATTCCGGCGACCATCGCCAGCATTGCATGTGTTTGTCATGGTAATACTGGATTTTTTCCAGTTTGCGTATATGGTATTTCTCATCGCCAGTTACACCAAATACCTCCAGCACCCATTTTCCCCGGCAATCATTTAGCACAAAGTCCGGCAAGTAAGGATCATCGCCCAGCTTTAGCGGTTTGGTGAATGCCCGGCATTCATCAATCAATTTGTCGGCTACCTGCAGTTCATAGCTGGAATCGACAGGGATAAACTGCTTGTTAGTGCGCATCAGGGCAATTTCGCCTATGGCATAATAATCCTTTGATCGGAAAACCGTACAAATGGCGATGATGTGCCTGTCCGGTTTGCCGATTTCGGAAAGCAGTTGGCCGAAACTGTATTCCGCTTTTTTAGCAATTTCCGCCGGCATCCATAGCAGTTTGTCCAGTAGCTGAATGGATACGCCAATGTTGCCATTGTCCATTCTGGATTTGACCAGGCGGTTGACGACGCCTATGACTATAGCCGCTTTACCAGAATAGGAAGTATTATCGTAGAGAGTCTGCTGGTTTTCGGCAATGCTTTTTTCCCTGGTTTTATCCCAGTATTCTTTATCTCTGATTTGATTGTCATCTTCACGGAAGACCCAGTGCGGAATGACCAATTTATTGGAAAGTTCCTGTTTGCTAACGGAAATGGTATTGGCGATTTTGTTAATATTGGATGCTACCGAATTAATACCGCGATTGGATCTGCAGTTAGCATTCCAGTTGTTCAAGTAGGCTTTTTGCCAGCATAAGTGTAAAAAACCAAGTAGCGTTATGCTGGCACGGGTCTTGGTTTTATTCGCTGTAGCCTCGCTGCCATAGATTTTAGATACTTTTGGCTTTGGATCGGTGATGATGGTTAAATTCGTTTTGATTTTGACATCCAGCCTATCGCCATTTTCAATAATAGCCGGTTGGTTGTCTTTACTGTATTTGGTCAATGCAGGATTGAGGTATAGCGTACACCAGGGAGCATGGTTGCCGCTGGTGTTGCCTTTTCTTGATGGGAAGTAGTAAGAGCGTTTTCTAATAACAATTTCCCGGCATTCCTTATCGTCTAGGCAATTGCAGTAAGGATGCACCAGGCCTCTGTGATATCTGGCCATCAGTTGTTGGGCAAAATGGTTTTCCGAATCGGCCAATAGCCCAAATTCGATTAGCGTACCGCCGATATTGATTTCACTCATAGCTGGAATCCTTTTCTGTTAGATTTGCCGGAAATTTGTTTTGCCGATTTGCGTAAAATTGGCTTAGGCAAGCTAAATCGACGTAATGGACTTGGGCTTTGCCGGACTCGATGTCTGCAATGGTTTTTATGCTGATGCCTGTTACTTTGTTTACTGCTTCCAGTGTTAATTTTTGGTTATGCCTTTGCTGTTCTAGGTAAATACTGATTTCTTCAAGGCTGGGCAATACGGACGTATTGTTTAAATATGTGATTACCTGGCTAATTTCCGTTTTGTGCTCCTGTACGGTTTCTGCTGTTTTATCCTGGGTAAGCTGGACAAATAGATTCGGTTTTGGCGGCGTTCCGGGTTTATTGCTCCATTGCCAGATCACGCATATGGCTAACCAATAGGCGTTAGCAGTTTTTTGCGCCATGTCGCGGTGGGCTTTCCAGAATTGGATAACATGACGTTTGCCGACTTCGTGCAGATTGTGCAGTTGTTCGGATTGCTCGATGAATTCGACGAACTTGATCATTCTGCCAACCTGCAACCGGCGATTTTCCTTGGAACCGCTACGCACGTATTGGTGCGCGAGGGTGTGGATTTGATTAACCAATGTAGACACTAACCACCTCCAGCCGGTTGTGACCTAATTCGGTCGATAGTTGTAATCGGGCTTTATGGTCTATGGCTTCGGCAGTTGCTGAACCTACATTTAAAAAGCTGGCCAGATAATTTAGCCAGTCCTTTCTGGGAATGCCGGTGTTAATCGGTGCCGGTGCGCCGGTTAACTCATGATAGCGTTGCTGGGCGTAATGATGACGCTGCGCATGGAAATTGAATTGAAGCTGTTGGGCTTTGGCGTAACAGGCTTCCCGGAATTTCACATAACTCATGTCGGTTGGGATCATGGAGCGTCCGTCCTGGATATTGGCCGCTTGTTTCAGTGCTAACTTTGCTTCACTACTGACCGGAACATCTCGGCGTTTGCCGCCCTTGGTGCCGGTGAGAATGCTAACGGTTCCGGTTTTACCGGCTTGTAGTAAAGCCTGCCTCGCATCCAGTAATGCTGACTCCTTAAAGCGCAGTCCCAGCGTTCGCTGTAAATTCAGCAGGACGATTACACGCTGGTCTAGCGGTTCCTCTGTCTGTTCAGCCAATTCGGCAATAACTTGATCGTGTTGTGACTGTGGAAGAGCTTTGCTTGATTCCGGCAGGTATTTCCGTTTCGGAATGCCGCAGTCCTTGGTTGGACTGACTGTCTTCCAATTGCCTGCCGTGGCGGTTATCAGAACACTGTTTACCGCCGAAACATAAAGCTGAGCAGTTGACGGCTTCAGTTCGCCTTGCTCGATGCGGCTATTTAAATGCCGGCCATAGGCAATCAGGTGATCCGGCGTGATGTTTTCCATCTTGCCGATTCTATATTCGGCCCCCAGCCATTTCGCGAATACCGTCCAGCGATCAGCCAAAGTGCCACGGGTGGAAAATGACTTTTCCGATTGCTGCGAGCATATTTTTCCAGCGCGCAAAAGATTGCGGCTGCCGATGCCGAAATTCCGGATGGATTTAGAATGGTTACCCCGGTGTAACCTGGTTTGTTTTTCATCGGTCATTTTTTGTTTCCTGTCAAAAAGCGATGGCACTGGGCTCCATCATTCCAAACAGACTTTTAGGTATAAATCCGCTTGGAAAGAGGGAGCCGGGTCGGCCTTAAAAAATGGTTTAACGTCATGAGCAGGGACCCCGGCTCCTCACCCTCTTTGTACACAAGGCCATTCTCATGACGATGAGTGTTGACGCACGAGTTGCAAACTCGGCAGTTGTGCGTACAAAGTGTGTGGTGTGCGCGGCTTATGACTCGCTGCGCTAGCGAGATACTGGTGGTCTGTCGGAAACGAACTAGGGGTGCTGGCCAAACGCATTGCTTGTCCTACCGCGACAATCAACTCTGCCCCATCATCGTCCGTTATCGACAAAACCCGGAAAAACCCGCGAATACTTCGCAGTTATCCGTTTGATTTACTTAATGGAAATACTTAAATACCTTTCTGTTTCTGTTTTTCAGAAAAATTAAAACAGCAGGTCTTACTTGAATGATCGACGCCCTACCAGCGCCAGAGCATTAGTGTGATGACAGAACCCGAACCGACAAGCCATACCGGCGTTGGTTTTGCATAGGCAAAAGCCGAACGCAGCATGAAGCATGGCATTCAGTCCAGGTGTCGTGGGGATCTCAATAGATTGTCAACCGGTTTCAGATCAAGGTGGATGGCATAGGCCAGCCTAATCCTCAGACACAAAACGATTGATCATGTAGGCCGATAGCCACAGCTTGCCACCCTGCATTGATAGTCATCAATACAGTATCCATCCTACGGAACCGGGGTTCCGAAAAAGATTTCTGCACCCTAGAAAAGGCGCAACAGCAACACCGCCGTTCGGAAAACCTACTAACGCGGTTTATCGGTTATCTAAGGCGTACGAGTACGCAGATAGAATTCTGATCGAGACGATCAGAACACAAACCGGGAAGGTCGACAAACGTTAACCAACCAGGTAATTCTTACCAGGCGCATTTATCTGTGCCCTCTGTTTTATCGGATTTCGTGAGAAAATCATCAATCTATATAGCTTCAGCATCTTTCAATACTGGGCAAGTCATTTTTGTACAAGTATTTTTTCGGCATCTAGCCTTAATCATTTCCAGCGGCATCCTCTGCCATCCCCTCAGGGATTACATCCAAGCTGGCACTACTCTTTGTTTTAACTGCCGAGTTAGCAGTCTATGAAAGTTTCGTCCTGAAAAGTTCTTTGAGCCGCGGTAATTTTCTTACAATCGTGAGTAAGCTGTCAAGCGGAAAACTTAGATTATTTTAATTATTTCAATTGGTTATGTTGTTTATTGTCGTCCATTAAAAGCCAGCAGCATCCAGCTACGTCCGAGTTTTTAATTCATTTTGTATTAAAATTTTCTGAAACAAATTCATTTACGTCACTTGTTTCGTACTCACAAATGGAGCACAATTGTAAGCTAATGACTCACAGGAGTAACTTATGGAAAATTCGACTACTAAAGACAGTCGCCTAAATATACGTTGCGATATGCGTGCTCGTGCATTGCTTGACAAAGCAGCAACCTATTCACATGTCAGTATTTCCGAGTTTGTGTTGTCTCATGCATTGGAATCTGCTGAAAAAGTTGTTCAGGCGAATGAGAGCATCACGTTACAGCCGGAAGATTTCCATGCATTCTTAGCGGCTCTTGATGCACCGAGCCAACCGAATTCCGCTTTACAAAAAGCATTTAAACGACATGCGGAGCAAGTTTTGAAGTGACGCGCTTCCATATCCGCCAGCTCAATAAATCGGTTGATAAAACATCATTTGATTGTGGACAACCGGAATTGAATGATTATATTCGCCACTATGCTTCGCAAGACGTAAAACGTAATGTTGCCAGAGTGTTTATTGCAACCCCGGAATCCGCAGAAACTCAACTGGCCGGTTTTTTTACTTTAAGTGCAGGCAGTATTCATTGTTCTGAGTTACCGGAAGCCTTTGCAAAAACATTGCCCAGATATCCGGTGCCGGTTGCAATACTCGGCAGACTGGCTGTTGATGTTCACTTTCAGGGTAAAGGTTTAGGTTCTATATTGCTAACAGAGGCCTGTCAGCGTGTTGCCCATGCCAGCAGTACTTTAGCGGTAATTGGCATTATTGTGGACGCAAAAGATGCCGCTGCAGAATTTTACCGGCATTTTGGTTTTACGCCTTTGCCAGGCAAACCAAACAAGTTATTGTTGCCGACAACCACATTTGCTCCCAAAACCTTAATAAGATAGAGACTCCTTAATAATTTTGATTGAATACTAAAGTTCCCCCATATTTTTAGATGAGAGAACTAAAAAACCTTTAATTTCAATATGGTTCCCTTGGTTCGCTGGTTCCCTCTATAAAAACTCATACCCTAATTTGTTTTAACTGGAAAAAAATTTTGCAGAATTGCTTAGCCCAGCCGCTGTTGGAATTAAGCTATTATTTCTTTTATTGGATTTTTTGTAATCGACCGATTACAATAAGCTATGTACATTATTCGCACCCTTCCTCAGTTCGATAAATGGCTATCCGGCATTAAGGACGGCATGACCAAGCGTCGCCTGGTAGCCAGAATTAAAAAAGCCCAGCTGGGCAATCTGGGCGACATCAAATCGGTTGGAGAAGGAGTTTTCGAAATGCGTGAACATTTTGGTGCAGGTTACCGGATGTATTATCTACAGCATGGCGCAGTAATGATAATCATGTTGGGTGGTGGGGACAAATCATCACAAGCAGATGATATTGCAAAAGCCAAACAACTAGCCAATCTTTTGGAGGATTAAGTGATGACTGAAAAAATTAGTGTTGCCAGTTTACCTGAGTTTGATGCATCACATTATTTGGATAGCGAACATGCAATTGCGGAATATTTAACAGTCATTATTGAAGACGGCGATTCAGCTTTGCTTGCCGCAGCGCTAGGGGATATTGCGCGTGCCCGAGGCATGGCGGATATTGCTAAAGCATCCGGCCTAACCCGTGAGGCGCTTTATAAAGCGCTAAGACCTAATGCTCATCCTCGTTTCGATACAATCGCTAAAGTATGTAAGGCATTAGGCGTAAAATTGCAGGTTGAGCCTATTTGATTTTTCTGTTTTGAGATCGGCTAACCTGGATTTAGGGTTTCAAGTGAATTCAGAGGCATTTAATGTACGATAAGGCATCGAACCAAGAACCATTTTTAAGTCGAAAATAGTCGTGCCTGATAGGGTTGCTGGTAAATTTGCTGGTAGTTGAAAATTCTAAAACAAATAAATATGTTGTTTATCAATTAGTAAGTCATGTGATTCTTTAGACGCCGCCCCACCAAGAATGTCGAATTAAAACAGCCGCCAACGAGCGGCTGTTTTTTTTGGTACATTTATTCGAATTTGACTCAACTTAGTGAGTGCTTGACTTAAAATCCACTTATTAGTCATATCTTCAATTAAAATTAATACGGATACACAATGAATATCCAATTGCAGCCGGAATTTGATGATATATTGCAATCCCTTGGTAGTAGCGCGGCTGAGTTTTTTTTGGCGGCAAGTCTATACCACGCTAAAAAAATTAGCTTTGCTAGCGCCGCTCACATGGCCGGTCTGGATTTTGAAGGATTTAAAACTCGCTTAATAGAGCATTTTGGTCAAGGCAATATCCTGGACGATCAATGTGTTTTTGAAGGTATTCAAACGATAGCGCAGCCTTAAATTCGTGAAAGTGTAATGGATAGATTAAATTGGTCGCAAGCAGGGAAGAAAGTTGCAAAGCGGGCGTACGATGCCGCACTTGATAAAGAATATGTAGCGCTTTTGCAGAAGCTAAAAGACATGAGCCAAAAAGCCAAAAATCCTGGAGACATTTGGACCATTCACGATTTTCTTAGCCAGCAACGGAAAACGATGGATCAAAAATACGATTACCGTTATTCTCAGCTTATATTCGTCTTTGGAAGGCTGATCAGAGAAAAATGGATTGACGAAAATGATCTTGAAGGGCTGAATGAAGAAAAACTTAATGCTATTCGCTATATTGCCTCATTGTAGCGATGGCTTTTTGACAGGAAAGGCGCCAGAACAATGGGGCCACACATAGCGAAAACAAAGATGGGAATGAAGCATGGCCAGCAGATGGCCAATTGATCATCTGCCGTTTCGGCGTGTAGCTGCCTTCGCCTAACCTCTACCCAGGAATTTAGCCCTTGCTCGCCCAGCCCAGCCACCACGATAAGCCATTCCCATTTTTTTCTGTCGATTCGGCATTCTCAGCGCAGCAATGTGCTGCGCTGGAGGGGTTATTTTGGCAAGATGCTGACTGGCAGCATCGGGATGGTGCGTTTTATCGCTGTTCGCTTCGTGATGTGACTGAGGATATTCCTGCAAGTTTTCTGACGGAAGTGCTGGCTAGAATGCGCGAGATTACCGAATTGCCCCTCGTAGATCGAGTTGTGGTCACGGCCCAACGTATGTTGCCTGGACAAGTTATTGGTATACACAGCGACCGGCCATTATTGGGTTATGAGATTGCTCGACTGGTGGTACAGCTTAACCAGCAATGGCAGGCTGAACATGGCGGTGTTCTGGAGTTATTCTCATCGCCGCAGAGTGAGGTGGTGTTCAGGGTTAATCCTGAGTACAACAAAGCCTTTGGCTTTAGGTTGCATGTCGATTCATATCATGGTGTTACCGAGGTCACCCAGCCGCGCCAAACAGTGGTCTTTAATTTCTGGCATGCAGCCAATACACCAGAGCTTGCCGCGCACATTCAAGCTTTGTTTACCAAGGTGAGATTCTCCGATCTGCCGGCAGCACTTGATTCGGTGGCCTTGGCGGCAGAATTGACTTTGCCTGAGGAAACTACGTTTCATGCCGGCACAGCGGCGATAGCACTACAACGCTGGGGTTATGATGATGCTACTATTATTAGTGGCTATCAGCACAGCGCAGGTCTGGTTATCTGCGACTCTAACGATGCTGAGACCTATGCCGCAGTGCGACTGGCTGATTGGGTGGCGTATTTGTATCGGGATTCGTTTGATTTGGCACGATGGCAGATCTTGCAGCGCGAACTTGATGGAATAGCAAGGTTTGCTCGTCTGATGCCCACCTGGCAGCTTTGTCTGCCGGAATAGAGAGCCTGGGATTTCTATTTCAGCTGATACATGCAGAAATGGTTATATCAAACCGGTGCTCTGTAAAAATCAAAGCTGTTCTAAAAGCTATGTTTGCGTCAATAGTTAATTTGGGCAGATTGGTAGAGGACTCGTCAAAAATCCCTCTAACCCTGCTTTGATAACGGCTACGCTGCGAATCCCTCGATTCCACTGCGTTGCATCGAGGCTACGGGTCATCTAAATAGAGCGCTAAACCACACAAAACAGCAAACCTTGCCGGAGATTCAATTTAGTTATAAATGAAGATCCGGCAATTTATTCGTAAGATTAGAAATGATAGGTATTTAAGCTATATACGCCTATAAGGACCGTAATTTCAATTGATTCGGCTTTTAATGTGTGAATAACGCTGTTTTAACACCAGTGCCAATAATCCGTTACCTAGCAGAAACAGGATGTTGGGTTCAGGCACTACCGATACGCCGCCGGAAACATAATCAAATGCCGTTAAAGTGTTGGCAACCGCAACCCCATAATCTGCAGCAGAGCCGCCGGAGATGCCGTTACTCCAAAAGTTAACTACCTTACCGCCGCCGATGTCGAACATCAGGCCATAAATATCAAGAAATCCGCCCGAAGCAGGGTAATCCGAGGCAGTTTGTGGTGAGCCAGCAGGATAATATAAATTGTCGTAAGTCAAAAAGCCGCCGTTATCAACGGGTAAGTTTGCGGCTACCGCAAACCGGCTAAAATCATTTGGAGCCAATAAATTGGTGACTTCCGGCGTATCGTGCGTGATAGCCACGAGTGAGCCTATCGCCGCATTGACAATATTCAGTCCATTATTCGTGTCAGTGAAACTGCCGCTGATACCGGTCACCTCATAAGCCTGGGAATATTTTGCGTCAGTCGCCGCACCGTAAGTCAGCACAACCGAACCGCTTACGCCTGGACCTGTGAAGGAAAAATCAAACACGCCGGCCTCAACCTGGCTAGTTAAAGAGACAGCAAATAGCGCCATTGTTAGGGTAAATTTTCTTATTATCATTAATACACCTGCTTGGATTTATAGTTAAAATTATTAATTCGCTAAACGTGCAATTAAAGCCTAACACAAGGCTTTGCGTATTAATAGGATTTGTTTTAGCCGTTATCCGCGGCAGGGTTAGTACTGGCTCACTGACAAAGAACGACCTGTTTTACCTGATTGCTCATGAGGTTATGTAATGTGGCTATTCATTTTGGTTGTAATTAACCAATTGATTTTTATTGATAAATCGCTTTGTGCAACAGTCAAGTCCAGCTTTAAAAGGTTATGTTTGGATTAATAATTACAAATTATGCGACGATATGCACTCAGCTATTAATTGCAAAAAATACCCAACAGCGGCACCGGGTTTGCAAATTGAATTAGATTGACAAAGCTAATCCAAGCAAGTGTGATTTATGGGCTATTTAGCCGGATTAAAGCCTAACAAAGAATATTATGCTCAATCAAACCGGTTTGGCTAACGCAGGTTCAATTGTGACAACCATGCGCGCTGCTTTTCCAACAAGCCTGGCAATTTATGCCTTTGGCAGCCGTATCAAGGGCACGGCAAATGCGGATAGCGATCTGGATTTGGCGGTATTGGTAGCCGGTTACGTGGAGCCTTTGCAATTATGGGAGCTGTCAGGCACATTGGCTGACATAGCGGCTTGTCCGGTAGACTTGTTGGATATGCGCGCCGCTTCAACTGTCATGCAATTTCAAATATTAGAATACGGTCAGCGTTTATGGGGGCAAGAACCTCAAGCCGGATTATTCGAGTGCTTTATTCTCAGTGAAAAAACGTCGCTGGATAGCGCCCGCGCCAGTTTGCTCACAGATATTCAAGCTCAAGGCAGTGTCTATGGTCGATGATGTGTTAATCAATAAAGCCGCCACCATCGAACGCTGTGTGGCTCGTGCTCGAGAAGAATATCAGGTTGATCCGGATGGTTTTGCTGATAACCTTACCCGGCAAGATGCAGCGGTATTGAATATTCAACGTGCCTGCGAAGCCGCTCTGGACATGGGGCAACACCTGATTCGCCGTGAAAAGCTGGGGGTACCGCAAAGCGCCAGAGATGTGTTTAACCTGCTCGCGCAAGCTGACTGGATCGATGTCGTATTGGCAGATGGTCTAAAACGGATGGTGGGGTTTCGTAATATTGCTGTGCATGACGATCAAAGCCTGCAATTACCGATTACCGTTAATATTATTACCCGGGATTTGGATGAATTCTTGCGTTATTCTGTTGCCATTCTTACTAAAGATGCACTTCACTCCTAAGGCTAAAGCCGCACTGAAAAACGCTGGTCAATGTCTAATCCAACACTCGATTTGTCAGTTAACCGACATAATCAGCTCAGCCGCAATTTGCCAATTCTCCGTGATCTGCCGCTCCCAGGCTTATTAATCAAGATTTTGGGCTATGGTCTGCTTTTTGCTGCAATATAGTTTTTACTCCACAGCAAACAGACTATGCGCTACGAGCCTTATGCCGATGAATATGCCGCCGTCCCCAACATGACGGATGAAGAATTGCTGGAATATTTTCTGTTCCGGATTGCCGAAACTGATGAGGTCTGGAGTTTGAAAGATGGCCCGCGTTGGCTCACCCGTGAAATCAATGGTCAGGAAACTCAGCCGGTCTGGCCATTCAAGCGTTTTGCCCAGGAGGCAGCAGTAGGCGATTGGCAAAATTTGCGGCCGGTGCCTGAGTCACTGGAGTTTTTTATTTACCAAATCCTCAATCAACTTGCCATACGCAATGTCACGATAGAAATCATGCCGCGTGCATCCGGACCAGGTTGTCTGATTAATCCGCGCCAACTCGCCAGTTATCTGGAAGGAATGCGCGATTCCAGTGAATGTATGTTGGGGGATTAGTCGCTGGTCTCAGGCCAGTCAGATTGCACGTACAAAGCTTCAACTTTTTGTCGAGCCCAGGGCGTTTTACGCAAAAATTTAAGACTGGAAGCTATGCTGGGCTCGTTGGAAAAACATTTGATGTCTATCTGTTCTGCCAAACCCGGCCAACCATACTTTGCTACGAGGCGCTGCAACAATGTTTCCAGCGTCAAGCCGTGCAGCGGGTCGGGGTTTGTGGCTTTAGTCATCAGTCTGGCTGTCCGGTTTGGACTCAGCCTTTTTTACCCGAATCTTGCTGCCGTTCACATCCAGGCTGTTCAACAATTTGATGGCGGCTTTGGCTTCGCCTGGCTTCGGCATTTCTACAAAGCCAAAGCCTTTGGATAAGCCGGTATCCTTGTCGATCACCAGCGTACAGGATTGCACAGTGCCGTGCGCGGCAAATAAGGCCCGCAATTCAGGCTCTGTGGTATTACGGTCAAGATTTCGTATCAAAAGTTTCATGTAGGCCTTGCTCATTATCAATGGGGCAAACTATACAGCGTTTTTCACAAACATTCACACCTCAGCTTACGCCATATTGTTTATACTTAAACCTCAACCAGCCCTATTACCTAACAGCCTATGCTAAGCCAAGCGGATTTCGATACGCTGCAACTCACTTTTCAGGTCGCCAGTTTGGCCACCATTTTTATGCTGCTGCTGGGCTGTCCTCTGGCCTGGTGGTTGGCCAGAACTAATTCATCATGGAAAGGTATCATTAACGCAGTGGTAGCATTGCCGCTGGTGTTACCGCCTTCTGTGCTGGGTTTTTATTTATTGGTGCTGATGGGGCCGGTCGGGCCGGTCGGCAAATTCACCGCCTGGCTGGGTATCGGGACTTTACCGTTCAGTTTTAGTGGTTTGGTAGTGGCCTCGGTGCTGTATTCCTTGCCGTTTGTTGTGCAACCCTTGCAGTCTGCATTTACCTCGATTGGCCGGCAACCGCTGGAAGCGGCTGCCACCTTGCGTGCCAGCCCCTTGGATACTTTCTTTAGTGTGGTGCTGCCGCTGGCCAAACCCGGTTTTCTCACCGCCACTATCCTGGGTTTTGCCCATACCGTCGGTGAATTTGGGGTTGTGTTAATGGTGGGCGGTAATATACCCGGTAAAACCCGGGTCGTGTCGGTGCAAATCTATAATCATGTCGAAGCCCTGGAATACACTGCCGCCCATTGGTTGGCTGGGGGCTTACTGGTGTTTTCTTTCTGCGTACTGCTAATACTGTATACCGTGCTCAAAACTCAGCCTGTTGCCCACCCATTACGATGACTACAGCCATTATCGCCCGTTTTCAACTCGATTATGGCGGCTTTGCGCTGGATGTTGATCTCAATTTACCGGCCACCGGCATCAGCGTGCTGTTTGGTCACTCCGGTTCCGGTAAAACGACTCTGTTGCGCTGTATGGCTGGGCTGCAAACGCCCCAGCACGGTTTTTTGCAAGTCAATGCAAAAATCTGGCAAGACAGCGCCCAAGCATTATTTTTGCCCACCTATCAGCGCCCTTTGGGTTATGTGTTCCAGGAGGCTAACCTGTTTCCGCATCTCAACGTCAGGCAAAATCTGCAATTTGGGCTGAAACGCATTGCCAAAACGGCTACACCCGTCGATTTGGATTTGGCGCATATTTGTGAATTGCTTGGTATTCAGGCACTCATGCAACGCATGCCGGACAGACTGTCCGGCGGCGAACGCCAGCGGGTGGCTATTGCCCGAGCCCTGGCTCTAAAACCGGAAATATTGCTGATGGACGAGCCTTTGGCATCGCTGGATTTTAAGCGTAAGCAGGAAATTTTGCCTTACCTCAGCCAATTGCAGCAAGAATTGCAGATTCCTATTATCTACGTCACCCATGCCCAGCAGGAAGTCGCGCAATTGGCCGATTATCTGGTGTTGATGGCCGAAGGCAAGGTGCAGGCCGCTGGGACGTTAGCGGAAACGCTCAGTCGCCTGGATGTGCCGCTGGCTCAGGACAGGGAAGCCGCTACGGTCTGGCAAGCCAGGGTTTTGCAACACGATCATCATTATCATCTAACCAGGGTTAGTTTTGCCGGCGGCAGTTTGGATTTGCCGCTGCTCAATGCCGCAATCGGCAGTCCGCTGCGTATTCAGATCTACGCCCGGGATGTCAGTATCGCTCTGCAAGCCCCGGTTGCCACCAGTATACTGAATGTCTTGCCGGCTACCATTACTAATATTGCGGAAGCCCAGCCCGGCCAAACCATTGTCCGCCTGGAAGTTGGTGGCCAAGCCATCCTCTCCCATATCACCCGTAAATCAGCCGTAGAACTGGATTTAAAGCCCGGTCTGCCAGTTTATGTGCAGATTAAGGGCACATCGATACTCAATTAAACCTTATTATAACAACCCGGCAAACGGTTGCACTGTCACTATTTGCCCAGGTTCAATGCGGGTTTGTTCGATACTCAATACAATAAAACAGTTGGCTTTGGACATAGAGGACAAGATTCCAGAGCCCTGTTCTCCGGTTTTGCTTACCAGTAAATTGCCTGCCGAGTCATAACTTAAAATACCGCGTTGATATTCGGTACGGCCAGGACGCTTTTTTAACACCGAAGTGCTGGTTGCTTTAACCGTCAACGGCGGTGTAGTGGCGGTACCGGCCAGTTGTTGCAAAGCCGGCAACACAAATTGGCAAAAACTCACCATTACGGCCACCGGATTACCCGGCAAACCAAAAAACCAGGCTTGTTGCAAACGGCCAAAAGTTAATGGTCGGCCTGGTTTCATCGCCACTTTCCAGAAATTCAGCTCACCCAGTTCGGCAAACACCCGGCGCACATGGTCGGCATCGCCCACCGAAACCCCGCCGGTGGCAATAATCAGGTCGTGATGTGGAGCGGCTGCCAGTAAGGTACTCCGTAGCGCTGCTGGATCATCCGGCACAGAACCCAAGTCGCTGATCTGGCAATGCTGACGCATTAACATGCCGTACAAGGTATAACGATTGCTGTCATAAATCTGGCCGGGGGCCAGGCTCTCACCCACACCGCGTAATTCATCACCGGTAGAAAAAAACGCCACCCGCAATCGCCGCTGTACGCGCACTTCCGTCATACCCACAGATGCCAGTAATCCCAGATCGGCTGTGCCTATTCTATGCCCGGCAGCCAATAGGGTTTGACCTTGGCTGATGTCTTCGCCGGCGCGGCGGACGTTATCCCCTGTCTTGCTGCGGCCATCAATACAAATCCGTTCTGCTTCCAGCAATTGGACGTGTTCTTGAGCAACTACAGTATCTACACCAGCCGGTATTACTGCTCCGGTCATAATCCGTACACATTCGCCTGCAGTTACCCGGCCTGGAAACGGGTGCCCGGCATAACTGCTGCCTATCACCCGTAATTCCCGGCTGCCCTGTACCGGCAAATCCGTGCCCAGCAAACCATAACCATCCATCGCCGAGTTAGGGGAGGGCGGCACATCCATACTTGCTACCACAGTATCTGCCAGTACCCGGTCCAGGCTTTCCCGTAAGGGTAGATATTCTGCCTCAGTATCCGACAGTGGTGTAATGGCGGCGATAATCCGTTGCTGGGCCGTTTCTACATGTAAGGCTTCCGGGTCATGATCATCGCTACAAGAGGGCGCGGTTAAGGGCAGGCGGTTAGTCATTGATCAGTCTATTGGGTGATTGCAAAACAGCCGTACAGGATAACAGTGTTACCCCGCTGGTCAAGTACCCGACTAAAGAACTCAGCGTAGCCAGAATAAAACGTCATCACTTCCGCAGCCGTCGGCTTTCCATTAAGCGAAATGCTGCCGGAATCACCAGCATGGATAACAAGGGCGCTGTCACCATCCCGCCCAGCATTGGCGCAGCAATGCGGCTCATTACTTCGCTGCCGGTACCGTTGCCCCAAAAAATGGGCAATAAACCGGCAATAATCACCGCTACGGTCATTGCTTTGGGTCTTACCCGCAACACCGCGCCCTCGCGGATCGCCGCCAGCAAATCCGCTGGGCTATCCTGATCATGGGCCAAGCGCTCTGTCCAGGCCTGTTTCAGATAAAGCAGCATGATCACCCCAAATTCAGTGGAAATACCGGCCAGCGCAATAAAGCCCACCCCAGTGGCGGCAGACAGATTAAAATTAAGCAAATATAAAAACCATACCCCGCCGGTCAAGGCAAACGGCAGAGTCAGCATAATCAGCAACGCTTCGTCCATCCGCTGGAAAGTCTGATACAGCAAGACAAAAATAATCAGCAGGGTGGCCGGTACCACCAGTTTCATGCGGGCATTGGCCCGTTCCAAAAACTCAAACTGACCGGAATAACTTAAAGTCATACCCGGCTCCAGCTTAATTTCCTGGTTAACTTTGGCTTTCAATTCTGTTACCACTGAGGCCAAATCCCGGCCCCGCACATCAATATAAACCCAGCCGCTGGGTCGGGCGTTTTCGCTTTTCAGCATCGGAGGACCGTCACTGATATGAATATGCGCTACGCTGCCCAGCGTAATCTGACTGCCTAACTCGGTAGTAATGGGCAATTGTTGCAAGCGCTCCACAGAATTGCGCCATTCGCGCGGATAGCGCAAATTAATCGGATAACGGGCGCGTCCCTCTACGGTCTCGCCGATATTGTCACCACCAATCAAACCGGCGACTACCGCCTGCAATTCGGCTATGCTCAGTCCATAGCGGGCAGCAGCGGCCCTATCGATATCTATGTCTACATAGCGGCCACCGCTCAAACGTTCTGCCAGCGCCGAGGATACCCCATCCAGCTGCTTGGCCAGATGTTCCACTTCCTGAGCCACTTTATCAATATCGGTTAGATGGCTGCCGCTGATCTTTACACCTATCGGGCTTTTAATCCCGGTGGCCAGCATATCGATACGATTGCGTATTGGTGGAATCCAGATATTCGCCATTCCGGGCACTTTCACGGCTGCATCCAGTTCGGCAATCAGCTTTTCCTGAGTCATACCGGCCCGCCATTCATTGCGGGGTTTAAACTGAATGGTGGTTTCAAACATTTCCAGCGGCGCCGGGTCGGTTGCCGTTTCGGCGCGGCCGGCTTTGCCGAATACCCGTGCCACCTCCGGCACCGTCTTGATCATCCGGTCAGTCTGCTGCAATACTTCCGCGACTTTTTGCGCCGACAAGCCCGGCAAGGCGCTGGGCATATACAGCAAATCGCCCTCATCCAGCGGCGGTAAAAATTCACCGCCCAAACGGCTCAGCGGCCAGAATAAAGTCAAAAACAGTAATCCTGCTGCCAACAGTGTGGTTTTTGGCCGCTGCAAGGCACTATCCAGTATCGGTTTATAGAATTTGATCAAGGTTCTGTTTACCGGGTTGGCGGTTTCGCTGGGCAGCTTGCCGCGTATCCAGTAACCCATCAGAATGGGAATCAAGGTCACCGACAAGCCCGCCGATGCGGCCATCGCATAGGTCTTGGTAAATGCCAGCGGGCTAAATAGCCGGCCTTCCTGTGCTTCCAGGGTAAAAATAGGCAAAAAGGATAAGGTGATTATCAATAAAGAAAAAAACAGTGCCGGTCCCACTTCGACAGCGGCATCGGTCATTACCTGCCAATGAGTTTCGCCCTGTAAAATCTGATCAGGATGTTGTTGCTGCCAGTGCTCTACTTTTTTATGGGCGTTCTCTATCATCACCACCGCCGCGTCCACCATAGCCCCTACCGCAATGGCAATGCCGCCCAGTGACATGATATTGGCATTAATCCCCTGATAACGCATGATGGCAAATGCGGTTAATACCCCCAGCGGTAAGGCAATAATAGCTACCAGCGAAGAGCGTAAATGCCATAAAAACACCACGCAGACCACCGCCACCACCACAAACTCCTCAATCAGCTTGTCGGTCAGGTTGGCCACAGCCCGATCTATCAACTGACTGCGGTCATAAGTGGTGACTATTTCCACTCCGGCAGGCAAGCTGGCTTGCAGACTGTCCAGTTTGGTTTTTACCGCACTGATCGTTTCGCGGGCGTTTTTACCGGAACGTAAAATAATCACGCCCCCCACGCTTTCGCCTTCGCCATCCAGTTCCACAATGCCGCGCCGCATCTGCGGGCCGATCTGGATTTGCGCCACATCGCCCAGCAACACCGGTACGCCGTCCGCCAGTTTCAGCACTATGGCTCTAAAATCATCCAGAGACTGTAAATAAGCGCTGGCCCGCACCATTAGTTCGGTTTCACCCAGTTCCAGAACCCCGCCGCCGGTTTCGGCATTGGCGTTGGTAATTGCCGTGCTGACCTGTTGCTGGCTGATGCCCAGATTGGCCAGTTTTACCGGGTCCAGCACCACTTGATATTGTTTGACCATACCGCCCACCGTAGCAACTTCGGCGACATTGGGTAAGCTTTTCAGCTCATACTTTAAAAACCAGTCCTGCAAAGAACGTAATTGGGCTAAATCATGCTGACCGCTACGGTCTATCAGCGCGTATTGAAAAATCCAGCCCACCCCAGTCGCATCCGGGCCCAAACTGGCTTTAGCCGTAGCCGGGAGCCGGCCTTGCACCTGATTCAGATACTCCAGCACCCTGGAGCGCGCCCAGTACAAATCGGTGCCGTCCTCAAACAGTACATAGACAAAGCTGTCGCCGAAAAAAGAAAACCCGCGTACTGTTTTTGCCCCAGGTACGGACAGCATGGTAGTTGCCAGTGGATAAGTCACCTGATTTTCCACGACTTGTGGAGCCTGACCTGGATAGCTGGTACGGATAATCACCTGCACATCGGATAAATCCGGTAATGCATCGATGGCGGTGGTTTTAATAGACCAGATACCCCAGCCGGCTAAACACAGGGTCAATAACAGCACCATGAACCGGTTGCGCACCGACCAGCGGATTAAACCGGCTATCATGGGTTTTCCTCCATCTGATGCTGGTGTTGCTGGTGAGCCGGCTCGGCGGTAATGCCACTCAGGCTGGCTTCCGAATCCAGCAAAAACTGGCCGCTGGCCACCACCTGCTGGCCTTCCTCCAGCCCGGCACTGATCACCGTAAAATTGCCGACTTCATGGCCGATATGGACTTCCTGGGGAGTATAACGGCCTGCGTCATCAGCCAGCATCACCAATGTGCGTTTGCCGGTGCGTATTAATGCCTCACTGGGCACCGCCAATCCGGTATCTGCGCCATGACTGCTTAAGCGTATTTGTGCCGACATGCCGGGTCGTAGTTTATGCTGCTGATTATCCAGTTCTATCCTGACTCGCACGCTGCGGCTGTTTTCATGCAACATCGGTAAAATAGTGCTGATTTTGCCGGTCATGCCTTGTTCTGGATAAGCCGTCAGATGTACTTCCGCCAAGTCACCTATGCTGAGTGTTTCCGCTTGGGCTTCCGCAACAGCGGCTTCCAGCCAGACCTTGTTCAGGCCGTTGATCCGCACTAAAGTCTGGGCGTTCATCACACTCATACCATTGCGAACGTCCAGGTTCTGGATAACGCCGCTGATAGGCGCAGTAATGGTATAGCGGTTTTCCACCACACCGCTAAGTTCCAGATGTTGGATCAGATTGTCCGGCATCCCCAGCAGGCGCAAGCGCTGGCGGGCTGCTGTCAGCAAATCGGGTTCACCCAGTTCCCGTACTGCCAGCAGTTCCTGTTGCGCGCTGGCCCATTCCGGTAACAGCAGTTCCACCAACGGCTGACCGGCATTGACCAGATCCCCCGCCGCCAACGGCCAAACCCGCTCGACAAAACCAGGGCTGCGGGTTTGCACGACTGCGACATCCCTGTCATTAAAACCGATCAGGCCACTGACTTCCAGTTGTCTGGCCACGGCCAGCCGGGATACTGTCGCCAGCCGCATGCCGATATTTTCGGTACGTAGCGGATCTATGCTGATGCCGTTAGTATGGGTGGTTTCAGCATATTTGGGGATTAAGGCCATATCCATAAACGGTGACTTGCCGGGTTTATCAAAATGTTGTTGCGGCATCATCGGATCGTACCAGTACAAGACCTTTTGAGCTGGTTTAACAGGTTCCGGGCTGGCCGGCATCTGCTCCGGCGAGGCCGGCGGTATTTGCTGCAAGGCCAGTTGCCAGCCTATGCCTATGCCCGAGGCCACTAATGCAGTAGCGCCCAGCAGAACGGCAAGAGAATTGAATGGCTTCATGGCTGCGGCTCCGTTTGACTCAGGGTCTGTTCACTATAGGTATAATGCAAGCGAGCCGCCAGTTGCCGGCGCTGATTTTCCAGGCTGATCGCTTTCAATTGCGCTTCAATATTTTCGCGTCGAGCAGCGGCTAATGTGGCTAAATCAGCGCGATTGCCGCGCCAGTCAGCTAGCGTTAATGTCACCTTTTCTGCCGCCAGCGGTACTATCACCTCCCGGCTGCGTTGTACCGCCCGGGCCAAACGCTGGTGTTCGGCCAGCGCCGATTCCAGCATGGCGCCATGTTCCAGTAAAGCGGCTTTACGTTCATCGGCCAGTGCTGCCCGTTCCGCTAATTTGGCTGCCAGTTTGGGGTCTTGCCGGGAGCCGGCAAAAATCGGTAAATCCACGCTTACTTGCAAAGACACCATATCGCTGTAAGCCGGCCCCCGGCGTTGATAAGCCAGTTGCAAAGCCCAATCCGGAATTTTTTCCGCCTTGGCTTCTGCCACTTCCGCATCCAGAATTCGGGTTTTGGGGTCAAATAAATCAAGTTCCGGGTGACGGTGTAAACCATGCGCCAGACTTTCCGGGGTAATCGGCCAGTTGGGAATATCACCGTCCAAAGGCTGGTTTGCGGCAGAGCCGATCCAGCGTTTCAATTGGGCCAAAGCCATTGCCAACTGGCTGTTCAGCTCATCGCGGCGTTCTGCAATCAAAGCCGCTTCCTGGCGGGGAGTCAGTAATTCGCTGGCCATGCCGGCGCCGCCACTGTATTTAGCCAGTACCGCCCGTTCAAACAGGTGGTTCTCCTGTTCCAGTCCATTCAGTACCGCTAATTGCTGCTCAAGCGCCTGGCGATTAATCCAGGCCACTGCGGTTTCTTGCAGCACCTGTAAACGGCTGAGCCGGGTTTGCGCTTCAGCCAGGGCCACCCGATTTTCAGCGGCAGCGACTCTGGCATCCAGTTTAGCGCCGTTTGGGAAAGCCTGCATCAGCCCGACTCTTTGCATAGTCATAAAATCACGGGACAGGCTGAAACTGTCGCCGCCCTGTATCGGCAAATTATCCACGCCCACTGCCAATTGCGGATCGGGCAATTCACCTGCAGGGGTGGTTAATTGGCGGGCGGCTTCGGTTTGCGCCTGATTCGCGCTTAACTGCGGGGTTTCCTGTAAAGCCAGATTAAGCGCATCATCAAAACTTAGACCAAGGCTCCAGCCCAGTTCCGGCAGGCTGGCCAGCAGCCACAGTGCGCTAAAACGCAGTCGCTTTTTAGAGAGATAAAAATACATAGCTAATTCCTGTATCGTCAGGCCGCGCTATCCGTTTAGCTAGACTAAAGCGGATTGCAATGGCGGATGCCATCATTTATACAATGATGATTTTAACTGCGGGAATTAGGCCAAGGTAGGCGGACGCCAGGTGGTAAAGGCGTCGAAGGACAGATAGGTTTTGTCGGTAAACGGCTTGGTGATAGCCGGGTAAAAGGTCGCTAGCGGCTTTTCCAGTTGATTCAGCAGCATTGGACCGCCGGTCTGGCAATCCTGTTCGGCTTTGCAGGCTTTACCGGTTTTGGCCTGAGTGGCTTTATCGGTACAGCAGTCATGAGCGGGCTTATCGGCTGAGTGGCTGAGCTGCGCCGATTCGCTAGGACAATTGTCTTCACCCACCAGCCAGCCTGCGCTACCCTGTAATGGGATCGCAAAACACAGCAAAGTGATTAAAAACAGATTAAGAATGCGCATGAAGCTAGTATAGAACCAATCTCAAGCACTTAGCAAGTAGTGACACCAATCAGTCCGATTAATTGGTTTGCATCAAGCCATCCAGGGTCAGGCCGCAGCTGGGCACAAAAGCCTGCATGAACAATACCACTTCCGGTTGATTTAACTCATGGATATTGCTGACCAATTGCTGGGCAGCCAATTCAAACTCGCCGTTACCTGCTTTCAGCTCTGCCTGACATTTCAGATAAGCCGAGATTTTATCGGCAGCTTTAATAAGCTGTTGATGTGCTGCCGGCAAGTGCTGATGTTGTATCAGCGGTCTAAAATCCGCTTGCAAGGCATCGGGTAACAAATTCAGCAATTCCAGTTCGGCCTGTTGTTCAATCTGTTTATAAGCCTCAAAAATGGCCGGTGAATGATATTTGATTGGTGTCGGCAAATCACCAGTGATCACCTCGGTAATATCATGATACAGCGCTGCCGTGGCAATCGCGTTGGCATCCAAGTCACCGTCAAAATATCGATTTTTAATCAGGGCCAGGGTATGGGCAATTACTGCCACCTCCCAGCTATGTTCCATGACATTTTCTTCATGGGCGTTACGCTTTAGTCCCCAACGTTTTATCCAGCGCAAGCGGGCCAGATAGGCATAAAAGCTGCTGGAAATGGTGGTTTTTGACATGGGTGGGTGCTGCCTGGGATAGATTAAAAACTGGGTCGTGCTGGCGTGTTAATCATACCTCAAGACCGCCACAAAAATCCGCTGGCCTGCTTGCCCAGTATTGATCCGGCAAATACCAATTCCGCCGGAGTAGCGCCGCCGGCACCCAAACAGACATGCAAAGGCAGTAAATGTTCGGCTCTGGGATGGCAAAACCCGGCAAAAGGCGCTAATGGCCAGTTCAGCAACCTGGCTTTGCGTTCTGCTGCAGTCAACTCGTCAGCGCAGCAAGTTTCGATCAGCCAATCCTCAAACGCCTGATTTTTGGCATTATCGGCCGCCGAGTGACTAAAAAATGCCCGCATATTGTGAAAAGAAAACCCTGACCCTAAAATCAGAATATTTTGTTTGCGCAAAACGGCTAATGCCTGGCCAATTTTAAGGTGTAGCTCGGGATCAAGGTGATTGACCAGCGATAATTGCAAACAAGGAATATCGGCTTGCGGATACATAAGCTTCAAGGGTACAAACAAACCGTGATCAAAGCCGCGTTGATTGTCCAGGCTGGCCGGAATATCATGTTCAGTTAATAGCCTGAATACCTGCTTTGCCAAATCAGGATTGCCCACTGCAGGATAAGTAATCTGATAAGAGGCTTCCGGAAATCCGGCATAATCATAAATCAGTGCCGGTTTATCGGCATGGGTAATGGTGGCCTGGGTAGCCTCCCAATGGGCACTGATGACTAAAATAGCAGCCGGTTGCTTAGCCAGACTGGCCGGTAAGGCGCGGAGAAATTCCACCAATTCCACGTGACCGGCATCACCCAGTAAAGGCAGCGGCCCGCCGCCGTGCGGAATGAAAAGCACTGGAGCAAGATATTGATTCATAATTAAATATTTCTCTTTACTTTAACAAACTGAATAAATTGGAAAAATCATCCGTCCATACTACTCGTTTGCCGCCGCTTTGTCTGGGTTCTGCCGCCGCTGTAATGGCAGGGCTTTGCAAAAATGCCCGATTTCGTGTCAGTAAAGCCCAATCGGCCCGATATAAATTCGGTTGGTCAGCCGGCGGCTGGGCGTGGACAACCACATAGTCATAACCCGCTTGTTCCGCCCAGCCGGCCAGTAAAGGCCGAAAATTCAGGTAGTGATTAGTAATATGTACCGCCAATACGCCGTCCGGTTGCAAATGCCTGAAATACAGTTGCATGGCTTCGTCACTCAGCAAATGCATGGGTACGGCATCACCGCTGAAGGCATCCAGAGCCAACACATCAAAATGTTGTGGGCTTTCCTGGGCCAGCGCCAGTCTAGCATCGGCACTGATAATATCCAGATTGACCGGTGCATCCTGGATAAAACTAAAATACTGTTGGGCAAACTCGATTACCTGCGGGTTGATTTCATAAATCCGAAAATAATCACCGGTTTTGGCGTAGGCCAGCAGCGTACCCACGCCTAAACCCACCAAACCGATCCGGCGCTGCTGTTGGCGCGGAAAATTGGTTAAGGTTAAACCCACGCCTGTGCCCGGCCAATAATAAGCGGTAGCCAAGCGGCGTTTAGTCTCGGCCAGATATTGAAAACCATGATCTATCGCACCGTGGCGCAGGACCCGACGTGCCTGATCAACTTGCTCATGGTCGCGCTCTTCCACCCGTAATACACCGTAAAAATTGCGCTCCAGAGCAATTTGGGCGCTGCCGGCATAATAAACATGCGCCAGCAGATATTTACCCAACACTCCCAGTAATATTAGCGCCAGACCGTGCATCAGGTAGTTGTGGCGCTTATCCGGTAACAGTTGTTTATCAAGGGCAATGCTCAACCACAACAAGGCAAAGCAGGCAAATAAACCAATATGAAATTCCAGATACAGTTTAAACAGCAGTGGTGCGGCCAAGGCAGCAAACAAGCCACCTAAGGCTCCGCCGCCGGCAATTCCCAGATAATAAGCGGTGAGCTGAGCGGGATGTGGTCGCCAGCGATATAACTCGCCGTGACAAATCATGCAGCAGAAAAACAGGCCGAAACTATAAATAGCAATCTGTCCAGGCAGATTGATATGCGAACTTTGATACAAGGCATAAACCATTGCTGCTGCTGCGGAGATGGCAGCTGGAATAAAAATGCGCCGCCGATACCAGTTGAACCGGGCAAAACAGAAAATAAACGATATCAGATAAAAGCTTAGCGGTACTATCCACAAAAACGGTACGCTGGCTACATCCTGACATAATTCATTAGTCACTGCCAATAATAAAACCGAAGTGGCAGCCGGCAAAGCCAGCCACAAAAACCATTTTAGCCAGTGTGGCAAGTTATCGGCAGGCAGGGGGGTATTATCCGGATTTAGCGGTGTGGCGCAGATCAAGCCGGCTTTGGCCTGTTTATGAAAATCAAAGGCCAGACCGGCGCAGGCAAGGATAAACAAAGCATAAGCCCAGGACCAGCTGAGCGTTTGTTCGCCCAGCCGAAAATACTGTTCAACCAGAAACGGATAGCTCAACAAAGCCAGCAAAGAGCCTATATTGGATAAGGCATACAGCGGGTAAGGCGAACTTCCGGCGCAGACCCTGACAAACCAGGCCTGTAATAACGGGCTGGTGGTTGCCAGCACCAAAAACGGCAAACCGATACTACGCAGCAATAACCAAGGAATCGACAGCATAGGCTCAGCCGCGGCAGCGGGTTCCAGACTGGCTGCAGGCGCAATCGGCAGTACCAACAGACTCAGCAATAACAGGCCAATATGGACTAAGCCCTGTTTGCTGGCCGCAAAATTATCCAGAATCAGATGTGCGTATGCATAGCCGCCGAGCATCAAAACCTGAAAAAACAGCATACAACTGGTCCAAACCGCAGGGCTGCCGCCGAACCAGGGTAAAATAAACTTGCCTATCAAGGGCTCAATCTGAAATAACAGATAAGCCCCCCAAAATATAGTAAATGCATACCAAGCCCAGCGCAATTTACCGCCGTCAATTTTCCTCGGCAGTCGCAGCGCAAAATCTCTGACCACAAAGTCCCCCTCAAGCCCTTAACAGGCCAGTAGATCTTAGTTATTATTTTTATTAGCCGGTCACAGTTTTGCCGGTGGGCAAATTTTATTACATCCTTAATTTGAAAAAAAGGCTACGGAATCTGCTTGATTTTTGGGTTCAACGGGCGATTGTCAGTGTTCAAAACAGCCATGCCCCAGCTATCCAGTGCCCAAGCCCGGCTAGTCCGCAACCTAAAATAACCTTTATGACCCCGGCTTGAAAGCGTATTAGTGCCAGTAAAGCGCCGGCGCCGAGGGTTAGTGCAAACACATCAATATGTCCCGGCCAAAATACCGGTACGGCAAAAAATACCGCCAAATTCACTATCACTCCGCATACAGCGGCACTGATGCCGGTTAAAGCGGCGCCGAATTTCAGATTTCCCTGACTGGATTCCACCAGCGGCCCGCCGGCCAGAATAAACACAAAACTGGGTAAAAACGTAAAATAAGTGACTAATATAGCCGCTGCCGCGCTGGCCAGAAACAAATGCTCAGGGCCAAACACAGCTTGACTCCAGCCCGCCACACAGCCGACAAAAGTTAGTACCATCACCAGCGGGCCCGGTGTGGTTTCGCCTAACGCCAGGGCATCCATCATCTGATTTGCGGTCAGCCACTGATAATGCTCTACCACTCCCTGATACACATAAGGCAGTACCGCATAAGCGCCGCCAAACGTCAGCAATGCTGCTTTGGTAAAAAACCAGGCCATTTGCGTCAAGGCTCCATCCCAGCCGTATAGCCCGTACAGACCAGCCATACTTGCTAGCCACAAGGCTAAACCTACGGCAATAGTGCCTAAAAAAGATCGCCAGCGAAATATTGCATGAGCCGGTACCTGCCGTTGTCCGGTAATGATAGGTAATACTTTCTGCTGATGGGTAGCGCCGCCATTAAGTTTACCTGGATAAAAATGCCCGGCGCCGGCTCCCAGCAGAGCTGCGCTCAATACAATTAACGGAAACGGGGTATGCCAAACAAAAATAGCCAGAAAAGCTGCAATTGCCATTCCCCATAACCCTATATTGCTCAAGATTTTGCGGCTTAGTCGCCAGGCCGCAGCCAGCACTATCGCCGTTACTGCCGGTTTAATGCCATACAGAATACCGCTCATGATGCCGAGCTGGCCAAAGCTCAAATAAATCCAGCCCAGGCTCAGCAAGATTAAAAACGAGGGCAGCACAAATAAACTTCCGGCTACCAGTCCACCCAGTTTGCCGTGCATCAGCCAGCCTATATAAGTTGCCAGTTGTTGAGCTTCCGGGCCGGGCAGCAACATGCAGTAATTCAGGGCGTGAAGAAAACTTTGTTGGGTCAGCCAGCGACGCTTTTCCACCAATTCCAGATGCATCATGGCTATCTGTCCTGCCGGTCCGCCAAAACTGACCCAACCCAGCTTAAACCAATACCGGCAAGCTTCCTGAAAACTGATAAACTCCGGCGCTACGGCTTTATCATCTGTGGTTTCAAGCTCAGTCATTAAATTCGCACGCTTAATTTTCAGCCTCCATAAATACTCTGAAACTGCGGTTAATCATAGCCAAAATGAATTAGTTTCACTGCAATCTGTCCTATTGCTGCATTATTAACAACCGGAAAACCCCTATGTCTATCAGTCTATACCAAGTTTCTATCCCCGTTTTTGTCAGAGCACTGGAAAATCTCGCAGCTATCCTTGACAAAGCAGAGCAGCATGCCCAGGCCAAAAAAATTGACGCAAGCATATTTGTTAATGCCCGTCTGGCACCTGATATGTATCCCTTAAGCCGTCAGGTGCAAATAGCCACTGATATTGCCAAAGGCGGAGCCGCGCGCTTGGCGGGTATCGAATTGCCCAGTTATGAAGACAAGGAGGCCAGTTTTGCCGAATTACAGGCGCGGATTGCTAAAACCATTGCTTTCATCCAAACCGTCAGTGCGGAACAAATTGAAGGTAGTGAACAAAAGCCAATTACGGTACGCACACCCAGTCGTGAACTTAACTTTTTAGGCCAGCCTTATTTGCTGAATTACGTGCTGCCCAATCTTTATTTCCATGTCACTACTGCCTACGCCATCTTGCGTCATAATGGTGTGGAAATCGGCAAAGCCGATTTCTTGGGCAGTTACTAAAACAATCTGCCCAGCTGAGGCAAACGTCTAAGGTGTCTGGACGGGTATATCCTTATTGCCGTAAAAGTTGTAAACGATCTACAGCGGTTTTTAAGGTTGCATCATCCTTGGCAAAGCAAAAACGCAGATAATTTTCCCCGGCAGCACTGTGAAAAAATGCACTGCCGGGAATGCTGGCTACCCCGGTTTTTTCCAGTACGGCCAGTGCGGCTGCTTTGGCGCTGGTATAGCCCAGATTCGATATATCGGCCAGTACGTAATAAGCGCCTTGCGGCAACAAAGGCTGGAGTCCGGCGCGTTCCAGGCCTTCGCAAATAATATCGCGCTTGCGCTGGTACTCATGTTTCAGGCTGTGAAAAAATTCACGATCCCCTGTCAAACCAGCAGCGGTGCCGAATTGCAAAGGGGCAGGCGCACAGACATAGAGTAAGTCGTTGACCAGGTTGATGGCTTTAGCCAGTGGCGCGTCTGCAACTGCATAACCCAGACGCCAGCCGGTAATGCTAAAGGTTTTGGAAAATCCCATAATACTCACCGTGCGTTTTTTCAGATTGCCGATGCTGGCCGGTGACACATGCCGGCGATCATCATAAGTAATATGTTCGTAAATCTCGTCGGTGATCACCAGTAAATCAAATTCCTCGGCAATTCGGTCAATAATCAGCAATTCTTCGACGCTGAACATTTTTCCACTTGGGTTTGACGGTGTGCAGACTATGATGGCTTTGGTATTGGCGCGTATGGCATTACGCAGATCAGCTTCCACCAGATTGAATTCCGGAGCCGCCAGTGTCAAAAATTGCGGCTCCAGACTATTCAATAAAATCGTATTGAGATGGTAGCCGTAATAGGGTTCCAGAATCAGAATGCCGTCACCGGGATTCAGAAAGGCCGCCAGCGTTGCGGCAAATGCACCAGTGGTGCCGTTGGTGACCACAATCTCAGTGGCAAAATCCACCTCCAGATTATTATCCTGGCGTACTTTGTCGGCAATTGCTTTTCTTAGTGGGACGATGCCCTCAGATTGGGTGTAAGTGTTATCGCCATTCTGTATGGCCTGTATCGCAGTTTCTCTCACCAGTGCCGGAGCTGCCAGATCGCCTAAACCCTGGCCTAAATTGATCCCGCCCAGTCTTTCGCATTCACGGGTCATGTGTCTGATATCAGAAGGCTGTAAACCTGCCAGACGATTTGCTAATTTAAAAGTCATTTTGCTGTTCCTTTTTTAAAGTGACTTGTTCTATGTGGTATGCCGGCGTGATTGTATTCAACGCTAGCCGGTATTTGACATTGGTGGCGGTATGAGCTGCTAGATTAAGTCAAGATGGTGTCGATGACAACCGGTCGCCCTTACAATTTTGACCCAAACAGATTAGACCGGGGTTTTTCTGATCAAGCGGACACAAAAAAGCCGCTTTGCAGCGGCTTTTTTGTGTCCAGCATGAAACGATTAACGTTTTGAGTACTGAGGACGTTTTCTGGCTTTGTGTAAACCGACTTTTTTACGCTCAACTTCACGAGCGTCACGGGTTACATAACCGGCTTTTCTTAACGGTGATCTTAATACTTCGTCAAACTCAATCAATGCGCGGGTTAAGCCGTGACGGATTGCGCCAGCTTGGCCTGAAGGGCCGCCACCGGTAACGATAATATTGATGTCAAAATCACCAGTTTTGCCCAATAATTCCAGCGGTTGTCTGGCAATCATTTCGTCGGTTTTTCGGCCGAAGTATTGATCAACAGGCAGTTTGTTGATGATAAATTGTCCTGAACCGAAAGTGGCGTAAACGCGTGCGATGGCGCTTTTGCGACGACCTGTTCCATAGTATTGAGTTGCCATAAACTAATCTACCTGCTTATAAATCTAAAACTTTAGGTTGCTGAGACTGGTGATTGTGCTCAGGGCCTCTGTAAACTTTCAATTTTTTGAACATCGCTCTGCCTAAAGGATTTTTAGGCAACATACCTTGTACTGCAGTAGTGATGATGCGATCTGGAAAAGTTTGTCTGAGTTTGCCCAAAGAAGCAGACTTCATATTGCCGACATAACCAGTATGATGGTAATAGATTTTATCTTTTTCTTTGTTGCCGGTAACGCCAATTTTTTCCGCGTTCACAACGATAATATAATCGCCGGTATCAACGTGAGGAGTGTATTCTGGTTTATGTTTACCGCGAAGACGTCGTGCAATTTCAGTAGCAAGGCGACCTAGCGTCTTTCCTTCTGCATCAATCACGTACCAATCGCGCTTAACTTCTGCGGGCTTTGCACTAAATGTTTTCATCTTTGCTTCTTAAATCTGTTGAGGCCATATAAAGAAGGGGAATTCTACTCAAATAAGCCGTTGACTTCAAGTTTATTTATAGTTTAATTTTCAGGGAGTGCAGTTTACGGTATAAATGGGTGCGTTCCATGCCGATTGCCGAGGCCAGTTTAGCTACGCTGCCACCGGTTTTTTCAAAGTGATATTCCAGATAAGACTTCTCAAAATGATCTCTGGCTTCTTTTAACGGCAGGTTAAAAAACTCCGGTACATTCAAGCCCAGCTTGGGCTGTTCGGCTATCGACCCCAAAGCGGTTTTGACTTCATCCAGCTCTATATCATCACCTGCACCCAATATCATCAGGCGCTGCACCAGATTACGCAATTCGCGGATATTACCCGGCCAATTGTAGTTACGCAAATAATTTTGTGCTGCCATAGAAAAACGCCGGAACGGTAATTTTTCATGAATCACAAAATGATCAACATAATAATTCAGTAGTGCCGGTACATCTTCACTGTGTTCGCGCAGCGCCTGAATGTCCAGTGTCACCACATTTAGCAGATAGTACAAATCCTGACGGAATCGGCCACTGTTTACTTCCTCATCCAGCGCCATGCGCGTTGAAGCCACCACCCGCACATCAACCCGCACGGTCTGACTGCCGCCCACCCGCAAAAATGAGCTGGATTCCAGGGCGCTGAGCAGCCGAGTTTGAGTTTCCGGGTCCATACCCCCGATTTCACCCAAAAACAGCGTGCCGCGATGCGCTTGTTCCAGCAGGCCGCGATAAATTCTACCGCTATCCTCTCTACCGAAAAATTCAACGGCAGAGTTTTCCGGGGAAATACTGCCCACCGAAACATCAACAAACGGGCCGTCGCGGCGTGGGCTGTTATTGTGTAAATAACGCGCGAATAATTCTTTACCAACTCCGGCCTCGCCGACAAATAACACTCTGGCATCATGTTGGGCCAGGCGTTTCACTTTGTCCTTGGTGCGTTCAATTACCGCGCTTTTGCCGATGGGATCAACATTAATCATTAATTGCTGTTTTAAACCGGCATTCTCACGTTGCAGAGAACTGGTTTCCAAGGCTCGTTCGACAATCAGTAATAATTTAGCCAGCGATAAAGGCTTTTCCAGAAAATCATAAGCGCCGAGTCGGGTTGCTTCGACCGCCGACTCTACCGAGCCATGTCCAGACATCATAATGACAGGACATAAGGCATCATCTTCTGCTACCCATTCCCGAAGCAGGGTGATACCGTCGCTGTCCGGCATCCAGATGTCCAGTAAAATCAGATGCGGCATTCGTTGGGTTTTCAAGCGACGGGCCTCACTGGCATTTTCTGCCATCGCCACTTCGTATCCCTCATCTTCCAGAATTTCCGAGACTAATTGACGAATGTCTTGTTCATCGTCAACTACCAGAATATAAGGTGCTTGCTTATTCATGCATTGTTCCCAAATTCAAAGACCGGCAACTGGATAACAAAGCCAGCCCCGTGATTATATGATTTATCCACCCAAATCGCTCCGCCGTGTTCCTCAATAATTTTCTTAACAATAGCCAGACCCAGGCCGGTACCTTTGGTTTTACTGGTTACATAAGGCTCAAAAATGGTTTCGATTTGTTCGGCATTCAGGCCGCTGCCATTATCGTAAAGCGCTAATTCCGCCACGTCTACATTATTACGCTTGGTTTTGCTGATTTTAATATCAATCTGGCATTGCGGCCCGGTGGCCTCCTGAGCGTTTTTGATCAAATTATGCAAAACCTGGCGGATACTGACCGGATCTACTTCCACAATTACCCGACTCACCGGATAGACAGTACGAAAAACGATACCTGATGGAGTATATAAGGCTAACACTTCCTGTATCAGTTCAATCAGATTGATTTTTTCCACCAGTTTTTTGGATGGTCGGGCATATTCAGAAAAATCATCAACCATACGCTTCATGGCTTCTACTTGTTGCACAATAGTGCGAGTGCCGCGTTGCAAAAATTCTGCAGAATTTTCATTCAATTCCTTAGCCAGCTTATGCTGTAAACGTTCAGCGGACAATTGTATCGGTGTCAGTGGATTTTTGATTTCATGCGCCAAGCGCCGTGCCACTTCGCCCCACGCTGCGTTTTTTTGGGCTTGGATCAAATCCGTGACATCATCGAATACTACCACAGCCCCGGTACGACTGCCGTCCTGCGCGAATAAGGGGGTACCCCGGCATAACAACTCCTGACGGCCGTTTGCGCCCAGAAATACTACACGCTGTTCCCAGATGTCATCGGCTTTTTGCAGTAGATGCTGGATATTAACCAGCATATCGGCCAGTTCGTCATGATTGGCTGCCAGTGTCAGCAAGGTTTGACCAACAAAATGGCTGACCGGGATATGCAAAATTCGGTACGCCGCCTGATTAGCTGTGCGGATACAAAAATCGGCATCAAAACTGATGACTCCGGCCGTTAAATTGGCCAGAATGGTTTCCAGATAAGCGCGCTGATTTTCTACCTCAACACCGGCTGAACGGGTCTCATCACGGGAGCGGGCAATGCGCCGGGTCATCTGGTTAAAGGATTCCACCAGAAAGCCCAGGTCGTCCTGACTCATGACTGGTAATTGTTGTTGATAATCGCCGCTGGCGACTGCCTGGGTACCTTTAACCAGCTCTTTGACGGGCGCGACAATATTGCGAATACTGATAAAGGCAACCCAAATTGCCGCCAACATGCTTAATAACAGCACCAATAACAGTATCAGTGAAAAGCTGGTCTTTAGCGAATCGCGTAAAAACGTCATTTCCTGATAGCGAATAAAAGCAAATTCAATTGAATCCGCCAGATCGGTTACCCGAATAGGTACCGGATACAGCACCTGGAGGAATTGGTTCTGGTTGCGCTGAATCGGCAATATGATGCGCACCAGCATTTCTTCGTTATCAGTTGGCGCATAGGCAAAATATTCTTTGTTCTGACGTAATTGCAGCCAGATTTGTTCATCCGGCATGTGCGGTAAAATTTCGCTGGGGTTGGCGCTGCTGGAAGCCAGAATATGACCCTGATTGGAAAACACTGCCACTTCCATTGCGCCTGATTCGGCACGTAAATCAGCAATTTCCAGCGCAATTAACGCTTCGGGCTTATCCTGTAGTTTTGTGGCCAGTTGTCGGGTTTGTTTGATATGCCAGTTCATGCGTTGGGCGAGTGAAGATTGACTGAGCTCCAGCGCATCATCCATGGCCCGGTCTATCTCCACATTAAACCAGCTGTCTATGCCCTGATGCAGAAACTGTACGGAAAAATAAAATACGATAGCCGCCGGGGCCAGCGCCAACAACACAAACAGCGATACCATGCGTGTTGTCAGTTTGGAGCCGGCTTCCTTTTTTTTCAGTTCACGGATTAGCGAATAGGCATTAACTACCACCAAGCCCAACAGAATGATGGAGCCGAGCGTATTAATCACTAATAGCCAGGAGTACATTTCCCCCAATTGGGAAGACTCCTGTGTGGCGCTACTCATTAGTTGTAGCGACAACAGCACAAAACCAAACAATATGATGATGGAAACGCTGGCGGGTAATTTTATCTTGGAATAGGCCATATAAACCAATCACTGGAGAGAAACCATTGGCTGTTCAGATAAGCTACCGGGCGTAACGGAACAGGGAGAAATTCGCGGTTGAATTCGGTTTTTACCGACAATTGGTATCGATTGCCGGGGGGCATTAACTCAGGATCGATAAGCAGTTGATCATGCACGATTGCCATATAGTTTAGTGCGGCATTCAGGCTCAAAAACATTTCCACCTGACTGATCGGGCTTTTCACTTCATATTGATTGAGTAAGGCGTGAAATTGCAGTACGTAAGGTAGCCGTTTTTCATAAACGGCAGTATTAAATAACCAGCCGATTTTGCTGATTTTAATCAAGACATCCCAAGCCAAAGGTACGCCTTTATGCAAGGCTTCTTTGGTGTTGGGGCTAAGCTGATAGCCAATTTCAGCCTGGACATTGTAGCCTTCGGGAGTGGATTGTAGTTCTGCCGAAATAATCTGGGCGGCAAAGCTGTCGGTCAGGCCGGGTTTGGGGTGAAACAGCGTAAAACACAATAGGCCATAACTTAGCCCGCGGCAAATCAAATTTAGGGTTATCGGTATCTTCGCTGCGCCAGACAAACTATGCCGAAAGTGTTTCATGATACCTAAGTGCCTAATCTATTTGCTTGGTTTGCAGTGTAGCCTAATCCTGGAATAGCAGCCAAGCCCCTCCCGCTAAATTCTAAGCAGTTTTGCCGAGTCTGGCATAATAAAAACCATCCATTTGCGCGGTACCGGTCAAAATTTGCCGGCCAAAAGGTCGGGCTTCGCCCCATGCTGCGTCAATCGGGATTTCAAAGGCATCTGTATGGTTTTGTAGGAAAGCGGCGATTTGTAGTTCATTTTCCTGTTTCAGCACCGAACAAGTGGCATACAAAAGTATACCGCCTGGTTTCAACAGATCCCAGGCAGCCAGTAAGATTCTAGCTTGCAAGTCTTGTAAGCTGGCTATATCGGATTCACGGCGGAGTAATTTAATATCTGGATGTCGACGTACTACCCCCAAACCTGAACAAGGCGCATCCAGCAGGATGCGTTCGAATTGGCGGCCTGCTGCCCAGTTTTCGGGGTGACAGGCATCACCAGCCAGCATTTCTGCCGATAGGTTCAGCCTGGAAAGTGTCTGATTTACCCGGCTCAGACGTTGCGCATCTATATCCACAGCCAGTACTGATTTTACTCGTGGTTGGCGTTCCAGAATGGCAGCCGTTTTGCCGCCAGGTGCGGCACATAAGTCCAGAACTTGCTGATCAGCTTGGGTGTCCAGTAGTTCGGCAGCCAGTTGTGCAGCTATATCCTGCACTGATACCCGGCCTTCCAAAAATCCGGGCAGCTGTTCAACAGCCAACGGTTGATCCAATACTAAGGCGGTATCACAAAAATCCACAGTTTGTGCGGCAATGCCCTGACTGTTCAGCAAATCCAGATATTCATCACGACTGCCCTGTAAGGTATTCACTCTTAGGGTCAAAGGCGGGGCTTGGTCGTTGGCGATCAGAATTTGCAGATATTGTTCAGGCCAGCATAGTTGCAGGGCATTAACCAGCCAGTCCGGATGGTTCAGGCTGGCTTGACGATCAGTATGGCAAGATTGTTGGAGGTTCTCTGTATCCCTTAAATATTGCCTGAGCACAGCATTCACCAAAGACCTGGCCCAGGGTTTATGCTTGCTTGCCGCCACCGTTTCTGAAACAGCGGCATGCGATTTCACTCGCATGGCTTGCAATTGATAGATGCCAATCAGTAATAATGCCTTGATATCGCTGTCTTTAGCTTTTAATGGTTTGCTGAGCAATTGTGCCAGAATAAAATCCAGCGCAAAATAATGCCGAATCACACCATAGCAAATGGCTTGAACAAAAGCCCTGTCCTTGTTTTCTTTGAGTTTAGGTAGGCTTGTGGCAAGAGCCGCTGTCAATGAATGACCATGACCAATAACCTGAGCCAGAATTTCCGCTGCAATGCCTCTTGAATTCATATGCCCAGCCTGACGCCGTTGGCCGGATGAGCATTCAGAAAATCCTTGCCGGCGATGCGTTTGCCGCCCGGTAACTGTATTTCCAGTAAACGTAATACGCCGGCTCCAGTGCCAACATCCAGAGCCTGGGCTTGGTTGCCGATCTGGCCTGGTGCCAGTGGAACTGCATTCTCAACAATTTCGGCGCGCCAGATGCGTAACACCTCACCATTGAACAGGGTTTGGGCTACTGGCCAGGCATTTAGTCCGCGAATTTTTCTATCCAAAACCTCGGCCGATTCCTGCCAGTCCAGTACAGCTTCGGCTTTATCAAGTTTATGTGCATAAGTGACCTGAGCTTCGTCCTGTACAATTGCAATACTTTTGCCATGGTCGATTTGCTTAATCACCTGCAGTAATCCCTGGGCTCCCATATCTGCCAATTGGTCATGCAAGCTGCTTGAAGTCGAGTCGACAGTGATAGGACAGGTTATTTTCAGCAGCATATCGCCGGCATCCAGTTTTTTCACCAGTTTCATGATAGTTACTCCGGTTTCTTTGTCGCCTGCCATTACAGCTCGGTGAATCGGGGCCGCGCCGCGCCAGCGCGGTAATAAAGAACCATGCACATTAATACAACCATAGCGCGGAATATCCAGTACCTTCTGCGGCAAAATTACTCCGTAAGCAACCACTACCATTAAATCGGCCTGGAATGCAGCCAAGTTGGCTATATCAGTGGTTTGCTTAAAGTTTTCCGGTTGGTAAACCGGGATATTCGCACTCAAAGCCAGGGTCTTCACCGGGCTGGCAGTCAGCTTGCGGCCACGCCCAGCCGGGCGATCCGGCTGGGTGTAAACGGCACACAGTTGATGCTCGGAATCAAGCAGCGCCTGTAAGCTGGGTACGGCAAATTCCGGTGTGCCGGCAAAAACAATTTTCATGACTAATGTCCTTCGGCTTTGTGGATTTTTTCCAGCTTGGCCTTGATGCGGTTACGCTTGAACGTGGACAAATAGTCGACAAACAGTTTGCCTTGCAAATGATCCATTTCATGTTGAATGCAGACGGCCAATAAATCGTCGGCCTCCAGCTCAAACTCCTCACCATTACGGTTTAAGGCTCTGACTCTGATATGTTCAGCTCGGCTGACTGTTTCAAAAAAGCCGGGTACTGACAAACAACCTTCTTCACCCTCTTCAACACCGTCTTGCGCGATAATTTTGGGGTTGATCAGACACAGCGGCTCATTTTTAGATTCACTGACATCCAGCACAATGACGCGCTTATGCACGTTAACCTGAGTTGCCGCCAAGCCTATCCCTTTGGCGACATACATGGTTTCCAGCATATCATCCACCAAGGCCTGAATTTCGCTGTCAACCACACTGACTTCGGCGGCCACTGTCCGTAACCGTTTGTCGGGAAATTCCAGGATGTTTAAAATACTCACCCAACACTCCACTCACTAAAATTTAATTGATAGATTTTAGCTGAAATTACCCTGGGTTTGTTGGTTGGACTGTCGGGAGTGCTTAGTTTTATGGGGTCACCGTATAAGTTTCTGCGTAATTTCGCCCTTTACTACAGGCATCTCGACTCACCGGCGATTCACAGGAAATATCGCTGAATTCAGCCTTCAATATGCCGGTTTTGTCGGGGACGAAATAAAACCGGAAGTTAGGGTCGGCACTAATAGCGATATCGATTTTGGCATTCAGCACCGGTTTTTCGTTAAAACTGACTTTTAACTGATCGACGAAATGTGATTTTTTGACAAAACGCGTCATTTGATCAATTTGCATCCCGGTTAAATTAGGGTGACTGATCATCAATTGTGTCAAAGCTGGTTGCCCGGATTTGATGTCATCATCAACCCGGAATTTCACTTTTCCCAAACGTTGCATAGCGGCGTCCAGATCAGCACCTATCGGTGCAGAACAGCCGCCGCTGGCTTTGACAAATTTTTTGGTCATGCTGAATTTGCCGTCATTGGTTTCGGCAATCGCCCGGATATTGCTGTATGTATTTACTCTGATCCGTAACGCCAGATCGGCTTTACCGCTTTCGGGGAAAAATTCGAACTCGCCGACAAACGGAAACGGATTTTTATCCACTAACAGCCAAATTTTTTTGATGTAACGGTCTTTGGATTGGGCGAACTGGCTATTGACCCTGATCGGCACAATAGCCGGGTCTTCGGCGCGGTAAGGCGCTTCCAAGGTAATGACCGAGTCCGACTCTGCTATGGTTTTGCCAGCAAAAAATTGGGTTTTTAATACATTGTTCCAGGTCTCGTCATCGCCTTCCGCAGTTGCCAGCATCGGTAAAACCAATAACAATAACAAGCAGGTAATTTTGGTTCGTGGGTGCATGATTATCTCTTATTCTTATAGTGGATTAGTCTTCCCATTCCAGTTCGGCATAGGCAATGGTGACATTTTTGCGATGAAATTCATCATATAGCTGCCAGTCACCTTTGGCGTTTAAGCCAGCCTGGTCGACCGCCTGTTCCAGGGTTTTGCCCTGTTTAAGCATATTTCTGATTTCATTCCTCAGGCTGGTTAAATAGGTTTTTTGAGCTTGCATGGCCGCAGGCCAGTTTTGTACCGGTTTCCCGTGCCCTGGAATCACCAGCTGATAATGGTTTTTTTCCAGCTTTTCTAGTTCGGCGATCCAGCCCTTGATGCTGCCGTCTATTACTGGAATATGCTCCAGAAATAATAAATCTGCCAACCATAGGGTATTGGTGGTTTTGTCGTAAATACTCAAATCATTATCGGTATGGGCGCTGGCGTGAGCCGTCAACAATAGCTCTCGATTGCCCAGATTTACGCGCATCTGGTCTTTTACCTGCAGATCCGGCGGAATGATATTGTCCTGATTAACATGAATATCCAGCAGTTCAGCGGCTCTGCCCAAATAATGATTGCCGCGACTGGCCATTGCTCGCGCCAGTTTGTAATGGCCGATGAATTGCACGCCGGGTTGCTTAAAAGCCAGATTGCCATAGATGTGATCGGGATGTACATGGGTATTGATGACATAGCAGATGGGTTTGTCGGTAGCCTGTTTAACGGCATTACGTAAAGCTATGCCTTGTTGCGGACTGCCGCCGCTATCGATAACCGCAACACATTTATCGCCAACAATAAATCCAAGATTGGCTATCTCGCCGTGATTATGTTGATCTGGCCAGTGATGTGCGGATTGATGAAAATAAATCCCGGGTGCAATTTGGCTGACTGGTAAGGCCGAGACAGCCAAGCTGGCTTGGCTTAAGACCAAGCCCCCAATGAATATTAAAAATTTCATGTATTGTTCCTAAGCAGCGATACGTTTGAAAAATTCGCTCTCAGCAATAATGTCACGATTATTTTCGACCCGGTCCAAATACACCATACCCAGTAAATGATCGAACTCGTGTTGAAAAACTCGCGCCGGAAAATCGGCCAGACCAATTTTGCGTACTTCACCCAGCGGGGTTTGATAACTGACCTCAATAGCCTTAAATCGGGGCACAAGTGCCCGAATTCCTGGTACGCTCAAACAACCTTCCCAATCTTTATGGGTAGTGTCATCCACTATGGTAAAGCTGGGATTTATCATGACGATAGGTTCAATCAATGGGGCGTTGGGATAACGCGGGGTAGGCCGCGATGCAATAATCACGATTTGTTGCGATATGCCTAATTGTGGCGCAGCAATGCCTACACCATTGGCCTCTTGCATCTTATTTTGCAAATTGCTCAGTAATAGTTTGAACTCAGCGCAACTGAAATCGTCAATAGGTTTGGCAATTTCGCGTAACACCGCGTCGCCTAATTGGGCTATCTTCAGGTTAGTTGGCATAGGGTTGCAACGGGTTAGGATTTAAAAAAGCGACAGTATACTATGGCTTATTAGAAGTTGCTAATGTTTGCGGTATCTGCCAATATTTGTGGTATAAGGACTTTCATCGCGAAGCGTATCAGCTTTTTAAGCCAGGGCTTAAGCTATTCCCCCAAATCCGCTGAAATGTCGGTTAGCGATATTTGCAATAATTATAATTAATTTTTTAATCAGGAGGCATAATGAAAAAAATGCATAAAACCCCTTTTGCGATAGCTGTGGGCGCAAGCTTGTTACCGTTGGCTGTCAATATTGCTCAAGCCGAGACTAATCCGTTTGCCTTGTCGGATCTGGGTTCAGGTTATATGGTAACAGCAGAAGCTAAAGCCGATGCCGATGCTCACGATAAAATGAAAGACGGCAGCTGTGGTGAAGGTAAATGCGGCGCGGCAATGGCCAAAAAAAGCGCAGCAAGCGACAAAAAAGCCATTGAAGGAAAATGTGCAGTCAGTAAGCCTGCCGCACCTGCTCCAGAGAAACCTGCCGGCAAATAATCGGTTCAATTAATACATTGTTCGGGCTGACATCAGGTTTGATTTAAAATCAGACTGATGTCAGTTGCAGAAGCTTAAACGGAAAAACTCTTTCCGCAACCACAAGCGCCGGTCACATTCGGGTTATTGAATTTAAAGGCTTCGTTAAAGCCTTCTTTGGCGTAGTCAAGCTCAATACCGGCTAATTTATCCAGATCTTCGGCTTTGACCAATACCTTGACGTTATGCTGGTTAAATACAATATCATCGCCAGCAATTTCATTGGCATAATCTAAAACATAAGCATAGCCGGAGCAGCCGGAAGTCTTAACGCCCAGTCTTAGTCCCACACTGCTTGTGTGGTTACTGAGCTGTTTTTGGATTTGCTTGGCAGCACTCTCTGTTACAGTAATACTCATTATTAATCTCCATTTTTATCGATGTTCAGCTGAGACTTCAGCGCTTCGACAAATTCATTAACTTCTTGTTCATTATTATCTTTGCCCAGGCTTACCCTAATCGCTGCCTTGGCTAATTCTGCCGGTACGCCCATTGCTGCCAGTACCGGACTGATCTCCCCGGAGCCGGCTGCGCAGGCCGAACCGCTGGAAACGGCAATATTCAACTTATCCATCTGCATCAATAACATTTCGCCCTGGCTGCCATTAATGCCAAATTGCACTGTATTTGCCAGTCTATGGGCATGCTCAGCAAAAATGACTAAGCCGGGTATGGTTTTTAATTGCTGTTCCAGGCTGAGTCTGAGTGCTGTCAGTTTGGTGATGCGTGCGGTCAATTGATTAGCGGCTATTTCGGCCGCTTTGCCAAAGCCGACTATCGCTGCGACATTTTCAGTGCCGCCCCGAAAGCCGAACTCCTGGCCGCCGCCGTGTTGGACTGCCTGAATTGGCAAGTCCTTGGCAACCACCAGAGCGCCGCAACCTTTAGGGCCGTAGATTTTATGGCTGGATAAACTCATTAAATGAATGCCTAGTTTCTTAAACGATAAAGGCATCTTGGCTAGAGCCTGCACAGCATCGCTATGCACAATCACACCGGCTGCAACAAGTTCGGCCGCTATCTCGGCAATGTCCTGAATCACACCGGTTTCATTGTTTGCCAGCATAATCGAGACAAAGTCACCGGCTTGCAGATTGGCTTGGGTCAGGGCAGATTGTTTGATCAGACCACAGTCATCCACTTCCAGTATACCGATGCGTTGCTGAGCACGCCGGGTATTTTCAACAACCGAAGGGTGCTCTATGCTGGAAATGAATCCTGAATTACCGACATTAGCCAGAGCCAGTAGATTGGCTTCACTGCCGCCGCTGGTAAAAATAATCTGACCGGGCTCACAGTCCACCAAGGCGGCCAGCTGTTCACGAGCCGTGTCTATCGCACTACGGGCTATGCGGCCTAAACGATAAAGACTGGACGGGTTGCCGAACATGCTGTGCAAATACGGCTGCATGGCTTCCACCACCTGTTCGTCAACAGGTGTAGTGGCATTGTGATCAAAATAGATCATTTATGCCAATTTGCGTTCCGGCCGGTGTTGAATTTCAATAACTTGTTCAACATGTTCAGCTTGTCTTTTCGCAACTTCATTGACCATATCTCTTTCCAGAAGTTGGCCCAGGCTGATTTCTTTCAGGTAAGCCCTAATCTGTTCACTCAAGCCCATCCATAAATCATGGGTCAGGCAGGGTTGATCATTATGACAATTGGATTTACCGCCGCATTTGGTTGAGTCCACTGGTTCGTCTACCGCTTCAATTATGTCAGCAATATTGATGTCATGGGCATCACGGCTTAAGGTATAGCCGCCGCCAGGGCCTCTCACGCCTTTTACCATGCCGGCTTTGCGCATTCGCGCAAACAGTTGTTCAAGATAGGATAAAGAAATGGTTTGCCGGGTGGCGATATCGGTTAAGGTGACAGGTCTGGTTTGGCTGTGAAATGCCAAATCCAGCATTGCTGTAACCGCGTAACGCCCTTTAGTTGTAAGCCGCATAGAGATAGCCCCTTTAATAAACCTGAAAGATATAGGGGGAACTATAAATAAACCTAGTAATTTGGTCAAGTATTATTCGGGCTAAACCTTTATTTTGTAACCGGCTTAGCATTAAATAGTTTTTTTTACCTATTTAAGTTCTGATCGCGGTCTGCTTTTTTGAATACAGCGGTATTAGTGTGGATGGCTTAGACAACCCGTTATCTCTGGTGCCGATCGTGTCGCTTATTTAGTATTATGATTTTGGGAAAAGCGCAGTATGCCCCGTAAAATATCCAGTTCCTTTGTATCTAACTGGGTGCGGTTAAAAATCCGTCTTAACCGCCGCATAATTGATTTAGACCGCTCTGGATGCAGAAAGCCTATATCAGCCATGGTTTGCTGTAAATGCAGATAAAATGCTTCCATTTGTTCAGTTGTGGCAATGGGTACTTCGCCTTGATCACCGACATTAGTGGTTTGCTCCTGGCCGGATGCAACAAACAATTCATAACAAACCACCTGTACGGCGGCGGCTAGGTTGAGAGAGCTGTAGGCTTTATTGCAAGGGATGCGCAGCAGATAGTGACATAAATCCAGTTCATGATTCTTCAAGCCGGAGTTTTCGCGACCAAATACCAAGCCGATATTTGGGGAGTTGTGCGGATTGCCGCCCCATTTTTCTGCACATTGTCTGGCTGTTAAGGCCGGCCAGCTTATAGTTCGGTCCCGGGCGCTAGCGCCGAGCACTATCCGGCAATCGGCAATAGCGGCAGGCAGGTCTGGATAAACGCAGGCAGACTTTAATACATCGTCAGCGCCAGAGGCGCGGGCAGTTGCATCGGCGTGCGGGAAAAACTTGGGTGTTACCAAGCGCAGTTCATGCATTTGCATGTTCTTCATGGCTCGGGCAACCGCACCAATATTACCAGGGTGCGAGGTTTCCACCAGGACAACTTTAAAATTTGACAGCAAGGCTATTTAGCTCTATATCTAAAAAGTAACCGATTCTAGCAAAAGATTTGTTATCCTATCGGAGTTTTCTAACTGCTCATTATCAATTCTATCTATGCATCCCATGCTAAACATCGCCGTCCGCGCTGCGCGGAGTGCTGGCGACTTGATCCAACGTTCTTCCCAGAATATCGGGAAAATTACTATCGATCAAAAAGGTCGTAACGATTATGCTTCTGAAGTTGATCGAATGGCTGAACAGGAGATCATTAAACAAATTCGCAGTTCGTTTCCGGATCATGCCATTTTGGCGGAAGAAAGCGGCAGCCATGCCGGTAACGACTATGTTTGGGTCATTGATCCGCTGGATGGTACGACCAATTTTTTGCATGGTTTTCCGCAATATGCTGTTTCGATTGCCTTAAAATATAAGAACCGGCTGGAATTGGGTGTTATTTATGATCCTGGTCGTGATGAATTGTTTACAGCTGAGCGCGGCGGCGGTGCTATGCTGAATAGTCGGCGCATTCGGGTCAGTAAACAGAATAGTATGCGCGGTGCCTTAATAGGCACTGGGTTTCCGTTCAAAACCATGGTCAATTTGGAGCCTTATCTTGCCATGTTTCGGAGCATCTCAGCCGATTCAGCCGGAATACGTCGCGCCGGTGCTGCGGCATTGGATGTGGCCTATGTGGCTTGTGGTCGTTTGGATGCCTATTGGGAAATCGGGGTCAAGGAATGGGATATTGCCGCAGGTGTTTTATTGGTACAGGAAGCTGGTGGGGTTGCCACTGATTTTTCTTTTAATGATAAATATTTACAGTCGGGCAATATTATCGTCGGCAATCCGCGGATGCATCAGCTCATGTATCATGCCATTGAACCGCACGTGCCTGATAACCTGAAGTAAAGGCATGTCGATATTTGAAAATTAGCGCCCCATATCATTTTATTTTATACTAAACGGCTAACCAAAATTACAAGAGGCCAACATGGATAAACCCTTTATTCTTCACATGCTGACTACAGCCAAAAATCTCAGTCCTTTTGATGTCAATATGGCTCTGGATGCAGGTTGGATCTCGGCAGTACCCTATATCAATGTTGAGCCTAGCGAAGTGAGAGGACTGGTACAGGATGCTATATTTTCGCGTAGCCCTAAAGGTTTGCAGCGTACCGCTATTTTTATAGGTGGGCGGGAAACCAAACAAGCGATAGACATGCTGAAAATGGCCAAAAACTCCATGGTGCCGCCTTTTGAAGTTTCGGTCTTTGCTGATCCCAGCGGTGCTTTCACCACGGCTGCCGGTATGGTTGCTGCTGTTGAGAAAGAGTTAAATACAAAATTCAATACCACGCTGACTGGTAAAAACGTATTAGCTTTGGGTGGTACTGGTCCAGTCGGACAAGCTGCCAGTGTTATCGCTGCTCAAGCGGGTGCTAATGTCAGAATTATAGGCCGACAGTTGGATAAGGCTCAGCATATAGCAGATGTATGCAGCCAAGAACTGGGTGATGGCAAAATTACTATTACTGCCGGTTTGGATGCAGATAAAGCCGAATACTTGAAAACGGCCGACATCGTGTTTGCTACCGGTGCCGCCGGTATCGAATTGTTAAGTGCGGAATTAATCGCAGCTGCGCCACAGTTAAAAGTGGCGGCTGATGTCAATGCTGTTCCACCTTCCGGTATAGCCGGTCTGGACGCTTTTGATAACGGCAAGCCACTGGCAGGCTCCAAAAGTGGTGCAGTGGGCATAGGTGCATTGGCTATTGGTAATATTAAATATCAAGCGCAAAGTCGATTGTTGAAAAGAATGTTGGAAAGCGACAAGCCGATTTTTCTACATTTTGAACATGCTTTCGAAGTAGCTCGTGAATTTATTAATTCAACGAATAAATAGTCTTTTTAAACCTCAGGGAGTACCTGCGGCCGAGGGTAAGGTGAAAATGTCTAAACGTAGCATATTGCATATGTTCGACCCCATGCCGAACAATAGCCCGTTTGATGTCAATATGGCGCTTGATGCCGATTTTGATGTGTTGATGCCCTATTCCAATGTCAAATTGGAAAGTATTCATAATCTGACCCAGGATGCAATTTTTTCCCGGAGTCCGGCAGGTATTAAAAGAACGGCTATTTTTATAGGTGGTAGGGATATCGGCATGGCTGTTGATATGCTGGAAGCCTGCAAATCTGCTATGGTGCCGCCGTTTCATGTATCGGTATTTGCCGACCCCAGCGGGGCTTACACCACGGCAGCTGCGCTGGTTGCCTGTGTCGAAAAAGCGCTCAAAACTCAGCACGGCAAAGAGTTGGCCGGTAGTCGGGCTCTGGTGTTCGGCGGTACCGGTCCGGTAGGGCTGGCTACCGGTGTGATTGCCTCACTGCAAGGTGCGGATACGGTATTGGTTGACCACTTGTCTCTGGATGGTGCCAACGATGCTGCCAAGCAGTATAACCGGCGTTTTGGTTCTACGCTGAGCGGAGCTTTGGCTAGAAATGACGCTGAGAAAGCAGCTTTAATTGCTGAGGCCGATATCATTTTTTGTACAGCCAAGGCCGGTATTAGAGTTGTCAATGCTGCTGTGTTGTCACAGGCAGCTCAGCTTAAGGTTGCCGGCGATGTCAATGCAGTACCCCCGGCGGGTATAGAGGGGGTAGGCTTGAAAGACTTTGCCGTTCCTTTGCTGCATGCAGTTCAGGCGCCAGGTGCCGTCGGTGTAGGTCCGTTGGCCGTCGGTAATGTTAAATACCAGCTTCAGCAGGCTATGCTGCAGGCCCTGTTAAAGGCTGAAAGCCCGGTTTACCTGGATTTTCGCGAGGCATTTAATCAGGCCCGCACTCTGGTCTAATTCATCGTTAACTCAAACAGTATCAAGATAGTTGAATTTTACTGCCAGTCGGGTTAACTCCACATCGTTTTTGATCTGCAGTTTTTCGTAGATCCGATACCGATAAGTATTGACCGTTTTGGCATTCAACTGCAAAATTTGGGAAATTTCCTGAATAGTGCTGCCTTGCAAAGTCAGATTGGTGACTTGTGATTCACGTTGGGAAAGTGCATCAAACGGTGTTATGGATGTCGGCGCTCTGCCGACATCCCGATATTCGATTTCCGATTCTGGAAACAGGTAAAAGTTGCCGGACATCACCGTTCTGATCGCTTTTACCATTTCATCAGCAGCACAAGTTTTAGAAATAAAACCGGTCACGCCAAGTTTGAGCAATTGTTTGGTTAGGGTTGGACTGGTTTGTACCGACAAGCCGATGACTTTGATTTCCGGTAAGGTTTTCAGTAAGCGTCGGCAGGCTTCTATGCCGCCCATGCCCGGCATATTGATATCCATCAGAATCACATCTGGGGTCTGCTGGTTGATGATTTCCAAAGCCTCTTCACCGCAACCACAGGCAGCAATTACCCTTATATCGTTTTCGGCATTCAATAATGCTTCAATTCCGCTGCGCACCAAGATGTGATCATCAACCAGTATCACTTTTATCATGTTGGTATAACTGTCAGGCATGTTTCTGTGAATGTTCAGAATTTGCCAAAAGTTTCCCAGATTTTTAGGTTAAGGACAATCATAATTAAAAAATTTAGCTAAATCAGTGCGATTGTGTCGGCAATAATGGCAGAAATGCCTGGGAATTAATTAATCGGCATGCAGATTCTGGCAATGCAGCGAATCCAAAGTTCACCTATTTAGCTGGGCATGAAATAATGCACAGCTATTTTGATTACCTCGGTGGAGAAAGTATTATGCGCAAAATATTATGGTTAATTTTTTTGCTGTTGCACGTAGTGGGGGTGTTCGCCCAGGGTGCCGATAATATTAAACAAGCAGCCGAACAGGGCGATGCGTTGTCTCAGGCCAAGTTGGCCTCTTTATATATTCTGGGTAGAGATGGCCTGGAAAAAGATGAAAAATCCGCGGCTATCTGGATGGAAAAAGCTGCCAATCAAGGCTTGGTTGATGCCCAAGTAGTGATGGCTGCCATGTATGATCGGGGCTTGGGTGTGGTCAGCGACAGAGACAAAGCAACTCACTGGTATGAAAAAGCCGCCGCCAAGGGCCATGCTACCTCGCTGGCGATTCTGGGCAAGAATGAAGTGCCCCAGGGCTCGGTACAGTTTAATTATCAAGCCATGCGCCTGAGTGCCGCCAAAACCATACCTAGTGAATATGCCAAGAAATTTTTAACAACCAAATAATTATAATGAGTATCAGAACCCGTTTTGCCCCAAGTCCTACCGGTTATTTGCATGTTGGTGGTGCCAGAACTGCCTTGTTTTCCTGGCTGTATGCCCGTAAACACGGTGGCCGCTTTATTCTAAGAATAGAGGATACTGATCTTGAGCGCTCCAGTCAGGAGTCGGTAAACGCCATCCTTGAGGGCATGACCTGGTTAGGGCTGGAATATGACGAAGGCCCGTTTTATCAAACCCAGCGCTTTGATCGCTATAAGGAAGTCATAGAACAATTGCTGGCGCAGGGTGATGCCTATTACTGCTATTGCAGTCGCGAGGAGTTGGATTCCTTGCGGGAACAGCAAATGGCCAACAAGGAAAAGCCGCGTTATAACGGCAAATGCCGGCATGGGGTCAGTGGCGAAGGTGAGAGGGTGGTGAGATTCAAAAACCCGGAGCATGGTCAGGTGATAATCGACGACCTGGTAAAAGGCCGTATCATTGTCGCCAACCAGGAGTTGGATGATCTTATTATCGCTCGTACCGATGGCACTCCCACCTATAACCTGACTGTGGTGGTGGATGATATGGATATGGGGGTCACTCATGTGATTCGCGGTGATGATCATGTCAACAACACGCCGCGCCAGATCAATATCCTCAATGCCTTAGGTGCGCAATTACCTGTCTATGCCCATGTGCCGATGATTTTGGGTGCGGATGGGGCGCGGTTGTCCAAGCGCCATGGTGCGGTCAGCGTTATGCAATATCGTAACGACGGCTTTCTCCCGGAAGCCTTATTAAACTATCTGGTTCGCTTGGGTTGGTCGCATGGTGACCAGGAATTGTTTAGTCTGGATGAAATGATCCAGTTATTTGAATTGGAAAAAGTCAATGTCTCGGCTTCCACCTTCAACACCGAAAAACTACTCTGGCTGAATCATCAGTATTTGATGAATAGTGATCCCGCGCATGTTGGTCATCATCTCAGTTGGCATTTGGGTGAGCTGGGTATTGATCCCGCAACTGGTCCAGTCGTGGCCGAAGTTGTCAAAATTCAGCGTGAGCGTTGTAAAACGCTGGTGGAAATGGCCGCGCAAAGTGTGTATTTTTATCAGGACTTTCAGGGCTACGATGAGGCTGCCGTGAAAAAGAATTTCAAGGCCGGCAGTGCTGAAGTTCTGCAGCATTTATGGCAACAGTTTGAGGCGCTGACAGACTGGGAAGCTGAAGTTTTACATCAGGTTGTGCTGGACAGTGCGGAACAATTGCAATTGGGTTTGGGTAAAATTGCCCAGCCCTTGCGGGTAGCCATCTCGGGTGGCGGCGTTTCGCCGGCCATTGATAAAACCTTGGCTTTACTGGGTAGGGATAAGACATTGTCCAGGATTAATCGGGCTATAGCTTTCATTAAGGAGAATAATTTCTAGACAAGCTTAGAAAAGTCTGTATAATGTACGGACTTAACCAAGGGGCCATAGCTCAGCTGGGAGAGCGCTTGCATGGCATGCAAGAGGTCAGCGGTTCGATCCCGCTTGGCTCCACCAATTCGGTTAATTGTTAAGGTCTTAGTCCCCATCGTCTAGCGGCCTAGGACACCGCCCTTTCACGGCGGTAACGGGGGTTCGAACCCCCCTGGGGACGCCAAGAACTTAGTTCTGGTTATAAATTCACTGCTTCAAAATTAGCGCGGCTTACTGCGCATAGTCTTAGTCCCCATCGTCTAGTGGCCTAGGACACCGCCCTTTCACGGCGGTAACGGGGGTTCGAACCCCCCTGGGGACGCCAATATTTCATCCAGTTAATACCGTTAACCTTGCTTAAGGCAGTTTAGGGTTAGGGTTTTTTGTGTCTCGTTTAATTCCGGTTGGCGGAATTTATTTGAGCAAATATCCTTGGTTTCGTGTCAGTTTTGGTCTGCTTGCCGGAATGTGGCGACGGTTTAAACTTTTTTCAGGATTAGTTCCAACACCAGTTTGCTGCCGAAATAGGCTAGCAGCAATAATAAAAATCCAGTTAATGTCCAGCGAATGGCGGTGCTGCCGCGCCAGCCGTAACGCAGTCTGCCGATCAGCAGGCCAGAAAAAATTATCCAGGCGAAGATGGATAGCACTGTTTTATGCACCAGGTGTTGGGCAAACAAATCGTCGATGAACATAAATCCGCTGGTCAGTGAGAGTGTTAAAAACAGCAGGCCGGCGGCTATAGTCTGAAATAAAAGGGTTTCCATGGCCTGTAATGGCGGCAAAGCCAGCATCAGGCGGCGCGGATGATGGCTTCTCAATTGTTTGTTTTGAATCGCTAGTAAAATTGCTTGCAGGGCGGCAATATTCAGCAGGCTGAAGGCAATAATGGAAGTCAGGATATGGGTGTTCATTTGCCAGTTATGGGCTGACAGTGGATGGATTTTTTCTGGAAAAATCATATCCAATCCCAAAAGTATGGCGGCCAGCGGAAAAATGGCAATGCCCAGTTTTTCCAGTGGTTTATCCAGTATGGCAAACAGTAAAATCAGTACAATAAATAAAACTACCAGGGCGGCGGCATTAAAAAAACTGAAATTAAAATCGTGGTGCTGCTGAAAAATCAGAATTAGATATAGGCTATGCAAGGCTGCTCCCAGCCAGGCTAGAAAGATAGGCGCACGTTGCTGGCTCAAGCCTTGAAAAAGTTCCTTGGCCAGTAGCACAGCAGCGCATACGTAGCTTAATAATGAGATTATGCCGACAATAGTGGTATACATAGCGGTCGTTTATGGATAAACAAAATGCGAAATGAATGGCTTATGTTAAACTAAGCGCCCAATTTGATCTAACCAGTTTGTTTTAACCGTTGCCGGTTAGCCATAGTCAGCCCGAATTATAGAAAAATAAAAAAGATATGTTCGATAATTTAACCGACCGCCTGAGCGGTACCTTAAAAAAACTCAAAGGCCAGGGCCGTTTGACCGAGGCCAACATCAGCGAAGCCTTGCGCGAAGTCAGAATGGCTTTGCTGGAAGCGGACGTGGCTTTGCCGGTTGTGACCGACTTTATCGATCAGGTTAGCCAGCGTGCTTTGGGTCAGGAAGTGCAAACCAGTTTGACTCCCGGTCAGGCCTTGATCAAAATCGTTCAGTCCGAGTTGGTCAAGATTATGGGTTCGGCCAATGAAGAGCTGAATCTGCGTACTCAGCCGCCTGCAATTATTCTGATGGCCGGCTTGCAAGGGGCGGGTAAAACCACCACCGTAGCAAAATTAGGCCGACATCTCAAAGAAAAGAAAAAGAAAAAAGTGGGTGTGGTCAGTGTTGACGTATATCGTCCTGCGGCTATCAAGCAGTTGCAAACTCTGGCTGAAGATGTTGGGCTGAAGTTTTTTGACAGCGACATTTCTGAAAAGCCGGTAGATATTGTCAATCGGGTCATTGATGCCGCCAAACGCCAGTTTCTGGATGTGGTGATCGTCGATACTGCCGGTCGTTTACATGTTGATGATGAAATGATGGCGGAAATAAAAGCCCTGCATCAGGCTATCAATCCGATAGAAACCCTGTTCGTAGTGGACAGCATGACCGGCCAGGATGCTGCCAATACTGCCAAGGCTTTTCATGATGCATTGCCATTAACGGGCGTAGTGCTGACCAAGGCAGATGGCGATGCCCGGGGCGGAGCGGCTTTGTCGATTAGACATATTACCGGTAAGCCCATTAAATTTATCGGTGTTGGCGAAAAAACCGATGCGCTGGAGCCGTTTCATCCGGATCGGCTGGCTTCGCGGATTTTGGGTATGGGCGATGTGCTGTCGCTGATTGAAGATATTGAGCAAAAAGTTGATAGAACTAAAGCCGAACAACTGGCTAAAAAAATCCAAAAAGGTAAGAGCTTCAATCTGGAGGATTTAAAAGAGCAGTTGTTGCAAATGCAAAACATGGGTGGTATTGGCGCCATGATCGACAAAATGCCGGGTATGGGTGCTATGTCGAAAGGTATTAAAGAAAAAGTTAATGACAACGATCTGGCTCGGCAGATTGCAGTGATCAATTCCATGACTAAGCAGGAAAGACGTTTTCCGGATCTGATCAAAGGCAGTCGCAAGGAGCGGATAGCAAAAGGTTGTGGGCAGGATGTCCAGGCGGTAAACCGGGTGTTGAAGCAGCATCAGATGATGGAAAAAATGATGAAAAAATTTAGTAAAGGCAATCTGGCTAACATGATGCGCGGCTTACAAAGCAATATGCGCGGCATGAGATTGTAAAAAATATAATTAGCACTTCACTTATGCGGAAAATCGCGTAAAATAGGAAAATTAAACTCCGATTTGTGTTTCAAAGGTATTCATAATGGTAAGCATTCGTTTGTCCAGAGGCGGCTCTAAAAATCGCCCTTTTTATCACGTAGTTGTTACTGACAGCAGAAACAGCCGCGATGGTCGTTACATTGAGCGTGTTGGTTTCTTCAATCCATTGGCGCGTGGTGCCGAGCAAAGACTGGTACTGGATAGCGAACGCGTTCAGTATTGGAAGTCTAATGGCGCTCAACCAACTGATCGCGTCGCCAAATTGATTAAAGACGCTGTCAAAGCAGCAGCTTAAGTCGCCGTTTTGCCTAATCAGGACTTTCTGAACGCTGGTCAAATTTCCGGCGTTTTCGGCGTAAAAGGATGGGTAAAAATATATTCATTTACCGAGCCGCGCGAGAATATCCTCAGTTATACACCTTGGGTATTGCAAAAAAATCAGCAAACCAGGGAAGTTAAAGTGCTTGCCGGGCAACGCCACGGTAATACTGTGGTCGCCGAGTTGGAAGGTGTTTCCGATCGCGATGCGGCTTTTGCCTTGCTGGGTTCAGATATTCTGATTCGCCGGGCACAATTGCCGGCAGCCAGGGCGGGTGAATACTATTGGACAGATCTTGTGGGTCTGGCGGTGGAAACCGCTGTTGGTATAAAACTGGGTAAAGTCGATCATTTGCTGGAAACCGGTGCCAATGACGTGTTGGTAGTTAAAGACGGTGAAATTGAACGCTTGATACCCTTTTTGCAGCCGCAGACAGTATTAAGTATAGATTTGGCAGCCGAACTAATGATTGTGGACTGGGATCCGGATTTCTGAATATAGTAATGCGTTTTGATGTTGTCAGTCTGTTTCCGGAAATGGTTTGTAGCGCAGCCAGTTACGGGGTAACCGGCAGAGCTATAGAGCAGGGCATTGTGGCGCTGAATCTCTGGAATCCGCGTGATTATACTCAGGATAAACATCGTACTGTCGATGATCGTCCTTATGGCGGCGGCCCGGGTATGGTAATGAAGTTTCAACCTTTGCTTGATGCGGTAAATGCGGCAAAACAGCAACAGGCTGGTGGCCTGAGTAAAGTAGTTTATCTGAGTCCACAAGGTAAGCCCATTACCCAGCAATTGATGCAGGAAGCCAGCCAACACCGGCAGTTAATTCTGGTGGCAGGACGCTACGAAGGTATAGACGAACGCTTTATCGGCCAGATATGCGATGAAGAATGGTCGTTGGGAGATTATGTCATCAGCGGCGGTGAATTGGCGGCCCTGATTGTTATTGATGCAGTAAGCCGTTTGCTGCCTGGTGTGCTGGGTGATGAAGACTCAGCCAAACAGGATTCCCATGTCAACGGATTGCTGGATTGTCCGCACTATACGCGGCCTGAGCAAAGTGATCTGGGTGATGTGCCCGATGTTTTATTAAGCGGCAATCACGCCGAGATTAAACGTTGGAGAATGAAACAGTCCTTGGGCAGAACCTGGTTGAAACGGCCGGACTTGCTGGAAAAACAGGAATTAAGTGCAGAGCAGCAAGCTTTGCTGAATGAATTTAGAACTGAAGTTGATACATTAGGGTAGGGTAATGAGTAACATAATTAATGAATTAGAAAATGCACAGTTAAAAACAGATGTGCCTGAATTTAACCCAGGCGATACCGTTGTTGTGCAGGTAAGAGTAGTGGAAGGCACCCGGGAAAGATTACAGGCGTTTGAAGGTGTAGTCATTGCCAAACGTAATCGCGGCTTGAATTCAGCTTTTACCGTCAGAAAAATTTCACATGGTGTCGGCGTAGAGCGGGTTTTCCAAACTCACAGCCCGGCGGTTGGCGGTATCGAAGTTAAACGCCGTGGTGATGTGCGCCGCGCCAAACTGTATTATCTGCGTGATCTGACAGGTAAAGCTGCCCGTATCAAAGAAAAACTGTCTTAAGCAACAACTGCAAACATGGCTGGGGCTGTAACCGGCACCATTTTGCTACCCTGATGCAAATCAAATCCAGTGTCGGTGTTGCCGATACTGCCCGATTGATGGACGGGATGGCTAACAGCCATTGTGCATAGCAGTATTTGCTGAGTTAAAGTTTTTATCACGCCAAAAGGCAGCCTTGAGCTGCCTTTTTTTGTATCTGCAAACTGGGTAATTAAAGTCATGAAGTCAACTCAGAGCATAGAGGCCTTTCTGAATGCATTGTGGCTGGAACATGGTTTAAGTAATAACACTCTGGCAGCATACGGCACTGACCTTAAACAATTCGATGACTGGCTAAAACTCAAAACGCTGGCGGAAGTTGTTACTGAGGATATTTCGGCCTATCTGCACTACCGGCAAACTCAGGGTAGTGCCAATCGCTCGGCAGCGCGTGGGCTGTCCAGTTTGCGGCGTTTTTACGGCTATTTGCTTCGGGAAAAACAAATACAGGTCAACCCCACCAGTCTTATTGACGCACCGCGCCTGGGCCGATCTTTGCCGGCCTCCTTATCCGAAGCGGATGTCGAGGCCTTATTACAAGCCCCCAACACCATAGTACCATTGGGATTTAGAGACAGAACCATGTTGGAACTGCTCTATGCCACCGGTTTGCGGGTATCTGAATTGGTCGAATTAACTTTTCAGCAACTGCACATGCGCCAGGGCTGTGTAAGGATTATCGGCAAAGGCGACAAAGAACGACTGGTACCGTTTGGCGAAGAGGCTATGGACTGGCTGGAGCATTATATTAATAGTGTCAGACCGCAAATTTTGGGTAAACGCCAAAGCGATTATCTGTTTATTACTCAGCGCGGCACGAATATGACAAGACAGGCGTTTTGGCATATCATCAAAAATCAGGCCAAGCAGGCCGGTATAGATAAACATTTATCGCCGCATACCTTGCGTCATGCGTTTGCCACCCATTTGCTGAATCATGGCGCCGACTTGCGCGTGGTGCAAATGCTGCTGGGTCATGCGGATTTATCGACTACTCAGATTTATACCCATATCGCTCAGCAACGCCTGAAACAAATTCATACCCAACATCATCCCAGAGGATAACATGCCAATAACCATACATCCCACTGCCTATGTCGAAGCTAATGCCGTATTAGGCGATGGTGTCAGCGTTGGGCCGTTTGCCGTAATCGAAGCCGGTGCAGTGATCGGTGCCGGCAGCCAAATTGGTGCTCATGCCGTAGTTCATGGCCGGGTTCGCATGGGAGAAGCTAATATTCTCCATCCTCACGCTGTGCTGGGTGGCTTGCCGCAAGATACCGGTTTCAATCCGGAAACTGTCAGTTGGCTGGAAATTGGCGACGGTAATGTTTTCAGGGAAGGTTTTACCGCACATCGTGCTACCGTGGTGGATGGTAGTACCCGTATTGGCTCTAATTGCTATTTCATGAACAACAGCCATGTCGCTCACGATTGCAGTGTCGGTAACAAAACTATTTTCGCCAACAATGTCGCCATCGGCGGCTTTGTTCAAGTCGGTAACAATGTCTTTATGGGGGGAGCTGTGGTGGTACATCAGTTTTGCCGTATCGGTTCTTACGCCATTGTTCAGGGTACTACCGGCATTAATATGGATGTGTTGCCCTATATGCTGATCGGCGGACGACCTGCCCGTCATTACCGTTTAAATCTGGTGGGCTTAAGACGCGCCGGCATCAGTGGTGACAAACTCAAAGTATTGTCGGCGGCATTCAGATTATTAAAAAAGAAACAGCCCTTGGATCAATTAAGCCCCACTGAAGAACTATTGTTCCTGCAAAATTGGCTGGCTGCTGAATCAAAGCGGGGCTTGCATGGCTTTGTGGATTTGGCGGATTAATAGTGAGCTGATAGGTTGAAAGTGGCCACTTGAAGTGGATTTCCAGGGCTTTGATAACTCGGGCATTGGAAATTCAAGTGGCTGAATGAATCAGACTGGCTGCATAAAGTGGTTGTCAAGGCTAGTGCTATTCCACCTCAAAGAAGGTAAAAATTAAATTCTGATTAGATTTGTAATATTTAGGTTTCTACAATAATTTCCCCTGCCATTTGTTCATGGCCCGAACCGCAAAAAATGTCGCAGTAGAACACAAATCTGCCATTTTTGGTTGGCGTTATCTTGATGGTTTTCTTCTCTCCAGGGATGGCATCGACACGCACGCCGAGATCAGGAATGGAAAATCCATGCTGGGTATCAGTTGCTTGGATTTCCAGCAAAACAGTTTGGCCTTTTTTGATAGTAATTTGATTGGGGCTATACACAAATCGACTTGCTGTAATAACGATAACGGGAATATCCGCTTCGGCTGCATTATTTGTGTCGGCGTGGGTATCTGCCACTAGTGTAGCCAACGCCAGTAAGTAGATAATCATTAATTTATGGTTCATATCAATTCTCCTGCGCTGATAGCTATCTCGTCAATTGAGTAGGTTTTCTGTTTTGAATAAGACTCAATATTTCTATAGCCTAAACCAGCATAAGGTTGGTCTACTTTCCAGGGAATTGGTGCACGCTTAGGCGCCAAGCCAGGTGCAGGTAAAGGAAATATCAACGATTTTGCGCCGTAATGGATGATATGTTCAGTGGTATGAATATGTTCCTGATGGATATGTCCATAAAAAATTGCCACATTAGTGAAAGGCAGCAATAAATCCAGTGCCGACTGACCATCTCGGGTATTCCAGTCCCATTGTGGGTACAAATCAAAAAGTGGACGATGAGTTAACACAACGATAGGTGCATCGGTATGTTGTTGAGCAAGATCGGCTTTTAGCCAATCTAATTGGGCTGGTCCTAGTAGCGCTTTCGGATCGGAGACATTATCCAGTGCGATGAAATGAATGCCTTTGTGGTCGAAGCTATAATGTAAATCGCCGAAAAACTCTTGATAGGCGGCACCTTTATCCAGGGATGCGTCATGTTCGCCCGGTAAAAATTTGATATTTTTGACGTGCAGATTACTTATAATTTTTCGAAACGCCTGCATTCGTAGCCGTCTTTCTTGCGGATCGTCGGTAGTGTGGGTTAAATCGCCGGTGAAAACAATAAAATCCGGCTGATGCTTTAAACGATTAATACTTTCAATTGCTTTGAGTAAGGTCTGATCGGCATTGGGATTGATGAGCGGGCCATTGAATCCAATGGGTATCGGAAAGTTGGACAAAGAAGAAGTCCTGATATCCGGGGGGGGGAGAGCTTGCCATGTTGTGCTTTGGCGATGGCATCAAATCCCAGGCCGGAAGCAAAAACCACCCCACCGATACCAGCCAGTTTTATAAAATCTCTTCGATTTATCTTGTCTCGCATAACAAAAGCTCCAGATTGTTGTAAAGTTAACTGAATTCATTACTTCTCTACCGTTTAGGTTGCCAATTTATTCCCGACGTTTACAAATAAATGCGTTATTGGGAATAAATAAACACTTAAGCAAGTCAATATCAGGTATGGAACTTTGGCGGGTGGCTCCTTGATTAAGCAAAACAAGATAAAAAGATTCAATCAAATTGCTATTCCACACCTGGATGCGGCCTACAATTTGGCAAAATGGTTAACCCGAAATCATCAGGACGCCGAAGATATCGTTCAAGAGAGTTATATGAAGGCGTTTCGACATTTTGATGGATTTAGAGGTGCGGACGCTAAAGCATGGCTTTTGGCGATAGTCAGAAATACTTGCTACACCTGGCTAAAGTCCAAGAACAATCTGCAAATGGAAGAGTTTGATGAAGAGAGTGGTCATGGTGAGCTGTTAAATCAATTGTCTGAGTCAGTTGTTAACAATTCGACGCCTGAACAAATCATGTTTCAAACTGTGGATCGGGATTTGATCAACCAAGCCATGCAGGAACTGTCCATTGAATTCAGAGAGGTGTTGGTATTAAGAGAGCAGGAGGGGTTTTCTTATCATGAGATCGCCGGAATTGCAGGAATACCTGTCGGTACTGTTATGTCTAGATTGGCCCGTGCTCGTGGTTTGATGCGCAGCTTACTTGCTCCGCATTTTAGAGGGGAGGTATCGCAATGAATTGCAAAATAGTGGCTTCTTTAATTTCGGCTTATCTGGATAATGAATTAGATTTGCAGCGGATTCTGGATGTGGAAGCACATTTGGAAATTTGCAAGCACTGCCAAAATGAAGTATTGCAGCTGACAAATCTGAGCAATAGCATCCGTCAAAGCATGAATTACCATCGGGTGCCCGATAGCCTTAGCCTTGCTCTGCAAAAAATTGACGGAAATACTGAAAAACCCAAAAGTCGATTTATCAACCTGTGGCCCTCACAGAGCTTACTGAAGCCATTGGCAGCATTTTCAATCGTATTGTTATCGGTTAGCCTGGGGTATCAATTACAACCTGCATCAAGGTTTGATCTTTTGGTTGATGAAATTGTTTCCGACCATATTCGCTCTTTGATGGCGGCGCATTTAACCGATGTGGCATCTTCCGATCAACATACTGTGAAGCCCTGGTTTAACGGCAAACTGGATTTTTCTCCGCTGGTGATAGATCTGAGCGAACAGGGATACCCGCTGGTTGGCGGTCGTTTGGATTATTTGGCAGCCAGACCAGTCACCGCTTTAGTGTATCGGCGCAGACAGCATTTGATCAATGTTTTCATCTGGCCTGAAAACCAAAATGGCTTACAGCAGGAGTACGCCACTACTCGTAACGGATTTAATGTACTCGCCTTCAATTTCCAGAATATGAATTATTGGTTGGTTTCCGATCTGAATAAAAATGAATTGATGGAACTCAGAAATAAGCTGAGCTTTACCAAGTAGCTTGCTGGATGGTTCTCGTCTCCGTGCCTTAACAGGCGTCTTTACAATGTTCTGGACGGCCGGTGCTTGCTATGAAAGTACTTGGCATCAGTCCTGTTAGTCAAATCCAGCGCTGCTCAATTGTTCTTAAATATGAAACAGTGAGTTTTTTATTTGTTTACAGATCTTTACAAAATCTTTATACCTAAATCTTTAGTATTTGAAGGTTGTTCAACCAAATTGAAGCTGTAAGTGATGTGCAAGGCTTTTGCCCGTCATACCATAGTTATCAATCAGATGCTTATATTTTAAGGTTAATAAGTGAGATCAAGTGAAAAACACACATAAGCTTTTCAGGATTAGGGAATTCTTTATTTTAATATTAATGTGTCTTTTGCCGTCTTTTGTTTTTGCAGAAGAAATCGGCGCGGTAACACAATTAGATTTGAAGCATCATTTCGTGGGCTATTTTGCGGTGGCAGTCACTTTTATTGTTTATGCTATTGCAATGACTGAAGACTTGCATCAATTGAGCAAAGCAAAGCCTATGGTTTTGGGTTCGGCATTAATTTGGGGATCAATATTTGTTTACTATAGTATGGAATATGGTTCAGCCAAAAATGTTGCCGTGGTTTTTCAAAATAATTTAACAGCTTATGCAGAGTTGTTTTTATTTATTACCGTATCGATGACTTTTTTGAATTCTATGACCGAGCGGGGGATATTCGACGCTTTGCGCATTGTTTTAGTCAATAGGCAATATAGTTATCGGCAATTATTTTGGATTACCGGCGTGTTGGCCTTTGTGCTGTCGCTAGTGATTAGTAGTTTGACTGTCGGTTTGTTGATGGGCTATATCATTTTGGTCATAGGTAAGGATCAACCTAAGTTCGTTGGTCTGGCAGGATTGAATGCAGTGGTTGCCGCTAATGCCGGAGGGACAATAAGTCCGTTGGGGGGGATTTCCACCTTTTTTGTTTGGCAACAAAATATGTTGCATTTTACTGAGTTTTTTAATTTAACGATTCCGTGTATGGTGAATTTTTTAGTCCCGGCATCAATAATGCATTTTGCAGTGACTAAAGAAAATCCGGTCTTTACTAAAGAAACACCTGCGTTAAAGCGTGGCAGCAAGAGGATTGTCTTTATATTTATATTTACTTTTAGTCTGACCATTTTATCAAATGTTTTTTTTGATATGCCGGCCATAGCCGGCATGATGTTTGGCTTAGCGATATTACAATTCTTTGCGTATTATTTAACTAAATCCGAAAAATTGAGTCATTTTTTAATTCCCGAAACACGCCAAACAATTGATTCTAAAAAGGGCTTTGATGTTTTTAAGTGTATTGCCGGAGTTGATTGGGATACTCTGTTATTTTTCTATGGCGCCATGATGATAGTGGGAGCATTGAGCTTTTTAGGTTATTTGGATGCTATGGCTCATTATCTGTTTACAGAAATTAGCCCAACTTTAGCCAATATCATGATTGGTTTATCATCGTCGTCTATTGATAACGGTACCTTAATGTTTGCTGTGTTAAACATGCATCCGCCTTTTTCGATGCAACAATGGCTGTTATTGACTTTAACCTTGGGCGTGGGCGGCAGTTTATTGGCGATTGGTTCTGCGCCAGCCTTGCATGTATTGGGTTTAATGAAAGGACATATGAAAGAAGGCGAGGGGTATACCTTTACGCTGCATTTACGCTGGATGCCGGCCATACTCTTAGGTTTTTTTGCCAGTATAGGCACATTGTTTTTACTCAATGGCGGTGTTTTTTAATGTTGCCAATCCAGCAGTATCGCTAAATTTAATTGGTGGTTTTGATTTAAAAGCCGGGTTAAACCGGCTTTTTTAATGCCTGAACCTTGAGTCTGTTTTTGATAATTGTTTAATAATTCGATGCAGATTGTTTCTTTTTAGTTGACAAGTCTTTACGAGAACTTTACTTCAAAGTCTTTAATATTTATCCATTGTCTTTACTTTTTAAGGAGTTATGCAATGGATATCTTTTATCTTGCTTTATACCTGCTGTTTCTGGTTTTGGCCCTATTCCTCATCAAAGGTTGTGATGTCTTGGAGAATCGCAAATGACAGCTGAATACACGATTAGCCTGTTGGTTGTTATGTGTTTGGTGGTGTATTTGATAGTTGCACTGATCAATCCAGAGGATTTCACATGAGTTCCCATGCTATTAGCTTATTAGTGGTATTTCTACTGATATTACTGCTTGCAGTAAAACCACTTGGAGCCTTTATTACTGCGGCAATGGAACCATCTGGTTTCTTGACTGTGCTGGCACCTTTCGAACAGTATTTGTTCAGACTCTTGCGCATTGATGCGCGTAAGGAAATGCACTGGCAGGAATATGCTTATGTATTGGTATTATTTAATGCTCTCGCTGCCTTATGGGTCTATGCCTTGCAGCGCTGGCAAGCCGATTTACCGTTAAATCCACAGGATTTAAGCGCAGTCAGCCCCGACTCCTCATTAAATACAGCGATTTCCTTCCTCACTGCAGCCTGTTGGCAGGGTTATGCCGGCGAAATTACGATGAGTTATTTGACGCAAATGCTGGGACTGGGTTTTTTGAACTTTGTTGCACCGGCTACCGGGCTTTGTGTGGCTTTTGTGTTGTTCCGTGGTTTTGCTCGCCATGAGACAGCCTTTATCGGCAATTTTTGGGTAGATATGGTGCGCGCCTGTACCTACGTGTTACTCCCTTTGTCAGTAATACTGGCAATTTTTCTTGTGCAACAGGGGGCTATTCAGAATTTTAAACCCTTTGTCGCAATACAAACTATGGATGTTACGCAATATCAGACACCTAAATTGGATGCAACCGGGCAGCCGATTAAGGATGCTAACGGGCAAGCCGTGACTGAGTCGGTTTCTATAAGAAAGCAGATTTTGCCTATGGGGCCTGCGGCTTCTTTAGATGCCACCAAAGTGATGGGTAATAATGGGGGTGGCTTTTTTAACGTCAATGCGGCTCATCCTTTCGAGAACCCCACCCCGCTGACAAATTTCGCCGGTATGTTGGCAATGTTTCTAATCCCGGCGGTTTTGTGTTTCAGTTTTGGACGTATCGTCGGTGATACACGTCAGGGGTGGGCTATTTTATTTACTATGGTCTTTATGTTTGCCGGCTCTGCCTTGGTGGCGATGTATGCCGAACAGGCAGGGAATCCCTTGCTTAGTCACTTGGGTCTGGATCAAAGTGGCGGCAATCTGGAGGGCAAGGAAATGCGTTTTGGCAGCGATGGTTCTGCTTTGTGGGCAGTCATCACTACTGCATCGGGTACCGGAGGCTCTAATGCCATGCATGACTCTTTTACTCCAATTGGCGGATTCGTCTGTATGTGGTTGATGCAGGTGGGTGAAGTGGTTTTCGGTGGTGTCGGAGTGGGTTTGGTCGGGATGCTGATTTTTGCCATCATTGCTGTGTTTATTTCTGGTTTGATGATAGGACGCACCCCAGAATATTTAGGTAAGAAAATCGAAAGCTATGAAATGAAAATGATTTCAATTTCTATTTTGATAACCCCGTTGCTGGTTTTGGTCGGTACGGCTATATCGATATTGCTGCCGGATGGCAAGTTGGGGATTCTGAATCCGGGGTCGCATGGTTTCAGTGAAGTGCTTTATGCATTTTCTTCGGCAGCCAATAATAACGGCAGCGCTTTCGCCGGACTTTCCGCCAATACGCCCTATTACAACACCATGCTCGCTGTGGCTTTGTGGTTTGGGCGCTTTTTTTCCATAGTCCCATATTTGGCAATTGCCGGCGCGCTGGCCAAGAAGCATAGACTGTTACCGGGAGAGGGTACATTACCCACTCACGGTGCTTTGTTTATTGTATTGCTGATAGCCACGGTGTTGATTGTCGGCGCATTAACCTATTTTCCTGCGTTGGTACTGGGTCCATTCGCGGAACATTTTGCTTTGTGGCCGCATGGTCAATGGAGCCAACCATGAGCCGTACTAAATTCGACTTATTTGATGCCAAGCTGATTCAGCCGGCGCTGGTGGAGTCATTTCGTAAACTGTCGCCGCGCGTTCAATTGCGCAACCCGGTAATGTTTATTTGTTTGGTCGGTAGTCTCGGCACGACAGTTTTATTGGTTAAGACCATGGTGGGTGGTGGTGAATCAATAATGTTTATTTTATCGATAGCCCTGTGGTTGTGGTTCACTCTGCTATTTGCCAATTTTGCAGAAGCACTTGCCGAAGGTCGTAGTAAAGCGCAAGCAGCATCGCTACGTTCCTTACGTAAAACCGTAGCGGCTAAAAAATTGGCTGAAGCAAACAATGACGCGGCATGGACTCTAATCTCGGCAGATAAATTGCGGCAGGGTGATCTTTATCTAGTCGAAGCCGGTGACTTGATTCCTGCGGATGGTGAAGTGATTTTAGGTGAAGCTTCGATTGATGAAAGCGCGATTACCGGCGAATCGGCTCCTGTTATCCGCGAATCCGGCGGTGACTTCTGTTCAGTTACTGGTGGTACACAGGTATTGTCCGATTGGTTGGTGGTACGTGTTTCCAGCAATCCAGGTGACAGTTTTCTTGAACGGATGATCGCGATGGTGGAAACCGCCAAACGCGGCAAGACACCCAACGAAATCGCCTTGACCATCTTGCTGGTGGCTTTGACATTCGTATTTTTAACGGCTACGGCCACCATTTTGCCGTTTTCCGTATTTAGCACCGAAACCAGTGTCCAGGGTTTACCGGTCACTATTACCGTACTCACTGCGCTGTTGGTGTGCCTGATTCCTACTACCATTGGGGGTCTGCTATCAGCTATTGGGGTAGCGGGTATGAGTCGCATGCTACAAGCCAATGTCATTGCCACCTCAGGCCGCGCTGTAGAAGCTGCGGGCGATGTCGATATTTTGCTGCTGGATAAAACCGGTACTATTACCTTTGGTCATCGTCATGCCTCAGCTTTTTATCCCGCCTCCGGCGTTTCCGAAAAGTTTTTGGCGGATGCGGCTTGTCTGGCTTCCTTAGCGGATGAGACCCCGGAGGGTCGCAGCATCGTGGCTTTGGCTCAGCAGCGATTTCATAGTCAGGAGCAAATGCGTGGGGAGTTTTATCCGTTTACTGCCAAGACTCGGATGAGCGGTGTTGATGTGGCTGGTCGACAAATCCGTAAAGGTGCTGTTGATGCCATGCGTAGACACGTGGAATTCTTGAATCATCCCTTTCCTGAACAGGTGTTTCGTAAGGTCGAGGAAGTGGCGCAAAGTGGCAGTACACCCCTGGTTGTTGCGGATGGCGGCACTATATTAGGTGTGATAGAACTGAAGGATGTGGTCAAACCCGGCATACGGGAGCGGTTTGCCGAACTACGGCGCATGGGTATCAAGACCATTATGATTACTGGCGACAATCCCTTAACTGCCGCTGCAATTGCCGCTGAAGCAGGGGTAGACGAGTTTTTGGCGGAAGCTACCCCTGAAGCCAAGCTGGCCTTGATTCGTCAGCATAAGAGCAAGGGCCAGATTGTTGCCATGACCGGTGACGGCACTAATGATGCCCCGGCATTGGCACAAGCCGATGTCGCGGTGGCTATGAATTCAGGTACTCAGGCAGCCAAAGAGGCGGGCAATATGGTGGATTTGGATTCTAATCCGACCAAGCTTATCGAGATTGTAGAAATCGGCAAGCAAATGCTGATGACGCGTGGCGCTCTGACTACCTTCAGTATCGCCAATGATATTGCTAAATATTTCGCTATTATTCCCGCCGCTTTTGTAGGGACTTATCCGCAATTAGGTGCCATGAACATTATGCACTTAAGTAGCCCGCATTCAGCTATTCAGTCTGCTGTAATCTTCAACGCATTGATTATCGTCTGCTTGATTCCGCTGGCACTGCAGGGGGTGGAATATCGTCCCTTGGGTGCTGCCAAATTATTACAGCGGAATTTATTTGTATACGGCTTGGGTGGAGTGATTACCCCTTTCCTTTGTATCAAGGCCATTGACCTTATCTTGGGTTTTCTTAATCTGGTCTGATCAGGAGTATTAATAATGAATAATAATCTGCGTCCCTTATGCTCCACCTTTATATTTTTCTTAATATTAACCGGCTTAGGCTACCCATTGTTAATAACAGGGATCGCCCAGCTGTTTTTTCCGGTTCAAGCAAACGGCAGTTTGATTGAGAAGGACGGTAAGCTGATTGGTTCTCGGTTGATAGGCCAGAACTTTAGTAGTGATTATTACTTTTGGGGAAGGTTGTCCGCCACGGGTAGCTTTCCATACAACGCCGGTTTATCGGGTGGCTCCAATCTTGGACCCTTAAATCCGGCACTAGTCCAGGAAGTTAGTGCTCGGGTGCTGGCTTTGCAATCCGCCGATCCGGATAAGCACAAGCCGATTCCTGCCGATCTGGCTACTTCGTCCGCCAGTGGGCTAGATCCGGAGATAAGCCTAGCCAGCGCCCACTATCAAATAAACCGTGTGGCTAAAGCACGGCATTTATCGGTTCTACAAGTAAGAGAATTAATACAAGCTCATATCCGGCCAGTCTTATTTGGCTTTTTAGGAGAATCCAGGGTTAATGTTTTGGAACTTAATCTGGCTCTGGACGAGTTATCAAATTCAAATAATAACAATTAAGGTTTTTGCCCATGACAAAGTTAGGCTTTCATATCACTCTTGGCATTTGTGGAGTGCTGGTGTTTGCTTGTTCGGCCAGCGCCGACGAGGCCGACCCAACCGCAACCGGACTTATTTCCCAATACGCTGGTAAAGATGCAAGCAGTTGGCTTGGACTGAAAAATAGTGGTTGGACTTTGGGTGGCTGGGGAACAGCTGGTATTAATTACAACACTGATGATCCGCACGATAGTAGTAATGGCCCCATGAATATGACTGATCGCAACGGTGAGTTGAATTTATATCAACTGAATCTTTTCGTCGAAAAAGCCGTTAGCAAAGGCGAGCATTGGGATATCGGCGGTCGATTGGACTATATGTTCGGTACAGACACGCGTTATACCCAGGCAGCCGGAACCTGGGATACCAAAATTATGAATCCGGATAGTTATTACAATATGGCGGTGCCGCAAGCCTATGTGGAAGTGTTTGCGCCGGTCGGTAATGGCTTGAGTGGAAAATTAGGCCATTTTTATACCATTATCGGTTATGAATCGGTGCCATCGGCCTTGAATTTCTTTTCATCTCATACCTATAGCTTTAAATCATCACCTTTTACCACCACCGGTGCATTGTTCAATTACACCATCAATGATCAATGGAATGTCAATCTTAGCGCAGCTAAGGGGATGGACAATTTCGACTTGAATCCGGGGGCTTGGGGGCAGATGAGCGGTATTAATTGGGCTAACGCCGATACAGGCACGGCGTTGTCGTTTTCAATTATGCAGGGCAACGCTTACCAGAATATGCCGAACAATGATTTGGAGTATTACTCGGTGATTTTTCAGCAACAATTTGGAAAATGGCATTATGTGATACAGCACGACAGAGGCACCGTGAATCATGCCGTCAATAATAATCAGACGACAGCTGTCTGGTATTCCGTTGTTAATTATCTTACTTATCAGCTCAACGATGTTTGGGGGCTGGGGGTGCGCGGCGAATGGTTTCGCGACCAGAGTGGTTTTCGTTATAACAGTGGCGAGGCCAGTTATTACGATGTGACAGCAGGTCTAAACTGGAAACCCAAAGTCTGGTTGCTGGTTCGCCCTGAAGTGCGTTACGACTGGGCGCAGGCACAAACTGCACCTTTTGATGCAGGGCGGCAGTTTAATCAGGTGGTAATGGGAATAGACGCAGTTGTGCAGTTTTAATGTCATGCCCATGAATTTTGCTTACTCAAGATTAAATATTAGCGAGAAGACGATGAAAACCGCTTGTTTATCAACAATTATATTGATTTGTCTGATGTTATCCGGATGCCAAGATAACCGTAGTGAAACTGAAGTGGAAGGTGCAGCTCAGGGCACTACTTATCATATCAAAATGGTACTTGATGATAAGTCGTCGCCTTTGGAAGAGATTAGGCGGCAAATATCGACGACACTGGCTGAAATTGATGCGCAATTGTCAAATTATCGAGAAGATTCGGAAATATCGCGTATCAATCGCCAGGAAACTGGTCATTGGCTGCCGATTTCACGGGAAATTACCGATTTACTGCTTATTGCCAACGCTGTCTATCAATATTCGGAGGGTTGTTATGATTTGACCGTAAAACCCCTGTTCGATTTATGGGGGTTTTCTAGCCATGACACACGGGTGCCAACGGATCAAGAAATTGCGGCGCTCTTACCTCACATCGGCATGTCGCTGCTTGAAATTGATGGAACTAAGCAGCGGATTAGAAAGAAAGATCCCAAACTCAAGATTGATTTATCTTCCATTGCCCAAGGCTATAGTGTCGGTGTGGTGGCGCATCGTTTGGAAGCATTGGGGATTCAGAATTATCTGGTCGAAATCGGTGGGGAAATGATGGTTAAAGGCCGTAAGGCCAATGGTGATAACTGGCGAATTGGTGTCGAAACACCTGTCCCTGTATCAAGAAGCGTACAAAGGGTGATAGACATTAGAGAAGAGGCCGGCTCGGCTGTCATGACCGCCGGCACTTATCGAAATTTTTTTGAAGACAAGGGCATCACCTATTCGCATATTTTGAATCCTAAAACAGGCCGGCCTGTCAGCCATCATCTGCGTTCTGTTACTGTCATGCATGATGATCCGGCCTGGGCGGATGCCTGGGACACCGCACTGCTGTGCGTTGGCGAGAAGGCAGCCGAGCGCATCGCAGAAGAAAAAGATGTTAAAGCGCTGCTTATTTATGATGAAGACAAAAAGCTGAAAGAGTACATGACCAAGGCTTTTTTAGCAGTACAGTAGGCAATTAAGGAACAGTTCAGTTGTTAGAAAGTCATTCCACTTATTTCTGCGAGTAAGAAGCCATGCATAGGCCTGATCCTGATCGACTCTTAGAGCGAGCAAAACGCTATGAGGCGCGCAATGGCCGTGGGCACCTGAAAATTTTTTTTGGGGCGGCGGCGGGTGTAGGTAAAACCTATGCCATGTTACAGGCGGCCCGTTTGTTGGCACAGGATGGCCGAGATGTAGTGGTGGGTTTTGTAGAAACCCATGGCAGAACGGAAACTCAGGCGCAATTGGCAGATTTGGTGCAGCTTCCAGTATTGATGAAGAACCGTCGTGGTAGTTGCCGCAAGGAGTTTGATCTGGATGCGGCGCTAAAACGAAATCCGGATTTAATTCTGGTCGATGAATTAGCGCATACCAATTTTTCCGGCATGCGCCATCCCAAACGTTGGCAGGATGTCCAAGAATTGTTGGAAAGCGGTATCGATGTTTACACGACGCTGAATGTACAGCATCTGGAAAGCCTACATGAGGATGTCGGTCGTTTTGTCGGTATCCGCGTTTGGGAAACCGTGCCCGACACGGTATTTGAAGCGGCAGATGAAGTAGAGCTGGTGGATTTACCGCCCGACGAATTGTTGATGCGATTGCGCGAAGGAAAAGTTTATTTACCTGAAAAAGCAGAGCGTGCGCTGAGTCATTTTTTTCGCAAAGGTAATCTGATAGCGCTAAGGGAACTGGCGCTGCGCCGTACCGCTGAAAGAGTGGATGCGCAAATGCAGGATTATCGCCAGGAAAATGCAATCCGTGAAGTTTGGAATGTGGGAGAGCGAATATTGGTATGTATTGGCCCTAATCACCAAGCGGTAAAACTGGTGCGGGCGGCAAAACGTCTGGCTACCAGTCTGCACGCTAGTTGGATTGCTGTTTATGTCGAAACACCGGCTTTACAGCGGCTTTCCTCCTCCCGTCGGGATGAGGTGTTAAAGGCTTTGCGCCTGGCCGAGCGTCTGGGTGCCAACACGGTTACTTTGTCTGGGCAAAACATGGGAAACACCATACTCCAGTATGCCCACGAACATAATATCAACAAACTGGTTTTAGGCCGGCCCAGTCGAAAAGGTTGGCGCAGATGGTTTTTGGGTTCAGTGGTAGACACTATTATCAGTCAGGCCCACGGCATCAATTTTTATCTGTTAGGTGACGAAAGTCTGCCCATCTTAAAGTCATCGCCTGAATTGGCTGAAGATCATGTCGACCGGTTAAGTTCTGATAAGAATTATGGAAATCCGCTGTGGGGTGTTGTGACAGCTCTGGTCTTGACCTTAATCGACTGGCCGTTTCGTGAAGTGTTGAGCCCGAGTAATATTCTTTTGGTATATCTGCTGGGCGTGTTCTTCGTGGCTATGCGTTTTGGCTTATGGCCTTCAATTTTGGCGTCATTAGCAAGTGCCGCTTTATTTGCATTCTTTTTTGCACCACCTATTTTTTCTTTCGCAATAGCCGATCCAGAGGATCTGATAGGCCTGGCCGTCATGTTGGTGGTGGGTGCAGTTACCAGCAATCTAGCCGATAACGTACGTTCCCAGACCCAGGTAGCCCGATACAGAGAGCGACGCGCATCCACGCTTTATCATTTGAGCAAGGAGTTGGCGGAAGCTCGTTTGGAAGATGAGATTATAGAAATTGGTGTACGGCATATCCATGCTGAATTTGGTGGTCGCAATACATTTTTATTCCCCGATCGGAACGGTAAGTTGTGTTATCCCCCCCATATACCTTTGCCAATTTCATTACTGGGTGCCGACTTGGGGGTGGCTCGTTGGGTATTTAATCATGGTCAGATAGCTGGTAACGGCACCGATACCTTGCCTAGTGAGAAAGCTGTATACATCCCACTTATCGGATCGACAGGTGCTATTGGTGTGCTGGTTCTCGAGCCGATTAATTTGCGGCGCATATTCTTGCCGGAACAGCGGCGTTTGCTGGACACTTTTGTGAATCAGATAGTTCATACTTTGGAGCGGGCTAATTTGGCTGAACAAGCCAAAGATGCCACCTTGAAAATGCAGTCCGAAACATTAAGAAACTCTCTGCTTAGCAGTATTTCCCACGATCTGCGTACGCCATTAGCAACTATTGTTAGTGCATCCAGTGCCTTGGAGTCGGATGGCGAACATCTGGATGAAAACAGCCGCCGTAAACTGGTACGAGCCATCAATGAAGAAGTTCAGCGGATGTCGGAGTTGACCATCAAAATTCTGGATATGGCGCAACTGGAGGCCGGTGAAGTTGTACTGAATCGGCAATGGTACGAAGCTGAGGAAATTGTTGGTTGCGCTTTGCGCCGACTAGATAAAAAGTTAAATAACCGACCAGTAAATGTACAAATTGCCGATAGCCAGGCCTTAATACTGGTTGATGCTGTATTGCTTCAACAAGTGATGGTAAATCTGCTGGATAACGCAGACAAGTATTCTTCGGAAGGGCTGCCGATAGACATTTCCGTTGAAACAACCCCTTTTGGTCTGACTATTACCATTGCTGACCGTGGTCCTGGGATTGCTGAGGAATTTCAACACAAAATTTTTGATAAATTTTTTCGAATTCATGCTGAAAGTGCTCAAAGCGGTGTGGGTTTGGGGCTTTCAATTTGCCGAGCCATCGTCGAAGCACATGGCGGTGAGGTTTCAGTTAGCAACCGCAACGGCGGTGGGGCAATATTTCAGTTGCACCTGCCTATTCTGCAATCTCCTCCATCAATCGAGCCAGAATAAATAGGATGTACCCTTGAAAATGCAGACAGCATTACTTTTGTTAGTTGAAGACGATCCACAGTTTCGGTCGTTGTTAACGACTACACTGGAAAATCAGCAATATACAGTTCTGGCCGTGGAAACCGGCAAAGAAGGGCTTGATACTGCCCGCAGTAAACACCCCAAGCTGATGATACTTGATTTGGGACTACCGGATATTGATGGCCAGGAAGTCATTTGCCGCCTGCGTAAATGGACGGATTTACCGATCATCGTACTTTCGGCCAGGAATAAGGAAGGCGATATCACTCAGGCACTCGATAACGGCGCGGATGATTATCTAACTAAACCATTCAGCAACGCAGAGTTGTTATCCCGCATCAAGGTTTTACTAAGACGTATCGGTAAATTGCCCAATAGTAATCAGGAGGTTTTCCAGACCGGGGAGTTGAAAGTTGAGCTGACAAAACGGCGTGTATTTATGGGGGCGCGGGAAATTCATCTAACCCAAATTGAATTTCGCTTGTTATGCGCATTGATTCATAACGCAGGATTTGTGGTTACTCACCGGCAATTGCTGGAAAAAGTTTGGGGGGCTTCATTTATTGAGCATAATCATTATCTGAGAATTTATATGGGCCAATTACGCCATAAAATTGAAGCAGACCCAGCGCGGCCTCGTTATTTACTCACTGAAACTGGTGTGGGTTATCGGTTAAACGAGGATTGAAAAGATGTATCGTTATAGTTTTTATGCTTGTTCTCACTGTGGAAGAAAACATGATTCAATCGGACGTTTAGGGACAGCTAAACAATGTGATTGCGGAAACTGGTTACCACAAGCCGAATTGGATAGAGTCAGATATTATTGGATCGCCCAAATTTCGCTATGTTTTGCAGTGGCGGCATTTTTCATTTCATTTGCGCTGTCTTATAGTCAACTGCCTAGCGATCCTTGGCAACGTTTCTGTAGTCCTGTGTTGCAAGTGCCTGCTGTTGCTGCTTTTTTGGTCAGTTATCGAATATTGCTGAGATATAAAAATCAGTACGATACAGATGATTTAATGTTTCGGTATTACCTTTTTGGGGTATGTCTGATGAGTCTGGGGTTTATTGCTTCCCTTTTAGAAGCGGCTCAGTAAGCGAATGCTTAATGGTAGCAGGCGTTAAAAAATACCCAGTCAGATTTGTAGGCAATCAGTATGGCGTATCGACTGAATTCTAATATTGTCGCGGGCTGAACCCGAATCTGGTTCAGCCCGCAAGCAACAGTTGCCTATTTACCAGGGGCAGAGTTTAGCCCGCGATAAATGGCTTTGAATGTTTTTGTTGTTTCATACCAAAGAATGCAGCGATTGCACTACCGAACAAATACAGTGCCGAAGGCAGCGGTACGTTGCTGGGCGTGGCCAGAAAACCATGCCGACCGCCGGCATCGATGAAATTACCGGACACCAGTCCGCTGGTATTGATGCCGTATCCCAGAGTACCGTTGCTGTAACCGGGCGCAATCACGCCGGCAATGGCGCTGGGGTAATCCAATGTGGTAAATACCCCGTTTTCGTACACAAAGCCATGATTACTGTTGTTATCGGTATAAGTTCCGATTAACCAGCCCAGATCGTTAATACCGGTGACATAAGTACCCTGGGTGGCGTTGGGGTCGTCTATGGTGGTGAATGCCCCGCCACTATACACAAAGCCGTGTTCCCCGCCGGCATCGTTATAGGAGCCGGCTATTTCGCCGCTGGCATTGATGCCGGTCAGAAACGTGCCGTTATTCAGGCCAGTCAAGGCATTGGGGTCATCCAGCGTGGTATAGGTGCCTGCAGTATAGGTAAAACCATGGATAGTGCCGCTCGCGCCTTGATAAAGACCAACGATCTCGCCGCCGGCGTTAATACTCAATGCGGCAGTGCCGATGGACGCGCCTGGTACGTCTATCGTGGTGTAAGTGCCGCCATCATATAAAAAACCGTGCCCGCCGCCGGTGGCTTTGAAATATTCACCCACTACCTGACCGCCGGAGTTTATCGCTAAAGCGTGGGTGCCATTACCCAATGCACCGAGCGAAGGTACGGCATTAGGGTCATCCAGTGTGGTGTAAGTGCCGTTGGCATCTGTAAAACCATGATCCCCGGTGCCGTCCGAGAAATAACCGGTCACTACGCCATTATTATTAAGGCCGGTCGCATAAGTGCCGCGAGTGGCATTGGGGTCGTCAAATGCGCTGAAAGTATAAGTGGAAGCCTGTACCGTACCGGTATTGCAGCCGAGTACCAGGGCAAAAGTTAGTAAACGTTTTATCTGGGTCATGGTGAACTCTTCCTAAAAATCAAATTTGCAAGCATCAACGGCACTTAAATCAGGATATTTGACAAAATGCCACGAGTAAAAATGTTGGTGGCCAAAAGCGCCGCTGTTTATGTTCGCCCGGTAGGCTTGGTTAAATAGCACCGATATTGCCGAATAAAAAATACCATACAAATACCATAAGTCAATATATTGATGGTTTTTGGCCATTTTTAAGTTATTAGGTGTTTGTTTGGTTTATTTATGGTTTGTGTGGAAATATTGGCAGGTATGACTTGGTGAATTGGAATAATCTGTACGTCTGACTTGCCGAAACTGGTTGCCAGGGTATATTGCTTGTCATGTTTGGTAATGGAAAAACAGCAATGCGCCTATTATTTGCATGGTCGAAATTATGAGTACGCGAGCTGATTTTATTTTGTTTTACGATGGCTTATGCCCAATTTGTCGGCGCGAAGTGGCTTGGTTAAGACGGAGAAATCAAAATGCCAAACTGGGGTTTGTGGATATTAATGCGGCTGAATTTAAAGCAGAGGTCTATGGTAAAACCATGTCTGAGCTGGTCGCTGAGATTCACGGTGTTTATGAAGATGGTCGGCTGATTAAAGATGTGGCGGTTTTTGAGGTTGTTTATCAGGCAGTCGGACTGGGCTGGTTGGCGGCCTTACTGCGTTGCCCGGTATTAAAACCGGTGTGGAATGTTTTATATCGCGGGTTTGCCAAGTCTCGGCCCGGATTAGGTAGACTGCTGGGCGGTAAGGCTTGTCATCGTAGTGGGGGATGTTCTAATTGGTAAAAAAACTGCTTAGCGCCTGCACCATGTAGCTGTGATCCAGAACGCCGGCACTCTCGCGCAAGCTGTGCATCGCCCACATCGGATTGCCGACATCTACAGTACGAATGCCTAGCTTGGCTGAGGTGAGTGGACCAATGGTACTGCCACAAGGCAGATCGCCTCGGTGCGAATATTGCTGGTAAGGTACGCCGGCCTTGCGGCAATACTGAATAAACTGTGCGGCGGACTTACATTCGCTGGCGTAGCGCTGATTAGCATTGATTTTGATAACCGGCCCTTGATTGACTAGTAATTTATGATTGGGTTCGTAGGCGTTCGGGAAACTGGGCTGATAAGCGTGGGCCATGTCGGCACTGATCATAAAGCTGTGGGTCATGGCGCGATGATAGGCGTCGCGGCTGGTATCAGTGGCGTTGACTATGCGCTGTAGTATATCGCCCAGTAAACTACCCGAAGCACCTTTGCAGCTTTCACTGCCGACTTCTTCATGATCAAAAAATGCACACACCAGGCTATTACCACTGTTTAAGCTGGTTTCGGCGAGAAATGCACTTAACCCGGCATGGCAGGAAGCCAGATTATCCAATTGGCTGTTAGCCAAAAACTCCTGTTCCGCGCCCCAAAAACTGCCGGATTGAGTATCATAGGCATTCAGTTCCCAGCCTAAAATATCAGCCTCGGCAATGCCGGAAGCTAGACTCAGCAGGCTGGAAAAATAATCTGCATGCAACTGCTGATTAGCATTTGCCGATAAAATGGCGGCCAGTTCAGTTTGTTTGTTCAGTTTTAAGCCATCCTCATTTACTGCCCGATTCATGTGGATGGCCAGATTCGGTAAACGCAGCAATGGATTTGGGAACTTAACCAAACGGCTGATTATATTGCCGACAGCATCCTGGTAGGCTACCCGTCCGGCTAGGCCTAAATCCCGGTCTGTAAACGTGGCGAGTATTGGTCCACCATACACTTCAAGGGCCAGCCGTTGGATATTATCACTGTTCAGCAGCGGATTGGGTTTGACCCGTAAACCGGGTGAGTCGGTGTGAGCGCCGACAATTTTAAAGCCGGTTTCCGCTACAGATTGTTTGCCCAGCACAAACAGCACAATGGAGGAATCATCCCGGATCACATAATAACGGCCGCCACTGCTAAGTGACCAAACATTGGTCTCTTCCAAACGCTGAAAATTAAAAGTCAGCAATTTTTGTTCAATACTGGCTACAGCGTGCCAGGGACTGGGGCTGGCATCAATAAAATCCAGTAAATCCTGAGCAAGTACCGCAGCAGTCATGAGCTGACTTGTAAATCTATCGCCACTGAATTAATGCAATAACGCAGGCCGGTGGGCGGTGGTCCGTCAGGGAAAACATGACCTAGATGAGCGCCGCAATTGGTGCAAGTGACTTCGACACGGCGCATGCCATGAGTAGTATCTTCGATTTGAGTAAGGGTGTCCGCGTGTAAAGCTTTCCAGAAGCTAGGCCAACCACAGCCGGAATGGAATTTATTTTCTGACGAAAACAGCGGCTGCGAGCAGCAAACACAGTGGTAAATCCCGGTTGCAGTGCAATCCGTGTATTTACCAGTGAAAGCTGGTTCCGTGCCTTTTTCCCAACAGACATGGTATTGCTCAGGCGTGAGTTTTTGCCGCCAGTCTTGTTCGTTATCGGATGGAGTTGTCATCTGCTTACTATCGGATGTCGCAAAAAGCTTATTGTACGCCCCTGTCTAGTCTGAAACAAAATCACATTTTTTAAGGAAAATGGCATTGTCCGGATTTAATGGGCGAATATGTTCAGTACGAACAGTATCAGAGCTTAAAATGGTCAAATCTTTATGCAACTGCTTTAATTTCGTTATTGAAATTGTAACCGCTGGTTTTTTCATGAAAAAACCAGCACAATTGCTGAAATTAATTGATTACTTACTGAACTACTTGGTTTTTTGTCGGTCTGCGCTTATGGAGATAGTAAGATTCCATAGCCGGTAGGAGGGGTTCAGTTATGAACTCTGGTTCTACCGGTTTTTTTTGTAGAGCAAGAACGGTTAGCAGTTTAGTTGTCCTTTTCAGATTGTTCCTGATTCCCCTCTGCTTGGACAACTTGCTGCTGGTTTAAACTGCACTAAATCCGCTTCCTGCTCATTGGGGATTGCGGCCAAACGCCCCACTATCTGAATTGAAATCCCCCCGGTTATGTTCTCCCGCTACATAAACCAGGGTTGCCGCTGAGCGTAGTAAAGTAGCGCGGCTGTCTATCTCGGTAAATCGGGCGTGCGCCAAATCCTTTTGCGCGGATAGCAACTCTATGACGGTGGAAAAACCGTGGGTATAAGATTCCTGAGTGGCGGCATAAGACTCCTCTGCCGCTTTCAACAAGGCCAGGGCAAATTCGCGTTTTTCCAGCGCGGTTTTGGTGTCGGCATAGGCTTTCCAGATATCACGAATAATTTCCAGGCGGAAGCTATCCAGCTGAGCTCTAGAAACCTCTTGTTTAGCTTCCGCTTCATGCACCGCATTACTGCGTTCAAAGCCATCGAACAAAGTCCATTCCACATTCAGCATTACCGTATCAACAACATTGCTTACCGAATAAATATCATTACTCAGTGAATTGGTGTGAATATTTCCCCAGTATTGATTGCCTATCATGCCGCGCAGAGAAAGCTTGGGCCAGAATTCCGCTCTGGCTTTCTGCACTTCGGCTTCACGGGCACGCAATTCGGCAAGGCGTGCCATCAGATCGGGGCGTTGCTCCAAAGCCTGATCGACAATTTTTTCAACCGACTCTACCAGTCCTGCCGGCAGCGGTACATTACTCAAATCGATCAATTGCAAGGCGTAAGTAGGCGAAACGCCAAGGTTGGCGGTCAAATCGGCTTGCGCTTGAATTACCGAGCTGCGAGCATCCTGGAGGTCATAACTGGCTTTTGCCTGTTCCTGAATCGCCAGCAACAAGTCGGGACGAGTCGCCAGTCCTTTGCTGAGTTTTGCCTGAACTGAAACAGTGCCTGCCTTGGCTGCTTCCAGTGTCTGTTGCGCTGCCGTTACTTTTGACAGCACGGCCTGATAGGCAAAAAAACTGCTGGCAACGCGATAGGCAATTTCCTGATGTTTACGATTAAAGGAAAAATTGGCGGCATGCAAGCGCTGTGTGCCAGCATCGACCGTGGCTTCCCGGCGTCCGAAATCGAATAGTGTCCAGGCCAAATCCAAGCTGCCGGTAGATGAATAACCATGACTGACCAATGCGCCGCCAGGGATAGGAAAGCTGGTTTTGAATTGTTGGCCAAATGCCATCGCCGATAAAGTTGGATACCAAGCGCTGCGATTTCTTTCCAGACGGGCGGCAGCGGCTTGTGCTTCTTCCCAACTAGCTCTGGTTTCCGGATTAGTATGCAAGGCAAGGTCAACCAGTGCCGGCAGGTCGTAGATTAGCTTAGGATCAATTTGATTTTGGTCGGGCAAGCGACTTGAAAGTGCCGATTTTTGCGTGGCGTTACCGTTCACATCTCCAGAACTACTATGATTTACCGGAAGCGCCGGATTGGCTAGGTCATGTTGTGCCGGGCTTGGCGATGAGCAAGCTGTTAATGCCATCAATATTGAAATTGCCCAACTGCAGATAAATCTTGGCAGACAAGATGCGGATGCCAATAAATTATTGCACTTGCAGCGCAGCTGCTGTGGTAAGCCTGAAAACACCTTGTTCAATCGCCAATGCTGTTGTGAAATAACTATAAAGTTTAATCCCGGAAACACAGGGTATTGCTGATCATCAACCAATCTTCCTGGTAATTACGGAGTGAATGTTGCATACCCATCTTAAACAAGCACTTAGCTGCGTATGATGCATTGCATAGTGTTTAGCAGCTACAACTGTGGTTTTTAAAGGGAAATGTTGACGCTAGCTAGTTACTCGCGCTGCAATAATCGAATCTGCACTGTACCATTTTGTATAGTATAGAATGGTGGCTAATTTTAAAAATTATGCCTTTATTTTTCTAATTCAGCTAATTGGGTTGGCATCGGTTCATCCAGAAAGTATTAGCTATAGGCCAGGGTGTCGCGATTAGCCATCGAAACAATTGACGTCAACGGATTCAAATTAAAAAACACCGCCTAAAATATTTCAAATGTTTTTACTAAAATTATTGAAGTTTAGTATCTCTGATAATGCTCAGATTAGGCTATACCGGCCCGGATTACAGAAAGCAGGTATTGGGGTTTATTTGACTGTTTTCTTGACTGCTTGTGACCCGATATTGAGTCTTGAAGGGTCTTTCTGGCCGGCCTGGATTATCTGTATTCTGGCCGGGCTCTTGGCAAGTCTGGTGCTGATGTGGCAATTGGTGAGATACAGGCTAACACCGTATCTGGGGCCGCCATTGTTGATTGTGCCTAGTCTCTGGGCCTTATGCACTTTTGTCATTTGGTTGTTATTTTACTCGATTTAACTGCGGGTACCGTTCATTATGGAAAACAGTCAAATTGATAATCAGGCCAATAAGCTCAAACACCGCATATTGCTGGGTCGTGGCATTGGTATTTTGATTGTGTTGGGTGCTTTGGTCAGCGGTATTCTGGTTTGGCATATAAACTATCAAAACCCTAGAACCAATGATGCAATGGTTCGAGCGAACATTGTCGGTATCGCTCCAGAAGTGAGTGGTCGTATCGTGGCATTACACGTTGAAGACAACCAGTACGTCAAGCAGGGTGACCTGTTGTATGAAATCGACCCGCGCCCCTACCAGGCCAGACTCGATAAGGCCAGAGCAGAATTACAGTTGGTGGAAAAAGAGGTGGATTCCCGGCGCGCCTCCAGTGGTGCTGCTGAGCTTGCCATCGAAAGACTGGATCACCAACGCGCCGCCGCCAGTGCTGAAGTCAGCCGGATAGAGGCAGAAGATGAGTATTTACATAGCTATCTGGAACGCCTTGAGCCATTGGCAGAAAAGCAATTCGTAAGCCAAGATCAGCTCAAGCAGGCTCAATCCCGCTATGCTGCCTCACGCGCTGCGCTGGCAGACGCTCAAGCCAAGGCGCTTTCGGCCCGCAGCGCAATAGCGGAAGCCAAAAGTGAGAGTAGCCGCGCGGTGTCACTGATTGCCCAGGTCGGTAAGGTCAATGCCCGCATTGAAGCGGCCAAAGCAGTTGTTACCGCCGCCGAGCTCGATGTGGAATATTGTGTGGTACGCGCTCCGTTCAATGCCTATGTCACTAATCTGAATATACGCGAAGGCGAATACGCCAAGGCCGGAATGCAGTTGTTCGCTTTGGTTGATGACCGTCATTGGTATGCCATCGCCAACTTCAAAGAAACCTATCTGAATTCTATTCATCCAGGACAGGAAGCCGAAGTATTTCTGGTTGCTTATCCAGGTAATCGCTATCGAGGGGTGGTGACCGGTATCGGTTGGGCCAACTCGCCGGATAATATTAAGCAACAGGGGGTGTTGCCGGAGGTTCAGCGTACTTTGAACTGGGTGATTCTGGCGTCCCGTTTTCCGGTACGCATTGAGATACACGAACGAGATGCTGAACACCCGTTACGGATGGGGATGACTGCTTTTGTGACCGTTCTGGATCGCCCAGGCCAACTTTCGGAAGGGGTACCAGCGACTGACAAGGGAGCCGGCAACCCCCAGGTTCGGCAATGAATCTCCGCGACACACAAACGGTTGCAGTCCCAAACCAAAGCAGGCTTTGGTTTGGGACTGGGCTGATACAATTTCTGCAGACTGAGCTTAGCGATTTTCCAGAACGGCGCGTTGCTGCATTGCGTTTGTTTATCGTAACCCTAACTATTAGCCTGGTTAGTCAGGCGCTGCATATTCCGCCATTGGGCGCAATTTCAGTGCTTATCTGTCTGAGTTACGATGCCTATGCAAATGCCGGTCAATCCTTGGCATTTGGTATACGCCAACTGGGATATATTATCGTCACTGCTTTGGTGTCAGTATTTGCGCTGATGTTTGCCGGTAACGATCCCTGGTTGTTGCTCCCCTTATCGCTGATAATTATTGCCCTCGCGCTGTTTCACGCCCGATTGATCGCCTGGCCTACCGGTATTGCCCTATGGTATTCCGTGTCTGTACTTTATAGTCCAAGTACTCCAGATGCAAACATCTACCACGCCTTGTGGAATATCCCGATTCTTGGTGTATTGGCTATCGGTATCTGGACAGTGGTACATCTGACTATCAAACCGCAAGATCCGCTTAAACAGTTGCAGGCAAATATTGCCGGGCAGCTGGCGGCTGTAGCTTACATTTTTAGTATGCGCTTAGCTGATAGTGGTATGTCCAGTCATGAGCAGGTGAGCCCGAAACCTGTCAGTGCAGGTAACTTTGGCAAGATACTGGGTTTGCTGGAAAATGCAGAACTGATACACCCCTCTTTGTACAAACAGCATGATACTTATTTGGCCTTATTACTGGAAATTGATGGTTTGCGCCAGTTTGCCATTTGGTTGGATCAGGTCTTAACAGCAGAGTACCGCACTCAAGCAATGACCACAGAAAAATTAAATGTTTACCTGGCCTTGCAAAGTGCTTGCGCAATATTATGCCAAGGTTTGGCGGAATCGCGCGAGGTTTCTGAGCAAATCAACGCGTTGCTGACCGATGACGTGTTACACCGCTATTCCTTGCAAACAAATCCCACGCTGTTAGCAGCCATGTGGCGAGCGTTGCAACGTATTTCCGAATTGATGCATCAACTGCATCAGCCGCTGGTTAGGCCGGCAGATAACAGTCTAGATGAGGAGGCCGACAGTAATGTGGCTGAAAGCTGGTTTCCAGCCTGGTTTGGCTATGAATATTGGGCAATGCATGCCGATAGCCTGCAATACGGGATTAAATTTTCTCTGGGAGCCATACTCTGCATGTTGGTCGTGGAAAGTCTGGATTGGCCGGATATCAATACCGCCATCCCCACCTGTTTGGTTGCAGCACAAACCAGTCTTGGTGCCGACTATCGACTATCCATATTGCGTTTGTCGGGAGCGATCCTGGGTGCGCTGTGCGCTTATTTTTATGTGCTGGTGTTCCAGTCTCAGTTGGATACTATCATCGGATTTGCTTTAGCAACGGCACCGATCTGGGCTTTGGCCGCCTGGATTTCAGCAGGCAGCGAACGTATCGCCTATATGGGCAGGCAAATCGGCTTTTCGTTCGCATTATTTGTCTTGCATGATTTTGGCGCAGTCACCGATCTATATTTACCGCGAGACCGGGTTATCGGTATTTTACTTGGCCTTATCGTGATGGGCGTGCTTGACTATGCGCTATGGCCGCGGCGTTCGATTACGCTTGCCAGACACCATTGTGTTTCGGCGCTGCAGACTCTTGCCCAGTTCACCATCAGGCTGCCTGATCTTAGTCATCTGCTTAAACACACCTTGCCGTTACGCTTGTCGGCAGAAAAGGACTTGGCTGCCGCACAAGATCTGGTTATTCACGCACTATTGGAACCGGATGCACGCTTGGCCGACAAAGCCAAAGACAGAACGGCACTGCGGGCGGTTATCAAGGATGCCGGCAATTTGTCCGGTTTGTTGCAAATTAGGCGGCGCTACCGATTATTAAGCGGTCAGCAATTCAGCAGTTTTCCAGAAGAACTGCAACAGCATAGCCGTGCTTTCGATACGGCATTGGCAACAGCTTTGGAAAATACGGCCTTAGTGCTGCAAGGCGAACCACAAAAGCCTTGGACTCAGATTGCCGATGTCCACGCGCTGCTGAAACAAAGTTACATCGAACATCATCGCATCGACAGCTTACCCGCAGATTTGGCAATGGAGTGGCAATTGCGATTTATGCTGGATCAACAAATCATGGAGTTGATAGAGCAGATTCAGGAAAGAGCATTGGATTCTGTTTCATCTCGCCTGGAAACCAGTCCAACGATGGTTGTGTAGCGGTATAAACACTTAAACAGTTTCAACCTGCCAGACTCCGTTTTGCCAGAACAAAGCAGCTGCACCGTCTTTTTTCCATTCAGCCAGCACCAGTCGTAATGCGGGTACAGTGCCGATATTAAACTCGTGGCGGGCCGGGCGATGGGTATGGCCGTGTACCAGTGTGTAACAACCGTATTGTTGCATGACGCTCACTACGGTTTGCTGGTTAACATCCATTATGTTCTGGCTTTTATGGCGCTTGTGCCAAAAACTGCGTAACCGGTACCAACGGGCGGCTAACAGGCGTAGCCAAAGCGGTTTGCTCAATACATTTTGCTGCCATTCCGGGCTATGGGATTTGCGGCGGAAGATTTGATAGGCCAGATCGTCGCTGCACAGCAAATCGCCATGAGTCAGCAAGACTGGTTGATCTTCCAGTTCGATGACGCTGTACTCAGTCAGCAAATGGATGCCGGTTGCATCGGCAAAGTCTGCTCCCAGCAAAAAATCCCGGTTGCCTTGTAATAAGTAAACCTGAGTGCCGCCGGCTGTTAATTGTCTTAAAGCCTGTTTGATGGTTTTATTGGGTGGGGTATTGTCATCGTCACCTATCCAGGTATCAAATAAATCCCCCAAAATATACAAAGCCTGGGCAGATGCCGCGCGCTGCTGTAAAAAATTTAAAAACCGCCGGGTAATTTCGGGTTTTTCAAAGGATAGATGTAAGTCGGAAATGAACAGACTGCCGGTTTTTACGGTCATGAGCTAAGCCTCCTCTTGGGGATTGCCGGCAGGAGCACCGCACCAGATGGGTTACTCCTGCAATGAAAGCATCGAACCGGCAGCCCGCCGATTAGTTGCTGAATTATTCCACTACTTCAGCTTTTTCAATGACGATATCGGTTTTAGGTACGTCTTGATGACCGCCGCGATTGCCGGTGGCTTGTTTGGCAAAGCTGTCTACCACATCCAGGCCTTCTACCACTTCACCAAATACCGCATAACCCCAGCCGCTGGGAGTAGGGCTGCTGTAATCCAAAAAGCTGTTATCTTTATAGTTGATAAAAAATTGAGCAGTTGCTGAATGTGGATCGCTGGTCCGAGCCATAGCCAAGGTGCCGCGTTTGTTTTTCAGGCCATTGTCTGCTTCATTTTTGATTTGAGCGTTGGTGGTTTTTTGGCTGAATGAAGTATCAAAGCCACCGCCTTGCGCCATAAAGCCAGGTATCACCCGATGAAAAATGGTGCCATTATAAAAGCCCTGCTTAACATAAGTCAGGAAGTTGGCACTGCTCAGTGGGGCTTTTTCGTCTTCCAGCTGAATAACGAACGCGCCCAAAGACGTGGTGAATTTTACTTTAGTGTGAGTGTTGGACATGGTTTTTTCTGTTGAAAATGAAAGAGTTGAAAATAAAAACAGGATAATAAATACAAGTGCACTGCGCATCGCTGCTCCTTAAATCGCTGTGAACCATGAATTTTATGTGTTTTTAGCTTGAAAGAGAAGCTGAAAACTTGATAGATTGCCGGGTATTTTGCTGTATTTATCCATCACCCCCCATGCTGAAAATCTATAATACCCTGACGCGAAGCAAGCAAGAGTTTATTCCCAGACAGCCCGGTAAAGTGGGTATGTATGTTTGTGGGATGACAGTCTACGACTATTGCCACATTGGACACGCCAGAGTTATGGTGGTGTTTGACACCATCGCCCGTTATCTGCGCCATTCCGGGTATGAGCTGACTTATGTGCGCAATATTACCGATATTGACGACAAAATTATCCAGCGTGCCCATGATAATCATGAGTTATTTACCGACCTAACCGCCCGTTTTATCGAAGCCATGCACGATGACGAGCGGGCTTTGGCAGTGCTGCCACCCGATCAGGAACCTCGCGCCACTCAATCCATTCCAGACATTATTGCCATGATAGCCAGCTTAATCGCTAAGGATTATGCTTATATTGGCGGTAACGGCGATGTGTTTTACGCCGTAAATCGTTTTAACACTTATGGCAAGCTGTCCGGCAAAAATATTGAAGATTTACAAGCCGGTGAGCGGGTTGATGTGGATACCGCCAAACGTGATCCACTGGATTTTGTATTGTGGAAAATGGCCAAAGCCGGCGAACCGGCTTGGGGTTCACCGTGGGGTTCTGGCCGCCCTGGCTGGCATATTGAATGCTCAGCCATGTCTACCTGCTGCCTGGGCAATCATTTTGATATACACGGCGGCGGCATGGATCTGCAATTTCCCCATCATGAAAACGAAATTGCTCAATCGGAAGCCGCAACCGGCGAAACTTTCGTCAATTACTGGTTGCATAACGGTTTTGTCCGGGTTAATGAAGAAAAAATGTCCAAATCTTTGGGCAATTTTTTTACCGTGCGCGAAGTGTTGAAGCAATACCGCCCGGAAGTCATCCGCTTTTTCATACTGGCCAGCCATTATCGTAGTCCGTTAAATTATTCTGATGAACAGCTTGATGATGCCGGTACCGCATTGACCAGGCTCTATAATGCCTTAAGAGGTGTCGTTATCACCGAACAGGCTATCGACCCGGATTATCTGGCACGCTTTGAGCAAGCCATGAATGATGATTTTAATACGCCGGTCGCCTTGTCAGTGTTGTTTGATCTGGCTAGAGAACTGAATAAAGCCGAAGACAAAGACTTGCTGGCCAACACGCTCAAGCAATTGGCCAGTTTACTGGGCTTGTTGCAGGATGATCCTGAGCATTTTCTACAGGGTGCGGCGGCGACAGACGCTATTAGTGCCGAACAAATAGAAGCGTTGATAGAGGCCAGAAAAACCGCAAAAGCCAATAAAGACTGGGCGCAAGCCGACAGCATACGTGATCAGCTTAAGGCTCAGGGTGTTTTACTGGAAGATGTTAGTGGTGGCAACACCCATTGGCGGCGGGAAAATTGAGGAACCAAAATGACTGAAATAAAAGATTTGCCTGTCGAAATATTTCTTCAGCAATTAGCTGGCAAACAGGCCACGCCCGGCGGCGGCAGTGCTGCTGCGCTGATGGGGGCCCAGGCGGCAGCCCTGGTGAGTATGGTGTGTCAGCTTACTATCGGCAAGCCCAAATACGCGGCAGTGGCAGAGGAAATGCAGGTATTACTGCAGCAGGCCGAAACTTTGCAGCACAGCTTAACCGCCATGATTAAAGCCGATGTTGATGTGTTTGATGCCTTAATGCAATGTTATAGCCTGCCTAAAGCTACGGATGCCGAAAAAGCCGAACGCATGAGTCAGATACAAGCTGTTTTAAGACAGGCCACTCAGGTGCCGCTGGACTGCGCCAGGGCTTGTGCCCAAGCCATCAGTCTCAGTCATATTGCTGCCGAAAAAGGTAGTCTGGCTGTGATTAGCGATGCCGGTGTGGCCGCCATGTCAGGGTTTGCCGCACTAAAAAGTGCGGCGTTAAATGTCTACATCAATGCCGCCAGTCTTAAAGATCGGGAATTTGCCGAAGCCAAACTGGCAGAATTGGCAATCATACTGGCCGACAAAGATCAGGAAGTGGAAACCATCTATCAGCTGGTTAAAAACAAGCTGTAAGATTGGTTAAGCGCACAGGTTTTTTCTCAGTTATATAGGCAATAGCCAAACTGCTGCAGTAACTAAATCAGCAGATTTTAGGCTGGCGTATTACTGACAGAATTATAAGTTTGTAAATCAATGGGTTGTTTTTATCAAGCTTGGGCCTGGCGTACTGCGCCAACTTGCCAAGCCTAGGTAAAACTTAAAAAAACGGCGCGAATGTGAAGTTGGGCAGATAGGTCAGGAATGAAAACCATACAAAAATAGTTGACGAGTTATGTCAGTGTCTGTATGATAGCAACTCTTCACGGGGAGCTTCAGTTTCTCTGAACTAAAAGAAGATCAATTCGGGGTATAGCGCAGTCTGGTAGCGCGTCTGCTTTGGGAGCAGAATGTCGGGAGTTCGAATCTCTCTACCCCGACCAAATGATTTGCGCTTGTAGCTCAGTAGGATAGAGCATCGGCCTTCTAAGCCGAGGGTCGCAGGTTCGAATCCTGCCAAGCGTGCCACTCGCGAATTCAAATTATGGTGAGCGTAGCTCAGTTGGTAGAGTCCCGGATTGTGATTCCGGTTGTCGTGGGTTCGAGCCCCATCGTTCACCCCACCAAAATCAATAAGTTAACCTAATATCTGCAAATATTTTTTGTTGCTGGTGACAAAAAATCAATCATTTGCCGGTTTTCCGCTTAACATCATAGATATTCAGCATACTGGCCGTTCTGTGCCCAGATCTTTCTAATTTATCCCCAGTTGTATCACTAACCCCTTTTAATAGAATCAGCGGTACAGGCATGATCGATCACGAATCATTGGCTCTGTTGCTTGAAAACATTCGAGCGGCGATCAATAGCGGTCAAATACTTTGGAAACGCCACGCCCTAGAGCGGATGTTGCAACGTGGTATCAGTCGCCAACAAGTTAAACAAGCTATTTTGGATAGCATGATTATCGAAATTTACCCGAATGATCACCCCATCCCCAGTTTATTGCTGGCAACCGACCAACCCCAACCATTGCATGTGGTTTTGGCTTATGATGTACCAATAGCCAGTGTCATATTATTACGGCCTATCGGCCCGATTTAACTCATTTTGAAGCCGATTTAACTACGCGGAGGTTTTCATGACCCAATCAAACATCTTTTGCCCGGTTTGCCATGGCGGTCGCAAACAGCCTGGCCGCACCACGTTTACCGTTGAACTAGGCTTTGGTGTGGTGGTGGTGCGGGATGTGCCGGCCTTGGTCTGTGATTTATGCGGCACGGATTGGCTGGAGGACGCGACCGCTGAAAAGCTGGAACAGATTGTAGAGCAAGCTCGTTTAAAACACCCCGTGGTGGAAGTGGCGAACTGGCCTCAGGACATTCAAGCTTTGGCGTCTTAGAGCATAATTTAGCAACGCTATATGACGCTATATTTGGAGAATCGGTATGCATGGTCAACAATTACTGTAAAAGATAGAAATTCTGCCGCCAGAATTGCAAAAGCAGGTTTCAGATTTCGTCTTGTTTTGTAAGCGTCCGACGAAACCATCTAGCCAACCCGCCGATAAAGTCCGAAACTAGTCGCCTAGATTAATTTGGAGTGCTGGTATGGTAATCCCTGAAAAATGGCTAAAGCATATAGAATCCTGGCAACGTAGTGGTTTAAACCAAGCCGATTATTGCCGCCAACAGCAAATCAACTACACGACCTTCTAGCGCTATTGCTATTTTCTGTGGTGGCCAATGCGGCTGAAGAAAGTATTTGCTTCGGAAGTCAGGATAATGGAAGTCTTGAAAACGGTTGGCAACTGCCCGCTATTGGAAAGAACTATTCTGCAAACAGCGATATTGGAGTAATCATAGGTAGAAATTATGTGCATAGCATGGTCTATAAGGTTGTTATTTACGCTTATGCAAAGCTTGAAACGCAGGCTCTATCAAAGGGTTATGTCTATGGGGAATCTGGTTATAAAGAAGGCGGCAAGTTTAGACCTCATAAAACGCATCAAAACGGGCTGTCTGTGGATTTCGTTGTTCCTATCGTAGATAGTGAAGGCATTTCCGTGAAGCTGCCAACTTCTATTTTAAACAAATTTGGCTACGACATCGAGTTTGTTGGTGCAGGCGAATACAAAGGTTTAAAAATTGATTATGACGCAATGGCTTCACATCTCTGGGCTTTGAAAGCTTTGGCAGAAAATAATGGTGTAAAAATCAGGCGTGTTATCTTTGACAATGAGCCCCATCGTTCACCCCACCAAAATCCAATTTACAATGTGAGTTTTGTTAATCCCGCCTATACCTAAGCGCGTTGCAGTGTTCCATGGCTGGATTATGCGTTGGCGATTCCTATTCCGTGAAAATATTGCTAGCAACGATTATGATAAAATACAGTGGGATTATCTTTGACTTCAACGGCGTATTGCTATGGGATTCGCCACTTCATGTTCAAGCTTGGCAAGCAACAGCCATGCGGCTTAGAGGCACGGAACTGAGCGACGAAGAATTTTCAATCAATGTTCATGGCCGCACCAATGCGCATATTCTGAGCTATCTCACAGACCGCGCCCTTTGCGGGAAAGAGCTCCTTGACCTCATTCAAATCAAGGAATCGATGTACCGGGATTTATGTTTAAAAAATCCGGAGAAGTTTGTCTTGTCTCCTGGAGCGGTGGCGTTATTAGACTTTATTGTCGCTAAAGATATACAGCGCACCATCGCAACGTCCTCGGAAAGAACAAATCTCGTAAGCGCTCAATTTTCCGCGTAATTCCCACCCCCCAGCCTACCATGTCAGAATTTCCCATCGATATTATTTTGGGGATTACCAATGGCATCAATAGAAAACAAGACCGGTCACGATTTTTGGCAAAGGCACGTCGCGCAATGGCAAGCGTCTGGCTTGTCCCAAGTAAACTACTGCCGCCAGCAAGCGCTGCATACCCACCAGTTGAGTTATTGGAAGCGCAAATTTTTGATCGATTGCGAACCGGTTGACACTGAACGTAAAGCGACTGGATTTACCCGTGTCCAAGTGGCTGCACCTATCGCCATGCCCTCATCGCCAAGTTTGTCATTGTGCTTCCGGGATGGTACACAATTGATTGGGATTTCTCAGAATAATATGGCTTTGATTCAGCAATTGATAGAGGTGTTACGGTGACTTGCATTATGCGCCCCTCTTTAGAGCTGACAGAGGTTTATCTTTACCGACAGGCCATTGATTTTCGTAAATCCCATCGCGGGTTGGCGGCAATTGTTGAGTGCGAACTCGGCCATAATCCGTTTGATGGCGGACTGTATGCGTTCACCAATAAGCAGCGTACTAAAATCAAATGCTTGTTCTGGGAAAATACGGGCTTTGTGCTTTATTACAAGACCTTGGTCGAGGATAAGTTCAAGTGGCCGAAGGGTGAAGAGGCATTGTTGACGTTAACGGGACAGCAATTGAATTGGCTGCTGGATGGCTACGATATTAGCGTGATGAAAGGCCATAAAAATCGGCATTATGAGTCTGTTTTTTAAGGAAAAACGCCTGCTTTTTGGCTTGAATTCAGGTATAATAAGCCTATGATTTTATCCCACTTTTCTAGCATAGAACACGATGAACACTCGGCTATTTTGTTGCCCGAGATGCTCGCCGAGTTGCTTGAAAAAGCGCAACGAGTGGATGAATTAACACAGGCCGTTGAGCTTAAATCAGAAGTGATTGCTACGCTCAATCAACGTATACAGTTGTTAGAAGAAGCGTTGCGTTTATCCAAAATCAAACGCTTTGCGCCCTCAAGTGAGCAGTCCGGGCAAACTTCATTATTTGATGAAGCCGAAGTCGAGGCCACGGTTGAGCTTGAAGCCGCAACGGATGCAGCCGTTGACACAGTAGAGGCTGTTGATTCGAGCGTTGAATCAGAAGCTTCTGAGCCCAATCCACCTAAGCCAAAACCTGGTCGCAAACCATTTGCCAGCCACTTACCGAGAAAGCAAATCTTTATCACACTGAGCGATGAAGAAAAAGCCGGTGCAATTACAACCTTCTTTACTAAAGTTAAAGAAGAATTAGACATCATCCCTGCCCAAGTGCGGGTTTTAGAATACATGCAGGAAAAAGCGGTGTTTCTGGAGCCTGCTCAAGCTGAAACACAACGCCGTATTATTGCCGCTGCTCTGCCCAAACATCCTGTTCCAGGCGCGATGGGCAGCATTGATTTAATGTGTAATGTAATCATCTACAAATACTGCGATGGCTTGCCGCTGTATCGGCTGGAAAACATCTTAGCCCGTTATGGCGGCGAACTCTCAAGAGCCACACTGGCCAACTGGGTCATCGCACTGGCTAGAACGCTGCAACCTTTGATTAACCTTATTCGGGATCATCAACTGGCTGGTAACATCATCATGGCCGATGAAACCCGAGTGCAGGTTCTTAAAGAACCGGGGCGACCGGCCACCTCGGATAAATTCATGTGGGTGACGCTGGGCGGCACGCCTGGTCAACCCAGTGTGTTATTTGAATATGATCCGACCCGCAGCCAGGAGGTGCCGTTGCGCTTGCTGGAGGGCTTTTCGGGTTATCTGCAAACCGATGGTTATGCCGCTTACAATGCCGCCTGTATTATCAATCATATCATCCAGCTCGGTTGTTGGGATCATGCGCGCCGTAAATTTAAAGAAGCTCAAGATGCGCAGCCCAAACCCAAGAAAGGCAAGCAGCATAAAGCCAGCAAAGCCGATCACATGCTGAGTTTAATCAATACACTCTATATGATTGAGCGGCAAATCAAAACTCTGAGTGCCGCTGAAAGATTCCAGCAACGCTGCAAAAGAAGCCTGCCGGTTTTGAAGAAACTGAGAGCGTACTTGGACGACAATCAACACAAAGTGCCTAAGGATAGTTTAACGGGCAAGGCCATGACTTACATGAGCAACCAATGGGATAAGCTGATGGTGTATTGCTCGAATGGGGAGCTGAACATTAGCAATATTCTTGCTGAAAACGCCATTCGCCCCTTTGTAATGGGTCGCAAAGCATGGCTCTTCTCTGATACTCCAAAAGGCGCACAGGCCAGCGCGATTCATTACAGCCTAATTGAAACAGCAAAAGCCAATGGCTTGGAACCCTGCGCCTATTTAACCCATGTACTCAAGGCATTGCCTTATGCCGATACCGTTGAAAAAATTGAAGCCCTGTTGCCTTGGAATTTAAAAAATACTGATTTTGCTAGATAGGGGGAGTACGCGCTTTATTAAGCGCTTACCAAATCTCGACTTTTTCATACAGCACCTTGAGTTGGAAAAATGGTTCGACCCACAGCAGATTGTTTACGATGACGGTCTGCTTCCCGGAAAGCCCGCGCCCGATATGTATATCAAGGCGGCAGCAAACATCAGCCTAACTCCGCACGAATGCATTGTAGTTGAAGATGCCATTTCCGGTTTCCAATCTGCTCATGACGCCAAAATTGGCTATATCGTGGGCCTTGGCCCACTTGCCGCGCACGGTAAGCTTCTCGACTGCGAGGGGGTATCATCCGTGATAGAGAGTTTTGAACAATTTCCTCGCGGGTTGCTGCTAAATGCATAATTGAGTAGAGTCAAAACGCTAATGCTTCAATTCAAGGGTCTGCCGAAAAACGACGATACCTATTATTAACCATTGGGGCTCGATAGATGAAAAGTATCTGTGTGATCTTTGATTTGGACGGTACTCTGATTGATAGTGAGGGGCTTTGCAACCAAGCGTTTCTCGATTTGCTTCCACAACTAAATGATACCCTGGAGACATTGACAGCGCGGTATCGATCGCGGCAAAAAGTTAGCGCCAATTCTTACTGATCTTGAAAACCGTCTTCGCCTTTGTTTACCCGATACGTTTGAACAACATTATCGCCAGCATGTGGCGGAACTATTCGCTTGTCAGCTAAAACCGATGCCCGGCGTGATTGAAATGCTCGAAGCCGTAAGCTCCCCCTAAGTGCATTGCTTCCAGCGGGCCTGTTTCGAAAATCCGTCATGCATTGCACGTTAGTGGCCTGGCGCCTTTCTTTGATGATCGCCTCTTCAGTTCATATGATATTGGCTCTTGGAAGCCGGAGCCAGGCTTATTCCAATATGCGGCCAACGCGATGGGCTTTATGCCTAGCCAATGCGTGGTTATTGAGGATAGCGATGTTGGGATTGTGGCCGCCGCCGCTGCAGGGATGAAATCTTATCGATATGTAAAAAATTGTGAACTCTTATCCCACCAACCCGGCGATGAAACCTTATTTGACGATATGTTGCAGCTTCCCCCCTTCTTGCTCGCTTTGCCAGCAATACCTAACTGAACTTTCAAGGATCGGGAAGCGATGCATCAGGTGCGAATATCGCCTCAGGAAGTTGGAAAAAGGCAGATTTTGAATGGCAAGCATGAAACAAAGCGAGCGTCCAATATCAGTGTATTTCTCAAGAATAACCTGTTGCAAGATTTGCGCATTACACCGCTTATTTTTCATGTTATTACCAGGGGCTCTAAAAAACTTTTATGAGTTACCCCCTAAATAAATTCAATGCCTTACAAATTTCGAAGTGCTTGAGTTTTATATTATTAAGGGCTTCCAATCTATAGCATTCATACCTATGCTGAATCTAGCTGCTGTTCTCTCCGTACCTTTAGCCGCTTTCATCGCTGCTGTGGAGAGCAATGCGGACAAGGAAGTGGTTGCCGATTTGGTCAGCACTGCCAAACAACAGCAAAAAGACATCGAGAACAATGATCTCGAAGTTAAACGCCAGCAAGCCGGCAAACGCTTGAATAACGCATGGAAAGCCGCCAGGGAAGGCGATTTGCAATTGGCTGGTACATCCGCTGAAAATCTTGGAAGCGGAACGTAAGTGGAGCGAAGATTTTTAGTCCCCGATAGGCGTAGCGCCGGGCGGGTTTTCGAAGCGAAGCGGAGAAAACCTGCAAGGCATCGCGAAACGCCGTCAAGTCACTTGGAGCCGAAGTTCCGATCCCCTTGTTGGGTCGGAACGAGGTGAGGAGGACGAATCGGGGCCGCCGGAGGCATTAGCGGTCGCGTAATTTTTGCCGCTTGTTGGGGCTGGGATGCCCCTAAACAAGCTTTCGCAAAAATAGCGACTCACTGAACTGAAAGAGGCTTTGGCTCGCTATGAAGAAATGCAAAAAATTTACATCGCCAACCACTAAGCCATAATCAACCATGCTGGCTGATGCATTGATCAGCCAGCATATTAGTAATATATGATATGTATGGCAAGCTGTAAGGTTTATCTTGAGGGCTGGATGGCTTAGCGTTATCATAAGGTTCTAGTTAGAACAATATTTAAAATTATGACATCGCCTGCAACATTTCCAGCCGTATTACGCCAGTTACTACGCACACACCAAGTATTTCTGTCATATGCGGCTAGGCACGTTCATGCGCTTGATTTAACTTTGCCTCAATACGATGTAATTATTACCTTAGGCAATACTTCGGGTATGCCGCTCAAGAAGCTCGGTGAAGAAACTTTGATTACCAAAGGCACGCTAACAGGGGTTGTCGGTCGTCTGGAGGATAAGGGGATTGTAGAAAGATTAGCTTCAAAAAAAGACGGACGCAGCCAAATAGTCCGTTTAACCGAAGCGGGACGCGCTATATACGAACAAACCTTCCCAGACCATTTGATCCATATCAATCGATTGTTCGATGCTTATGCCCCTGAGGAAGTCTCAAGGTTGGAAGCGGATTTGGTACGTCTGAATCAAGCGGTCATCACTGCCCGCGGCGAGGGTATTGAAAAGCTTGCTGATGGATTTTAGGTGTATGTCGCTTGATTGGCTTATAAATCTTTTTTCGAATTCTCCGATGGCCCCGATCTGTCCGTTTCACTTTGACCCGACAAGGGGGGGCGAAACTTTAGTTTCGTATGATTCAAACCTTGAGCTGCCATTATGAAGGCATTGGTAAGCCTGAACTATTAAAGCATGGCCTCGCTGGTGACTGGTCGCGCCGAATTGATGATGAATATAGAATTGTTTATAAGCATCAGGACGAAGCGATTTTGATTGCCCAACTTCGTTATTACTATTAGTTGATGAGTTGGCATAAAACCTAGGGTATTGTTTAATGGTTTACGGAAAAAACCAAGCAGCAAAGAAAACCGTCAGAGAGCATTCCCCACTAAATACTCTGTTACGAAACTTTCATATATGCTGCAGCCTATCAAGCGGCTTGATCTTGCGGTTGCTGTGCTCTGCTTGCCGGGTCGGGGATCAGTCGCAATAACGTAATCTCGGATGGCGCGCCAAAGCGTTTGGGCGGTCCCCAGTAGCCGGTTCCCCGGCTGGTATAAACCCAAAGCCTGCCAAGCCGATGCAGTCCGGCTGTGAATGGCTGTTGCAGGAAGACAAACAGATTCCACGGCCAGAATTGCCCACCATGGGTGTGTCCGGACAGTTGCAGATCAAAGCCAGCCGATGCCGCTGCAGGAGCCGAACGTGGCTGGTGGGCCAGCAATATCCTGGGGATGCCTTCCGGGCTGCCGGCCAGCGCTGCTAAAGGATCGCTTCGTTGGGCAAGGTCAAACAAATGTGCGCTGTAATCCGTTATTCCTGCAACGACCATGCGTGCGCCGCCGTGTTCGATGACCACATGTTCGTTTATCAGGCCCCTGAGACCCAAACGCTGGAATTCTGCCATCCAATTCAGGGCACCCGAATAATATTCATGATTGCCGGTGACGACAAAGGCACCATGCCGCGCCCTAAGTCTTGCCAAAGGTGCGGTATGAGCCGAAAGTTCGAGCACCCCACCATCGACTATATCGCCGGTAATAGCGATAAGGTCGGCATTCAAGCTGTTGACGCGATCGACGATGGCTGCAACGTAATCGCCCTTGATCGTTGGTCCAACATGAATGTCGCTAAGCTGAACGATGGTGAAACCGGCCAGCGGCATCGGCAAACCGGCCAGCGGGATATCGATGCGGACCACCTGCGCTACCCGCCGCGCATTGACGAAACCGATCACGGTCAACAGCGCTGCGGCCACCAGAACGGCCGCCGCCGTTGAGCCGGCCAGCGATGGCGTCTGCGCTATAAGCAAAAACACATCGCGCAGCAGCGTTAGCACCAAAACTGAGGAAAACAGCCCCATGACCAAGGAACTTGCCCAACTGATTCGGTCGGCCATCGAATGGCTCGGAACTAAAAAACGGGCAAACATTCCCAAAGGTATCAGCAACGCGGACAGGCCCAGCAGCAGCCCACCCACCACCGTCCCCGGCATGCCGATGGGCAGCGCCGGCAGCAAGCGCCAGCCTATGTAGGCATGAAGTCCAATCAGGATCGGCATGACGGTCAGTGCAAAGCGGCGCAGTCGTCTGGACAAATCGGCTGATGCTCTGGCTTGTGGCGTTTCCGGCTGCCCGGCCAAATTTGTGTTATTCGCCATGATGTGTCGGGCTACCTACCGTTTTATCTTCAGCTTTATCCGAGCGGCACCAGTGGCCCCAGCGGCTTTTGAAATGGCCTTTCAGTTGTTCCCGCTCTTCCGGGGTCATGCTTTCCCAATGTTGGCGGCGTTCCTTCCAGCGGCCATGAGCGTGGCAGCCGCCAAACAGGATTTTGCTCAGCAGTAAAATACCCAGGGCCTGAAAATAGCCGATTTGCCGCGCCCCAACAAACAGCTCCGGCATCAACCAGTTCCACAGCAGCATCACCAGCAAGCCTAAGGCGGCAATACCTGTGACTATCAGCAGTGCGATCTTGAAACACCTTGACTTACATGCCGGAGTGTCGTTTGAACAGTTCGTTTTCAATTTTGTTTCCTTTATCATGAAAGCTCATCATAGAGCGGTTGCAGCCGCGTGCGCAGATGCAGTACGGCCAGTCTTTTCCATCCCAGTAGGGTATTTAGGTTTTCCCCGCTTTGAACGGCCAGCTCCTTGAAGCTAAGTCCGTCCAATTCATGGGCAATGAATACCTCGCGTTGTCTGGCGGGCAACTCATCCAACGCCATTGAGATTGCCTCCAGCAACATGGCTCGCGCAACGCTGGCTTCCGGCCCGCTATCCAGGGCCGGTAGAGCCTGATCAAGCCAATAGCCCTCTTCGCTATCCTCCGCCTCCGGGAATGGTTGCTCGCGTTTCTTGCGGAACCGGTCAATAATGCGATTGCGGGCTACGCGGAACAACCAGGCGCCTACCTGTTCAATCGGTTCCGGCAAGCGGTAGGCCTCGACCAGCTCGAATAACACCTCTTGCAAGATGTCTTCTGCGTCTTCGGGATCAGGTACGCGTTGGCGAATGAAGCCACCCAGCCGCCCGCTTTCCCGGACTATGGTTTCGGTAAGATGCCGGTTCTGTTCAGTCATCAGCGTCTGCAGGTCATAGCCAGATCGATCGGTCAGTGATGTATTCATACTTGTGTAGACGAATCATAAGCCCGAATATTGTGGATGAGAGAAAATATATTTGGGGAGATTAGTGGTTGATCAATATTACTTTGACGGAAGCATACAAATGGAAGTGCCGACTCTGGATGCGCATCGTTCGCCGTATCCGTCAAAACAAGATTGGTCGACTACTAGTGGTTTGCCAATGATATATTGATGGCTGAGCTTTACCCATTTGGCAGCGCGGTGTCCTGTCGGAGGACGCCGTGAAGAGAAGAGACAGTCAATTATGAGTCAATATCATGTCAGTTAAAAAAAATGAGCCGGTGGCAATATGCCGTGGCGTAGATGTTCCAGAATTCGGTAAATATGGGTTCACGATACTGCAGCAGGGTGAACGGCGCGAGGCCATCTTGATTCGGTTTAAAGGCACGGTCTACGGCTATTTGAATCAATGCGTACACATGCCCAAAACCCTGGACTGTGAAGATGGCAATATTTTTGACGAAACCAGCCGGTATTTACAATGTTCTATGCATAAAATCTGTTACGACCCGACCAGCGGTGCATCCATCAGCGAGCTGTGTTCCGGAAAAAAACTCACTGCCTTAAAAGTAAAAGAACAAGGTGAATGGGTATATTGGCTGGATAAAAAAGCGATAAGTAGGATTGACCGCTTGCTTTAAACGATAGCGTAGGGTTTGGTTTAGGTCCATCAGGCATCATGTTGCCGATCATCCTTGACCGGCAACTGTCATTCTTGCAATTACTTTTTATGACCTGCCAATTGCTGTTTAAGATCCTTCAGCACCAAGTCACCCGGTGCATTTTGCAAACCAATTGCCACTACTGTCTGTGCTTCGGCGGTTCGTCCGGCGCTATGCAAGGCTAAAGCATAAACATAACGGAAGTGGGTATCTGCGGGGGCAAGTTCCGTGGCATTTCTCAATGAGATCAGCGCATCGGCCAGATTTTTCTGCCGTATGCGCAGTAAACCCAGGCTATGATGCAGTGCCGCTGCTTTGGGTTGCAGGGCCAGACCATCCAATAATACTTTTTCACCTTCAGTATCCCGACCGGTTTGGCGATAAAAATCACTTAGATTGATGTAAGCCGGTACCCAGCTTGGATCGAGCGCTAGCGCCTGGCGGAAGCTTTGTTCTGCGCCTTTGGCGTCACCGTTTGCCGCGTAGAAATTGCCAAGGTTAACCAGTGAGCCGGGCTGATCGGCATTTAGTTTTTGCGCGGCCAGATAATCGGCACCGGCTTGCTGGAGATCGGTTTTTTCATTGGCCGGCAACTGTTCCGTTGGCGTACCGGTCAGTGCTTCTGCAGCCAGCGCGCGTATTACCCGTAGCGGATCACGCAATAACTGGTGACTGGCCTGCCAGCGTTGCTCAACCGGTAAGGGGTCTAAAGCTTCCAGAGCGCCGGCCCGCACCAACGGATCTTTATCAGCCAAGGCTTCTGCCAGCAACGGAAAGGTTTCTTCCGTCAGTCTGCGGCGCAGTTCTGATACGGCTGTTGCTCTGGCAATACCGGGTTGATCCTGGTCACGAATTAAGGCTACTAACTTTGTATCGGCATCGACGGCACCGACCCGCGCAGCGTGCAAGGCTTCGGCATAATGCTGATAGCCTTGCGGCTCGTGTCCTAGCCAGCGTTTCAACTGTTTTGCAGCCCAAGTAGCTTGTTTGTCTGTGTGGCAATTGACGCAGGCGTTAGGTGTGCCAAATTTCACTGAAAGATCGGGGCGGGGAATACGAAAGCTGTGGTCATGGCGGGTATGTACCACCATATAATCCTTGGTAGGCATATGGCAATCCACGCAATTGGCACCCTTGGTTCCGGTTTTGTGAAAGTGATGTTTTTCGGAGTCATATTTATTAGCCTGGTGGCATTGCAAGCATACGCCATTGCCTTCTGCTCGAAGTTTTAAGCTATGTGGTTCATGGCAATCGCTGCAGCTGACGCCGGCTTGGTGCATTTTGCTTTGCAGGAATGATCCATATTCATAAACCTCACCATCAATCTGGCCATCGGCATGATATAGCGTTTCACGCAATAATCCAGGAAGATGGGTATCCAAAAGTGGTTCACCCTTTTGATCATAGGTAAATAATTGGCCGCGCCGGGAATGGCAACGGGCGCAAACTTCAATTTCTTTGCTGGTGGTGCGTGGCTCACTACGATTTGCATTATCCGAACCAGGGGCGAATCCCCAGTTAACGCCATGATGTTCATCCAATTTAAATGTCAGACCTTTTTTAACATCATCGGCTGGATTCCGGTCTTTGGCTTGTGCCCAATCCACATGACCCGAGCCGGGTCCATGGCAAGCTTCGCAGGCTACATTGATTTCAGCCCACTGGGTATTGTATGTTTGACTTGCTTGGTCATAATTCTTTTCCAATTTGGTCGAATGGCATTCGGCACACATATAATTCCAGTTTTGCGACGGCTTGGTCCAGTGCAATTCATCAGTATGGTCGATTTTTTCGTTTGGATAGAGATGAAACCAGTGCTGTCCACCCTGTGCGGCCGACCTGCTATCCCAGGCAATTGACAGTGCCTGCAGCCGCCCACCGGGTAATTCCAGTAAATATTGTTGCAGCGGTGAGACGCCGAATGTGTATTTAACTTCAAATTCAGTTAGCTTGCCGTCTGTGCCATCGGTTTTGACAAAATAATGGCCATCACGACGGAAGAATTGGGAAACAACGTCATCTTTCTTGAATTCAGCCTGATTAAAATCGCCGAGCACTGTGCGTTCATTGGCTTCCTGCATGGCGAGATCATGGTGAGAACCTTGCCAGTGTTTGGTCTGATCTGCATGACAGCCACTACAAACCGCTACGCCGACAAATTTCGGCTCTGATGGCAGTGTTTGTGAGATGGGCGGTGTGATGAGGCCTTTTGATACAGGCTGGGAGGATTGTTTCGCTAACCAGTTGTACCCGGCAATGGCTATCAGGGTAGTCGCCAGCACCAGAAACAATGCCGATCTATATTGTTTTTTCACCAAAGAATCTCTCTTTATTAAAGCAGGAAAGTATAGAACACAAAACAAGAAGAAGGCCGAGCCAGCCTTGCGGCTGACTCGGCCTTCCCAGTCAAGTTTAAATTAACCGGACACTATCAGGGTTGAGAAACGCCTGGTGTGACGGTAACTTGACTAATGGTACCTGTATAGGGAAATGTGCCGTATTTGTTATACAGCGTCCATGAAACAGGGGCGCGGCGATCCAAACCGACATCAAAACCATCCAGCGGAGCAGCGAAAAATGAAGGCAAACTCACCAGCCAGGGCGATAATTGCCCTGAAACAGATGTGCCATTCACGCTAAGTGTGGCCAAACCGTTGCCACTTGCTATACTGGTTTGGGCGCCCGCTGTAAAACTTAAGGTGATGTTCTGTGTGCCCGGTGTCAATGGAATCGGACTCAGGCTGTTTGGCACACCGAAAGCAACATTTTGCAGAATCAGGTTGCCGTTTTCGATATACAGCACCAGGCCTAAATCATCGCCGCCTTCCGCAAAAATCACACCTTTATTGCCGGCGTTATAATTAACTGTGGCATTGATGGTGTAGTTTCCTGCTGAATGAACCGTTGCCGCTGTGGCAGTTCCATAAGGGTTCCAGTAAGGCGAAATCAGTGGAGTAATTGCAAACTGATCCACCCATGCGCCTTGGCTTACGGTTATGGGTTGAATCCGATTGGCAAGATATGCCGGCTGCTTGGCGGTAAGAACCGCAGACCCGCCCTGAAACAGCGGATAAACCTGATGTGCCCATGCCGCCGTGGTGAAAGCACTATCCAAAGCGGTCACTTGCGATGGATTGGCCGATGCCAGATTTTGGGTTTCGGAGAAATCCTGATTCAGATCGTAGAGTTGCCATTCGCTAGCCGAGAAGGCTGTTCCCGCGGTATGTTGGGTCACTGCGTACCAGGCATGTGTGCCATCGTTCAGATAATAACCCCGGTTGCCGGCCAGTTCAAAGTATTGCTGAGTATGTTGCTCCGCTGCTGTGGCCGGGTTGCTGCCATCCAACAGATAGCGGAAGCTGGTGCCTTCGATGGGTTTGGTCGGTATGCCGTTGTAAACAGTTGGATTTTGAATGCCAACGATATCCAGCAGGGTGGGAGCAATATCCGTAACATGCGTGAACTGGGTGCGAATATTACCGTTGTCGGCAATATGACCCGGCCAGGACACGATTAAAGGCACCCGGCGTCCACCGCCGATGGTGTCTTGCTTATAACCACGGAACGGCGTGTTGGACACCGTGGCCCAGCCCAGTGGATAGTGTGGTGAAGTTTGTGGGCCGCCTATTTGCGCCTCACGGGTTTCATCGAAAGCCACATTGGTGTTGCCGGCCAGGAGTAAAGTTTCCAGGGCTATAGTGGTACCATTCAAGCCGCCTTCCTGAGAGCCGCCGTTATCGGATGCAAACACGATAATGGTATTATTCAGCTGCCCGGAGCTTTCCAGATAATTGTAAAGTTGGCCAAAGCTGCGATCCAGGGTGGCTACCCAGGCGGCATACGCTTCCTGATAACGGGTGAACAGTTGCTGCTTATCGCTGGGCAGTGCGCTCCAGGAAGAGACGCCGGGATTAAGTGGCGGTAAGGTGGTGTTGGCTGGAATCAAACCGGAGCTAAGCTGCTTTTGATAACGGGCTTGACGGATGGCATCCCAACCGGCTGAATACTGGCCTTTAGCATGTACAGCGGCTAATAGATCCGGATCCGGATTTAAGGGCGCATGGACGGCATTATCGGCAAAATACAGGAAGAAAGGTTTATTCGGATTGGCCGTTTTCGCCGCCTTAACATAAGAAATAGCTTTGCTGGCCCACAGATCGGAGGTATTGAAACCGTTAGGATACTGATTGACCTGGACTCTGCTGTTGCCGTCGTAGATCAGGTCTGGATGTTGCGGATGCGTTTCGCCGCTTAAAAAACCATAAAATTTATCGAAGCCGCGTTGTAGAGGCCAGGAAGTGTATGGACCGTCTTTTGATCTATCCGCCAACTGAGTCAAATGCCATTTGCCGGTAGCAATCGTGGTATAGCCGTTCAGATGCAGGGTTTCCGCCAGAGTGACGGCATTTTGCTGAATTTCGCCGGCATAGCCTGGGTAACCCGGATTAGAATCCGCTACAAAGCCTACACCTGCTGAATGACCATTGATGCCGGTCAACAAGGCCGCACGGGTCGGTGAGCACAACGAGTGGGTGGTATAGTTGCGGAACCGCAAGCCGTTATTCGCCAATTTGTCGAGGTTAGGGGTGGAAATCTCCGAACCGAATGAGCCCAGATCCGAATAACCCAAGTCGTCTGCCAATACCACCACAATGTTAGGTGCGCCGGCCGGTGCATTGTTGGCTGCGGGCGGATTGGGTACCGCCGGTGTTCCCTGAGGCGTCGGGGTCGGCCACCACGGCGTTGATGCGCCTGCGGCAGGTGCAACGGTGCCGCCGAATCCATAATAGGCTGCGGTAGACGGATCTGCTGCTGATGCCACACCTGATTGGCTGCTCAGCGCAACGATACCCAGTAACAAAGGCAATAAGCGGGGTGATGATGTCACGACTAGCGTGGTGGTGCGCTCTCGCGCAGGTTTTTTAATAAACATAAAGCCTCCCTGTTTTAAGCCTGATTAACATTAGAAAAAGTGTGCCGACGTCTCAGTGCACTTAGCGCGCCGACCGCGGTAGCGAAAAACCAAGCGGCTCCCGGCAGAGGCACGGCTGTGACGCCGCTAATCTGCAATTGGTAAGGGTCGTTAATCAAATTTTGTGCAGGATCACCCGCGTTGGCATAGACCTGAAAGCTATTAGCATTAAACTCAGTTGCCACGCCAGTGCCTGTGGTGTCGGTGGTATAAGACCAGCCGGCGCTGCTGTCATCAGTCGCAGACACTTCTATCCAATAACGGGTATTCGCCGCCAATTGAATAGGGGTAGACTGGGCAAAATCGACAGTGGTGGGGGTATAAGCTGACAAACTGGTATCGCTGATAGTACCCAGGGTTGCCAATAAACTGCCAAGTGACGCGTCGCTGTCACTGAACAGAGAAACGGTCACCGTACCGCTGGTGCTAGCGTCATTACTGGTTAGCGCTAGTTGGAGATCTGTCAGTGAAAACGGGTTGGCGCCGGTTGAAAACGAATCTGCCAGTGGGCCGAAATTGGCGTTTGAAACAAGATTGAATCCGGCGGAAACTGCACTTAGACTGTCATATATCGTATCCGCATTGGCATTTATGGCGATAGGCAATAAAGCCAGGCCAAACAAATATTTCTTCGTGAATTGCATGATTTAATACTCCATTTAAGTAATATGCGGCAAAAAATTCGCATTAATCATGCCAAATGAAGGATCGAGGCCGGCAAACCACGGCTAATAGTTTTTAATGGTATTGAAGTTTAATCTGTTTTGTAAGCTAAGCAGCTGATAATGAATGTTAAATATTAGATATTCTTTTATGCTTTTATCATAAAAAAAGTTAATCGATTAATGAAACTTGTTGCCGCATCAATATCCGAAGTACTCCAAAATTGGTTTGACTGCGGATATGCCAACACCTATTCAGCAATATGTGGTATTAAAATAGCAAAGTGCCGAATACCATTTAGAGTCTAAAAATACTAGGCATAGCAGATTACGGTAATATCGGTAGGTCAACCTGGTTTAGAAAATGCGTTCTCATTGCTTATCCTTATATTAAGAAGTCTTTGCATGAGTACTTGCCTGGAAAGTGTGGAATAGAAAATAAGAAGAAGGCCGAGCCAGCCTTGCGGTTGACTCGGCCTTCCCAGTCAGGTTTAGCTTAACCGGACACTATCAGGGTTGAGAAACGCCTGGTGTGACGGTAACTTGACTAATGGTACCTGTATAGGGAAATGTGCCATATTTGTTATACAGCGTCCATGAAACAGGGGCGCGGCGATCCAAACCGACATCAAAACCATCGAGTGGTCCGCCAAAATCAGACGGTAAGCTAACCAGCCAGGACGGCAGTTGTCCTGAAACGGATGAGCCGTTGACAGTAAGCGTTGCCAAACCATTGCCGACGCCTAGTCCAGTTGGAGCACCCGCTGTAAAATTTAACGAAATGTTCTGTGTGCCCGGTGTCAATGGAATCGGATTCAGACTAGTGGGAACACCGAAAGCAACATTTTGCAGAATCAGGTTACCGTTTTGGATATACAGTACCAAGCCTAAATCATCCCCGCCTTCCGCAAAAATTATGCCTTGATTACCGGCGTTATAATTAACTGTGGCGTTGATGCTATAGTTCCCTGCTGTGTGTATAGCGCCTGCTGCCGTGCTGCCGTATGGGTTCCAATAGGGTGAGATCAGCGGCAGGATAGTGGATTGATCCACCCATGCGCCTTGGCTTACGGTTATGGGTTGGATCCGGTTTGCCAAATAAGCTGGCTGTTGAGATGTAGAAATAGCTGTGGATCCCTGGAATAGTGGATAAACCTGATGCGCCCATGCCGCCGTGGTGAAAGCACTATCCAAAGCGGTCACTTGTGACGGATTGGCTGATGCCAGATTTTGGGTTTCGGTAAAATCCTGATTCAGATCGTAGAGTTGCCATTCGCTAGCCGAGAAGGCTGTTCCCGCGGTGTGTTCGGTCACTGCGTACCAGGCATGTGTGCCATCGTTCAGATAATAACCCCGGTTGCCGGCCAGTTCAAAGTATTGCTGAGTATGTTGCTCCGCTGCTGTGGCCGGGTTGCTGCCATCCAACAGATAGCGGAAGCTGGTGCCTTCGATGGGTTTGGTCGGTATGCCGTTGTAAACCGTCGGATGTTGAATACCGGCGATGTCCAGCAGGGTGGGAGCAATATCCGTAACATGCGTGAACTGGGTGCGAATATTACCGTTGTCGGCAATATGACCCGGCCAGGACACGATTAAAGGCACCCGGCGTCCACCGCCGACTGTTTGTTGCTTATAGCCACGGAACGGCGTGTTGGACACCGTGGCCCAGCCCAGTGGATAGTGTGGTGAAGTTTGTGGGCCGCCTATTTGCGCCTCACGGGTTTCATCGAAAGCCACATTGGTGTTGCCGGCGAGGAAAAGAGTTTCCAGGGCTATAGTGGTACCATTCAAGCCGCCTTCCTGAGAGCCGCCGTTATCGGATGCAAACACGATAATGGTATTATTCAGCTGCCCGGAGCTTTCCAGATAATTGTAAAGTTGGCCAAAGCTGCGGTCCAGGGTGGCTACCCAGGCGGCATACGCTTCCTGATAACGGGTGAACAGTTGCTGCTTATCGCTGGGCAGTGCGCTCCAGGAAGAGACGCCGGGATTAAGTGGCGGTAAGGTGGTGTTGGCTGGAATCAAACCGGAGCTAAGCTGCTTTTGATAACGGGCTTGACGGATGGCATCCCAACCGGCTGAATACTGGCCTTTAGCATGTACAGCGGCTAATAGATCCGGATCCGGATTTAAGGGCGCATGGACGGCATTATCGGCAAAATACAGGAAGAAAGGTTTATTCGGATTGGCCGTTTTCGCCGCCTTAACATAAGAAATAGCTTTGCTGGCCCACAGATCGGAGGTATTGAAACCGTTAGGATACTGATTGACCTGGACTCTGCTGTTGCCGTCGTAGATCGCATCCGGATGTTGTGGGTGGGTTTCAGCGTTTAAAATGCCGTAAAACTTATCGAAGCCGCGTTGCAAAGGCCAAGAGTTATAAGGACCATCTTTGACCCGGTCAGCAACTTGGGTCAAATGCCATTTGCCGGTAGCAATCGTGGTATAGCCGTTCAGATGCAGGGTTTCCGCCAGAGTGACGGCATTTTGCTGAATTTCGCCGGCATAGCCTGGGTAACCAGGGTTAGAGTCTGCGATAAACCCCACACCTGCCGAATGACCATTGATGCCGGTCAATAATGCCGCACGGGTCGGTGAGCACAACGAGTGGGTGGTGTAGTTGCGGAACCGCAAGCCGTTATTCGCCAATTTGTCGAGGTTAGGGGTGGAGATTTCCGAACCGAATGAGCCTAGATCCGAATAACCCAAGTCGTCTGCCAACACCACCACAATGTTAGGTGCTCCAGCGGGCGCATTGTTGGCTGCCGGCGGATTGGGCACCGCCGGTGTACCCTGAGGCGTAGGGGTCGGCCACCAGGGTGTTGATGCGCCTGCGGCAGGTGCTACGGTACCGCCGAATCCATAATAGGCTGCCGTTGACGGATCAGCCGCTGCTGTCACACCTGATTGGGTGCTAAGTGCAACGATACCAAGCAATAATGGCAATAAGCGCGGTGATGAGGTCACGACTAGCGTGGTAGTGCGCTCTCGCGCTGGTTTTTTAATAAACATAAAGCCTCCCTGTTTAAGCCTGATTAACATTAGAAAAAGTGTGCCGGCGTCTCAGTGCGCTTAGAGCGCCGATCGCGATTGCGAAAAACCAAGCGGCTCCCGGTAGTGGTACCGCTGTGACACCGCTAATCTGTAATTGGTAGGGATTGTTAATCAGTGCTAGCGCTGGATCACCCGCGTTGGCATAGACCTGAAAGCTATTGGCATTAAACTCAGTTGCCACCCCGGTTCCAGTGGTATCGGCGGTATAAGACCAGCCTGCGCTGCTGTCATCAGTCGCCGACACTTCTATCCAATAACGGGTATTCGCCGCCAATTGAATAGGGGTAGACTGGGCAAAGTCGACAGTGGCTGGTGTATAAGCTGACAAGCTGGTATCGCTGATAGTGCCCAGGGTTGCCAATATACTGCCAAGTGAGGCGTTATTGTCACTGACCAGGGAAACGGTCACCGTACCGCTAGTGCTAGAGTCATTACTGGTTAGCGCCAGTTGGACATCGGTCAGTGAAAAAGGGTTGGCGCCTGTCGAAAACGAATCTGCCAATGGACCGAAATTGGCGTTTGAAACAAGATTGAATCCGGCAGAAACTGCGCTGACAGCACTTAGACTGTCATATATCGTATCCGCATTGGCATTTATGGCGATGGGCAATAAAGCCAGGCCAAACAAATATTTCTTGGTGAATTGCATGATTTAATACTCCATTTAAGTAATATGCGGCAAAAAATCCGCATTAATCATGCCAAATGCAATATTAAAACCAGTCAAAAGCGGTCGATAGCATTTTAAAGCTATCGAGGATCAATATGATGGCTTGGAGTAACTAACTGATAATAAAATTAAACATAGTCTGTTTTCTGTTAGTGCTTATCATGAAAAAAAGTTAATCAGGTTAATGAAAGCCGTTGCCTTATCAATATCAGCAGTAGTCAAAAACTAGTTTAACTGCGGATATATCAACAGCTATTCAGCAATATGTGGTATTAAAATAGCAATATAAAAATTATCTGAAATAATGCTGCTCGTATGATCATTATTTCTTAAGTAATTGACTAACTCAAATGCTATTAATTAATACTTGTTATCAATTGCAGCTAGCTTCTTTAGTGTGCGTCCAGAAAAGTGTTGACACACACATTAGGCAGGATAACAATTACCAAAACAATGCCATTAGTTCTGCCGCTATCAGCAAAATATCAGACCAGATAACGCAATGCTCTTAACCAAATTTGAGGAATCAATATGGCAACGCAGGCAATTGAGTTTCAATTTTTGACGGGTTTAAAGAGATCTATTTTTCGCAACCCGCGTCTTTTCGGAAGCTGGGATGTTAATGGCCGTTACTCAGACAATTGGACTGAGTCTGTTATGCAGGAAGTGCTTGGCGAGGATGGCTGTCCTATGTTCACGACATCACTTGCGTTTGAACTTGCTGATCAGAGTAAGACTTTTAAGTGGGGGGTGGTGCTTGATGGTCCTCAGGGCAGTAATTTTTGGGGTGTTCCTACTGAAATTCAAGATGTAAATTCGGTTGATCGCTATCGTCTGTTTACTCTAAATAACGCGCAGTCAACTCAAATTGAACGCTATTATTTCACTAACTTACGTTGTTTAGGGGCTAATAAATACTATCTAGGCGGTAGTAGTGTTCCCAGCTTGCGCTTTGGTGTTTGGGCACCTAATGCGCTAGGTGCAGAGGTGGTATTTGGTTCATTAGATAATGGTTATATTGCCGATGATGGTTCCGGGATAGATTCTGCTCAGCCGGTTATTTCGCTTAGCCGTATGCCTGACGGTGTATGGCTAAGCCAGCCGGTGCTAAATTTTGAGCAGTTCAAAAGCTTACCTTATATGTATCGTATTTTGAACGGCCAAAATAATCCGGTTTACCGGACAGATATTTTTTCGCGCAGCCAGATTGGCAAGGGGGCTGTGAATCCGGCTAATGATCAAACCTGGTCCGGTAGTGCTGATAGCCTGTCTGGAACAGTTAGTTGCAGTGTAATTATTGACCCGGATGTAATCCGCAGAAACTTCGCCTCCACATCACCAGGAAATGAACCTGATCTAATTCCGGCAGAAGAATTTTGGGCTACTGAGTTTACCCCAGGTTTAGCTGTGCCTACCCGGTTGGAGGACATCGTTATTTATGAATTGCATGTCGGTGCTTTGGGGTTTGGTAAATCAGAGCCTGGCGATTTATCCGATGCGATCAGTTTTTTGGATCATCTGGTCGCTCTTGGAGTAAATGCTGTCGAACTACTGCCACTGGCCCAGTTTTCCAGCAATATTGGCTGGGGTTATGGTGACACACATCATTTATGTGTTGAATCAAGCGCTGGAGGGCGTGACAAATATCGTCATTTTGTCCGTGAATGCCATAGACGCGGTATTGCGGTAATACAGGATGTGGTCTACAACCATTATGATGGTAATGCTGATCGGGCCGAGTGGCAATACGATTCAACCGATCACGTACAAAATATTTATTACTGGTATGAAGGGCTGCCAAGCGATTATCCTGCTTATGAACAAGCTGCACATGATCCGTCATTACCCCCAGATAAACGGCCCGCTGCTGGTCAGGGTGGCTATATTGATAATGGTTCTACCGGTTATACGCCGCGCTTTTGGGAAGAAAAAGTTCGGCAGCAATTTACCAGCGCCGCCGCCTTTCTGATTGAGGAAATGCATGTTGACGGCTTGCGTGTGGATTTGACTCAGGCTATTCATCAGGACAGCTGGCTACACGCGGATGGACGCTTGATCAATAATGCCAGGGTTTTCGGACAAAAATTTCTGCGTGAATGGAGTCGGACCCTGCGAATGATTCGGCCAACAGTTATGCTGATTGCCGAAGATTACACCTTTCAGGATTTTGTAACCAAATTGCCGGCTCAAGGTGGCCTGGGGTTCGATGCAGTGTGGGATATGAATTTTTACCACAGCTTGGTTGGTGACGCGGATGGCGGCAGCGGTCATGCGCGATTGCTGAAACAGGCCGGTTATGGCTGGAATGATCCGCTCCAGATGGATAGTTTTTCCGGTGAATTGTATGCCAGTCAATATGGAAAAATTGTCTATCAGGAATCGCATGACGAAGCGGGTAACGACAAAGGTTCTGTACGAACCTTGGTGGTGGCTGTCAATTATGTCCCGCTTATCGGTGCGACCCGAGTTGCTGCTGAAGCGCGTAGCCGGGTATGTTTTGGCTTGTCTCTACTTTCTGCCGGTACCCCCATGTTCTTTATGGGGGAAGAGATTGGCGCGCAAAAACCCTATACCTATGATCATTTTCTGGAGAATCGGGAAGACATACTCGGCGAACGAGTCGGAAACGGACAATGGCTGTTTCGGTTTTATCAGGATTTGATCAGCCTTAGTCGCCGCTTTCAGTCTATCAGGAGCCGTAATATTGATATTCTCTACCAGTCCAATAATGATCGCCTGATTGCTTTTAAACGTTGGGACGGTGACGAGCAGATTATTATCGTAGCAAGCTTTAATAATATTGCCTTTAGTAATGGTTATGTCATTCAGAAAGATTTAATGGCAATTCCGGATGCGAGCTGGCGTGAGGTATTGAATAGCGATGCAAGTGTTTATGGCGGACAAAATATTGGAAATTATGGTGCCGCCATCGCTTCCAACCAAGGTCTACTCAATATCGTGGTTCCTGCCAGCGGTTTTGTTGTTTTTGTCAAACAATGATATCCCGGTTTAATGGCGATGCTCTGGCCGGCATTCCAGCAGGTAAGCGTTGGCGGTTAAGGCAAAACTTTGCCAAAGTTCGGCTATGTCGCGTTTAACGGCATTGACATAGGCTTTGTCCGGCTTATGTTCATCCGGGAAATTGGAGAGTGCGCAAGAGGTGCGATGCTTGTCGACCACAAATAGTAAAAATTCATCAACAAAACCGTCAAATGTAGCCAGCACTTGTCGAGTTAATTCAGAATAACCCCGATTGACTGGGGTAAGGCTGCTGTCAAAGTTTAGGCTGATTAACTGAGCCAAGGCCTGATCATAACTCTGAGCTAATACCAATAACACATTACGCTGAAAACAGTTTTGCCATTGCTGACTGGATAAATCCGCAGCCAGTTGCTGTTGATACTGATGTTTCATGCTGAGTTTAGCTTTGGCCAGATAGTCGTTAAACCCGGCAAGTGCAGCGTTGTTGATAGTTTGATGGGGCATTTCTACTCCTGGTCGGCAAAGATGAGGGTTGGCATGGCAGACAATTTCAAAGCCGCTGGTTTGCCGTGTGCCGGTAAGGGATAAATGCCTGGATAATGTGTATCGTTAAAATTGGCTTCATCAGCAAAAATAATTTGCAAATGGCTGGTCTGCCGCTCCGTTTGCCTATACCATGGCCTTAAACCGACCGGCTGCTTGTGGAGAGGGCCTGTGGCACTGAAGTCCAGTTTGCCGTTTTGTTGGCAATATTTCATCAGGGTATAGGCGTTGGTAATGAAGTTCAGACGTTTCCAGCCTCTAAGCTTGGCATGCCAGCCGGTTTGATCCTGACGTCTGTTTTCCAGAAAACTGGCAAAATTGCTGCCGGAAAGCACTGATTCCACTTCATAGGCAAAGGTCAAGGCTTGGCTGAGGGTCCATGCTCCTGGAATGCCGGCATGTGTCAGTGTAAAGTTAAGTTTGGCATCGTGATGGATTAGGGCTCTTTGCCGTAACCACTTTAATAGTGCATCCCGATCTGGCGCAGTCAGGATTTCACTGAAGGTATCGGCAGCATCTGCAGATAAAAAACCGCTGGCTATGCTTAATAAACGTAATTCTTGAGGGCCTAAAATCGTAATGGCCTGTTTGCCCAGATTCTTCACAAATCGTAGTATCTCCAGTGAGTCTGGCCCGGTATTGATCAGGTTTCCACAAAACCACAAGTAATCCAGTTCAGGATTGAAGTTGATTTTATCAAGCAAGCCCACTAGCGAGGCATAGTCGCCTTTTACACTGCTTATGGCGTATATCGGCATAATATTTAGTTTAGGGTTAGGTTACCTACAGAATTAATGATTTTGTATCAAGTTTGATGCCAGTCTGAGCCACGGAATGCCAAGAAAATAACCATTTTGGCAAGGCTGTATCAACTAGTTGAATGGTAAGGATAAATTTCTGTAAAGCTGGCGAGGGAAATTAATGTTGATGCCCATCAGTAGCATTTTGCCGGCAGTGGCATGAATTTAGGCAAACAAAATCAGGGAGATTGTTGTTAAGCTGACAGACAAAAAAGATCAGCTAGGCAGAGCGGAGATAGAGCAACACTTAGGCTTTTCAGTATCAGATGTTGTGCAAATAAAAATGGGTACTGAGCAGGATGCCCACACAGTACCCTTAGTCTGGCAGATTTTCAGTCTGTTATGCTAAGTAAAGTTTCTGATTGTTCAGAATTACTATTCGCATTTGTTTTCAGCAGCGCCGCAGCATTCAGCCATTTCACCGCCATGTTTTTTGCAGTGTTCGGTTCCGCATTGGTGAGCAGCACCGCCTGTGTGTTTGGCGCAATGGCTGGGTTTGCAATGACTTGCGGCTTCGGCTTCATGATGCGCACAGTGTTCAGCGCCGCAAGCGTGTGCTTTGGCGGTAGTTTCTTCAGAGCAATGTTGGGCACAAACCTGATCTTTTTGGCCAGGATGCTCGGCACAATGGCTGGCGCAGTCATGTTCTGCAACTGCTTTGTGCTCACAATGTTTCAGACACACCTTGCCTTTTTTACCCTTGTGGGTAGCGCAATGTTTGATGCAATCATGGCCGCCGTCCTCGGCTTGGTGGTGTTTGGCACAGTGTTCAGTTGGTGTTGGGATTTCGGTCTTTGGAGCAACAGCTGCAGTTTGCTCAGTAGGCGTGGATGGAGTGCTGGCTGCGGTGGGTTCTACAACCGGTTCGCTGACAGGTGCGGTTTCGCAACCTGACAGAGCCAGCAATGTTGGCAAAGCAATGGCAATCAGTAATTTATGTATTTTCATAGTAATTTTTATTGTGTAGTTGTAGACAGGGTTAAGATTTTATTGCGGTTATCTAAACTATACAATCAAAATTAATTATAAAACTACGTTTAATTAATAAATATCAGCTAGTTTAGTGGCATTTAGCATTTTTTTATTAAATTATTGGTATATTTTGATAATTATTCGATATAAAGCCTTGTTTAGGCGTGGTGTGGAAGAGAAAGTGGCAGGGCTAGACTGAAGTCAGACGCGCACCGAATCTCCTTTGCTAGAGTTACAAGCTATGCTGTTTGGCTTTAACAATGCTTGTTTTGCGGTTTGGCCGGTTTTGTGGGATTATTCAAAACGAATTGTCTGTCACCTAGTGTTTACAATTCCAGTCGTCGACCAATCTTATTTTGACGGATAATTGGTAGGATGCGCATCACTCGCGCACGATGCGCCTTCAGAGTCGGCACATCCTCTGGTGCTGCCGTCAAAGTAATGTTGGTCAACCACTAGCTTAGTAGCCATTGGACAGATTTGCTCGGTAAGTCGCTGGTGGATTGGTCTATAGTGGATATTCAAGTCAGCGACAGTGGAAGTAATTAAATAATAAAAGCATTAAAATCAATAGATTATCCTCTTATCATGCCCAGTACCAAACATATTATCATTATAGGCGCGGGACCCGGTGGTTTAGGGGCGGGTATGCTGTTAAGCCGACGCGGTTTTAAGGTCAGCATTTTTGAAAATCATGCCGAAGTTGGCGGGCGGAACCGGGCTATCCGGCTGGGTGATTTTTGCTTTGATACCGGGCCGACTTTTTTACTTATGAAGGGGGTACTGGATGAAATGTTCAGTCTCTGTGGCAGACGCAGTGAAGACTATCTGGAGTTCTTGCCCTTGGCGCCCATGTACCGGCTAGTGTATGCCGATCAGGAGTTGTCGGTATTCTCTGATCGTGAGCGAATGCGTGCCGAACTAAACCGGGTTTTTTCTGAGGGGGGGGATGGTTATGAGCGGTTTATGGTTAAAGAGCGGCAGCGCTTTACCCGCTTGTATGCCTGCATTACTCGGGATTACTCGGCACTATCTGCGTTTTTGTCCTGGGATTTAATCCGGGCTTTGCCCTGGTTGGCGTTTCCTAAAAGTGTGTTTGCCAATCTGGGTCAATATTTTCATGCCGAGAAAATGCGCTTGGCATTTTGTTTTCAGTCCAAATATTTGGGCATGTCACCCTGGGATTGTCCGGCGCTGTTTACCATGCTGCCTTATCTAGAGCATGAATACGGTATTTATCATGTGGCCGGCGGCCTGAACCGGATTGCTGCGGCAATGGCCAAGGTGATTGCAGAAGAAGGTGGTACCATCCATACCAGCACTAGTGTCCAATCTCTGGTTATTCAGGATGGTGCCGTCAAAGGTGTCAAACTTGCCGATGGTAGCGAGGTTTTAGCGGATGAAGTGATCGTGAATGCCGATTTTGCCTATGCCATGAGCCATCTGGTAGAGCCGGGTGTGTTACGCAAATACAATCAGCAAGGGCTGCAGAAACTGGAATACTCCTGTTCTACATTTATGCTTTATCTGGGCTTGGATAAGCTTTACGATCTGCCGCATCACACCATTGTCTTTGCTAAAGATTATCATACCAATATCCGCAATATTTTCAATAATAAGCAGTTGAGCGCGGATTTTTCGTTTTATGTGCAAAATGCTTCGCTAAGCGACCCAGGTTTGGCGCCTGCCGGAAAATCGGCTTTATATGTGCTGGTGCCTATGCCCAATAACGATAGTGGTGTGGACTGGCAAACACATTGCAGCAGCGTGCGCGAACAAGTATTGGATACGCTTGGCGAACGTCTGGGTTTGAAGGATATTCGTGAGCATATCGAAACCGAAAAAATTATTACTCCGCAAACCTGGGAAAGCGAGGAAAACGTCTACAAAGGTGCTACCTTCAGCCTGTCGCATAAATTCAGTCAAATGTTGTATTGGCGACCACGTAACCGCTTTGAGGAATTACAAAACTGCTATCTGGTTGGCGGTGGTACTCATCCCGGCAGTGGTTTGCCGACAATATACGAGTCAGCGCGATTGTCTGCCAATTTAATCAGTAAAAAATATCAGGTGTCGTTTCAGGACATCAAAAAAAGCACTTGGCTGAAAACCAATAAGGCCTAATCATGGTAGAAATACAGGCAGTTTCGCCGCTTGACGGCAAGCTGCTCGGCAGTTTTGTCGGCAGCACGGAGCAGACCATCCAGCTTCAACTATTGGCCGCACGCAGCGCCGCTCAGATTTGGACGCAATATCCAGTGGCGAAACGGGCCAAAATACTGTCAGGTTTGCGGCCGATTTTGCTGGCTGAAAGTAAGGCAATTTGCACTATTATTATGCAAACTACCGGCAAGGTAGCAACTGAAGCCTTATTGGGTGAGATTTTTCCGGTACTGGATTTGTTGCGTTATTATGAAAAACACGCTGCGCAGATTTTAAGTTATCAACCGGTGTTTACTTCGCCATTTGCTTATCCGGGTGCGACTGCTGGGTTTAGCTGGCGGCCTTATGGCGTGGTAGCAGTCATTTCGCCGTGGAATTTTCCGTTTCAGTTATCGCTTGTTCCCTTGCTGACAGCATTGTTTGCCGGTAATGCGGTGATTTTGAAAGTGTCCGAATTGAGCTTACCGATAGGACAGCTGATTATAGATTTGTTGGCTCGCCTGGATTTGCCGAATGGGCTGGTGCAGTGGGCGGTAGGTGCCGGTGAGTGTGGGGCCCAATTAATTGATGCCGGGCCGGATTTGGTCTGTTTTACCGGTAGTTTGGCCACTGGGCGCGAAGTGATGCGGCGTGCCGCGACGCATCCGCTACCGGTACTGCTGGAAATGGGTGGCAAAGATGCCATGTTGGTGTTTGCCGATGCTTATTTGCTACGGGCCTGTGATGCCGCTTTATACGGTGCGTTCAGCAACAGCGGGCAGGTGTGCATTTCCACAGAGCGTTTATATGTCGAACAGACCTGTTATGCCGAATTTCTGGCCATGTTACTGGCTGGTGTAAGCAAACTTAAGGTCGGGGAAGGCACACAGGCTGATTTGGGTGCGATCAGCTCACCTGCCCAATTTGCGGTGATCGAAGCGCATTATCAGGATGCGCTGGCAAAAGGAGCCAAAGCCTCTGGGCCCTTGCTGGGCGACGGCAATTTCATCAGACCGGTGGTATTGTGGGATGTCAGCCATGACATGCTTATTATGCGTGAGGAAAGTTTTGCGCCTTTTTTGCCGGTAATGGCTTTTCAGACAGAAAATGAGGTGGTTAATCTGGCTAATGATAGCGAGTTTGGTTTGAACGTCAGTATCTGGAGTCAGGATTTGCACAAAGCCCAGCGCATTGCTGCACAATTGCAGGTAGGTAATTGGGTGATTAACGATGTTTTGAAAAACGCCGGTCATCCGCGTCTGCCGTTTGGCGGTGTCAAGAACAGCGGTTTTGGCCGTTATCATGGTGCGGAAGGCTTGCGCCAGTTCAGCTATCCGGTGTCGGGTCTTATCAGTCGCAGCCGGATAGCCCGAGAGCCGAACTGGTTTCCCTATACCGAACGCAGCTATCGGCAGTTAATGGGCTTTATGGATTTTGTTTATGGCTCTGACTCTCTTTACCGGCGTATCCGTCGCAATTGGCGGGTCTTACTGGCTTTCCGTGAATATTCGGCCATCAATATTGTCCAAGCATGGCAGAATCTAAAATTATTGTTGCCTTGGAAGCGGGATTATTAGTCATGAGTGATAAGCAAAATAAACGTATCGTTATTGTCGGCGGCGGGTTGGGTGGTTTGTCTGCCGCCATTTCTCTGGCGACCGAGGGTTTTAGGGTAGAACTGCTGGAAAAAAACGACAAAGTCGGCGGTAAACTGAATATTCTGGAAAAAGACGGTTTTACTTTCGATTTGGGACCATCCATTCTGACCATGCCGCATATCTTCAGAGAATTGTTCACCCGTGCTGGGCGTAATATGGACGATTACGTCAGCATTCAGCAGGTAGAACCACACTGGCGGAATTTTTTTGAAGACGGTACTACCCTGGATTTAAGCGGCGATGCCGAAGTCATGCGCCAGGAACTGCTTAAACTGGGGCCGGAAGCTGTCGGCGAATTTGAGCGGTTTATGGCTTATGCCAAACATCAAGGCCAAGAAACCGAAGTCGGTTATTTTGCCCAAGGCCTGGACAGTATCTGGGAGCTGTTGCGGTTCTATGGTCCCTTGCGCAGTCTACGCAGTTTCGATGTATTCCGCAGTATGGATCAAGGCGTGCGCCGGTTTATTTCCAACCCCAAACTGGTGGAAATATTGGATTATTTCATCAAATATGTGGGGTCTTCGCCTTATGACGCCCCAGCTTTGATGAATCTGTTGCCGTATATTCAGTTTGAATATGGTTTATGGTATGTCAAAGGCGGTATGTACGGAATGGCCCAGGCGATGGAAAAACTGGCGTTGGAGTTGGGTGTGCAGATACGCCTGAATGCGGAAGTCACCGCGATTGAATCAGCCGCAGGCCGAGCCACTGGCGTTCGACTTGTGGACGGTCAACACCTGGCAGCGGATATCGTGGTGTCCAATATGGAAGTCTTACCCGCTATGCGCGAGTTACTACAGGCCACTCCTGCCGAATTGAAAAAACTGCAACGCTTTGCCCCTAGTTGTTCCGGGCTGGTGTTGCATCTGGGCGTGAACCGCTTATATCCGCAACTGGCGCATCACAACTTTTTTTATTCCGATCAACCCAAACAACATTTTGATGCTGTGTTTCACAGTGGTCGATTGTCTGATGATCCGACCATTTATCTGGTGGCGCCGGTCAAAACTGATCCTACCCAGGCCCCGCCGGATTGCGAAATTATTAAAGTGTTACCGCATATTCCTCATCTTAATCCAGATCAACCGCTCAGCCCGGCAGATTATCTGGCCTTTCGTGACCGGGTGCTGGACAAGCTGGAGCGTATGGGTTTAACCGATCTGCGCAAACATATCGTCACCGAAGAATACTGGACACCTCATGACATTCAGGCCCGTTATTATTCCAATCAAGGCTCTATTTACGGTGTAGTGGCTGATCGTTATAAAAACCTTGGTTTCAAGGCTCCGCAACGCAGTAGCAAATTCAGCAATCTGTATTTTGTCGGCGGCAGTGTCAATCCCGGCGGCGGTATGCCGATGGTGACCTTGTCCGGCCAGTTGGTCAGGGATAAAATATTGGCAGATTTGCGGTAGTTGTTAGTTTGTAGTTAAACTATTGATACACCAATGTTATATTGAGGGATGAACTTTACCCATTGGCTGCCAGGACACCCCGGCAGCCAATCAAGCTAGCCGTCAAAATAAGATTGGCCGACTACTATGTGACCTTGATATTATTCGAGCAAAATACTTGCAAAATTCAAAAGATAAAATCTTATAGGCGTTGCAATCAGCATGCTTACTCACGATGACATCGCCCGCCACCGCACCGGAGCGCCTCGCCCTGATAAGTGAGCTTTGGGATAGTTTAAATGAAGCTGAAACGCCTTTGCCGATGCCGCAGTTTCAGGAACTCCAGCGCCGCATCGCAACGTTCAATAGAGATAGTGCCCACGCTGTAAGCTGGGAAGAATTAAAGGCCGAATTGATCGAACGCGCCGCCCAGTGATAAAAAGTATTATCTTCATGCCCGCTGCCAGGCTTGAGATTATTGAAGCTCAGAACCTGGTAGGAGAAAGAAAAGACGGGGTTAGGTGCGGAATTTAGAGCGGAGATTGAATTCCAGCTTGAGCGTATAGCTGAATACCCGTTGCGTTTCCTCCCTTATGCTGGCCGATGTGCATAGAGTAAAGCTAAGGCGATTTCCCTATGGGCTGTACTTTCGATCCGATGAAAAATCGATATGAGCTCTAGCTTGAAGAGTAGTGTTAAGGTTGTTTACTATTGCAATCTTTTAAATATAGTAAGGTCAGCGTCTTGATTATTGTTGATCTGGAGGGCACGAGCTACCCAATTTTCATGAAGTTTGATAGTTTTGCACATATTGTTTTTCTCTGATTGATAGGGGCGTTCGGTGCATTACCTTTAGCGTAATGCACCAGATCAACATGCGGCCGCAATACTGCTACGCTAGTGCCACCAAAAAGCCGCATCGCTAAAAAGTGGCTCAAGCCTCCATATGTCTTTTCAATTCCTTGGGAATCGAAAACACCACTTTTTCTTCAATACCGGTATTTTCCCGTACCGAAGTTTGTTCTCCACCCCATTCGATCAGACGGTTGATCACTTCCTGCACCAGCACTTCCGGAGCCGAAGCGCCGGCGGTGACGCCAACGGTGCCGATGTTGTCAAACCAGTGCTGCTGCAAATCTTTATAGGTGTCGATCAGATAAGCCGATTTGCCCAGTTGCTCGGCAATCTCCCGCAAGCGGTTGGAGTTGGAACTGTTAGGTGAACCCACCACCAGTATCAGATCGGCAATGCCGGCCAGATCATGTACGGCATCCTGGCGATTTTGGGTGGCATAGCAAATATCGTCTTTCTTTTGTTCCTTGATGGACGGAAATTGTGCGCGTAAGGCATCCACCATGATTTTGGTGTCAGTCATGGATAAAGTGGTCTGGGTCACATAGGCCAGATTCTCCGGATTATTGACTTTCAGGTTTTGCACATCTTCCGGAGTTTCCACCAGATAAATATCACCATTTTCGGTACATTTCTCATACTGGCCCATGGTGCCTTCCACTTCTGGGTGACCGGCGTGGCCAATCAGAATCACTTCTCTATCCTGTTTGGCGTGTTTGGCAACCTGCATGTGTACTTTGGTTACCAATGGGCAAGTGGCATCAAAAACCGTCAGATTACGTTCTTCGGCTTCTTTTTGTACCTGCTTGGAGACACCGTGGGCGCTGAAAATAAGATAAGAACCAACCGGTACATCACTTAGGTCTTCGATAAACACTGCGCCTTTTTGTTTCAGACCGTCAACCACGGTACGATTGTGCACCACTTCATGCCGAACATAAATCGGTGCACCAAAGGTATCGATTGCTTGATCGACAATTTCAATGGCCCGGTCGACACCGGCACAGAATCCACGAGGGTTAGCGAGTACTATTTGCATAATCTTGACTCTTTTACTAGGGTATTGGGAAATGCGATTTTAATCCAATTTTGTCTCGGCGACGATAATTCCGTCACAATCGGCATATAAATAATGATTTTTCTTAAAATTGACCCCGGCAAAGGTAATCAATATATCGGTTTCGCCCGGGGCATGTTTGTGGCTGCGCAAGGGGTGGGTGTTCAGGGCTATTACCCCAATCGGCAGTTGATCAATTTGCTCGGCACCACGAATGCAGCCGTATATGAGCACACCTTGCCAGCCGTTTGCCACTGCCAGTTCAGCTAGCGTGGCACCGAACAGTGCACAGCGCCGTGAGCCGCCGCCATCAATGACCAGCACTCGGTCGTTGACCTTCTGTTCTAAGGTGCTTTGAATCAACGCGTAATCTTCAAACACTTTCAGGGTGGAAATCAGCCCACTGAAATGCCGCTTTTGGCCGTATTGTTTAAAAATCGGTTCGGCAATCTGAAAGTTTTCCCGGTCGGAAAACTGGTCGCAAAGTTCCGCAGTTTGAAATGTCATGCCGATATCCTAATAATAACGCGCCAGTAAACCGTAACGGCAGTCGGGGTTGGGCAATTTGATTTGCACCTCATAACCGCCGCCTAAAGCTTCCTGCATGTCATTACCGTATTTATCCCGCATTGTATCCACCACGATATCTTGATTGCCGCCTGGTAAAATCAGTTCCAGCCGGTCACCCACGGCAAATTTGTTTTTGACACTGATGTCGGCATAACCACTATCGGTGTGGTAATGGGTGATTTCGCCGCAAAACTGTTGCTGATGACTTTTGGAATAGCCGGACATGTAATTTTGATGATCCTGGGTATGATGGCGTTGATAAAAACCATCGGTATAACCACGATTGGCCAGATTATCCAGGATACCCAGCAATTCCGGCTGAAATGGTCGTCCGGCCAGGGCATCATCTATGGCCTGCCGATAAGTCTGGGCGGTGCGCGCCACATAAAAATGCGATTTGGTGCGGCCTTCTATTTTCAGACTGTCTATGCCGATTTCCACCAGGCGCTGTACATGTTCAACGGCGCGTAAGTCTTTGGAGTTCATGATGTAAGTGCCGTTCTCATCTTCCATTACCGGTAGATATTCGCCTTTACGGCCTTCTTCTTCCAGAAAATAAATGTTGTCGGCCAGCGGGTGGCGTTGAGCACCGCCGCAACTGGCAGTGGAATCAAAGCTTTGATTGATGTCGGCCATTGATAACACCGAATTATTGGCCAGAATATAATCGCCTTCGGCATTTTCTTGGGCCGGAACGGTATCGTATTTCCAGCGGCACGAATTGGTGCAGGTACCCTGGTTAGGGTCGCGGTGATTAAAATAACCGGACAACAGACAACGTCCAGAATAGGCTATACACAAGGCGCCGTGTACAAACACTTCCAATTCTATGTCCGGGCATTGCTGGCGAATTTCGGCAATCTCATCCAGAGACAATTCGCGGGATAAAATAATACGTTCTACGCCCATGCTTTGCCAGAATTTGACACTGGCGTAATTGACGGTGTTGGCCTGCACGGACAAATGTATAGGCATATCCGGCCATTGTTCACGGGTCAGCATGATTAAACCCGGATCGGCCATGATTAGCGCATCCGGCCCCATGGCAATTATTGGCTGCATATCCTTGATAAAGGTTTTGACTTTGGCATTATGCGGAATGACATTGGCGGCCAGAAAAAATTTTTTGCCCAGTTGATGGGCTTCGGCTATGCCTTTGGCAAGATTGTCTGCCAAAAAGTCGTTATTACGCACCCGCAAGCTGTAGCGGGGCTGTCCGGCATACACGGCATCAGCGCCGAAGGCAAAGGCGTAACGCATATTGCGGATGGTGCCGGCTGGAGAAAGAAGTTCAACCTGTTTCATATCTGGATAAATTAAAGCTTAATGTCCAGCTATTTTAGCACTGCTGTACAAATTGTGAGTGCTTGAAATATCACGCAAAAATGCTGCGGTTATGTTTTGGTGCGTTTAAGCCGGTAATGGCAGCTCTATGATTACCCGTAAACCACCGCCGCGCCGATTCCGGGCTTGAATGTCACCGCCTTGGGCGGCAATGGCCCGGTAGGCGATGGCCAAGCCCAAGCCGGCGCCATTTTTGTCGCGTGGAGTGCTGCGAAAAAACGGCTGAAAAATGGCTGCTAGATGCTGTTCCGGCACACCGGGGCCATCATCATCAATTCCGATCCGCAATCGGCGCTGACGGGCATCAAAATGAACCGTTGTCTGCACCTGACCACCGGCTTGGCAATGCTGAACGGCGTTGCGTAACACATTTTCTATGGCGCGATGCAGCAATTCGCTTCGGCATTGACCGCTGATATGGTTGGGGCCCTTATAATTGATACCCACTTGCAGCGGCTCTGCCTCAAATTGCACATCGGCAATGATATCGGCCAGCAGGTCGCCTATATCAATATGGCTTATTTTTTCGGCATCGACTCCAGCTTCCAGGCGCGACAACATTAGCAATTCGCCAACCAGCTGGTTCATACGTTGAGTTTCACGTTCTATGCGTTCCATACTGGCGGCAAGTTTTTCCGGTTGCTGCTGGGCAAGGCCGATTGCGGCCTGAATGCGAGCTAAAGGTGATCGTAATTCATGAGACACATCATGAAGCAGATGTCGCTGAGCACTGACCAGGGCGCAGATTTGCTGTGCCATATGATCGAAGTCGCGGCCCAGTTCGGTCAATTCATCACTACGTCTGCCCATGGCCATACCGATTCGGGTATCGAGCGCACCGCCGGCCAAGGCAGCAAAGGCACTACGCAGCTTGCGGATCGGTTTGGCGAAATACCAGGCCAGCAAGGCGCTGAACATTAAGCTGGCCAGTGTGCCGGCACTAATCGCCAACCACGGAGGTGGCCGTCGGCCAGGCCGGGGGTGGCGTGGTATGTCTGGTGGTGGCTCTCCACCCAGCTCATCAGGTGGTGGTTGATGCCGGTTGCCACGCAAGCCGTGGGCTGTCCAGGGAGCAAACAACAGGTAACGATGGCCATCATCAGCTGAAACCATGCGTAAGGCTGGGCTAGCCGTCTGCTGCAAATATAGATTGCGTATTTGTTGTAATTGCGAGTCACTAAGGCTGCGTTCCAGAATTTCCTGGTCGGCATCGTTCACGGCATAGACCGCAGGGAACGGCCCTTCCTGCACACTATCCAGAAAACTACGCAAACCGCTGACTCCGCCGTGTGTCAAAATGCCGGCAGCAGCGTTCACAAAAGCCGAGGCATGGCTGTCTATGATGTCCTGTTCGTTTGCTGAGCTTAATAAGTTGCTGTTATGTCTTACCCACACCGCCGTGCCGACACCAATACCCGCTGTCAATACTGCCAGCCAGAAGGCAAAGAAAAATTTCCAGAATAAACGCCCCATCACTCATCCTTTATCAATTGATAACCCTGGCCGCGTACGGTTTGGATATAAGAACTGCCGTCGATTTGATGGCCTAATTTTTGCCTGATGCTGCTCATGTGTACGTCTATGCTGCGATCGAACCGGGCTAGCGGGCGGCCCAATGCTTTTTCAGAAAGTTCGGTTTTGCTGACAATTTGTCCGGCGTGAAGCGCCAGGGTTTCCAACAGGTTAAACTCAGTACTGGTCAGTTCCAACGGTTGTCCTAGCCAACTGGCCCTGCGTTTGTGCGACCATATTTGTAAATGACCGGTACTTAAGGGTTCTGGCCGCTCATCTGGTGTCATAGTTTCGCTACGCCGTAAAATTGCCCGGATTCTGGCCACTAGTTCTCTGGGTGTGCAGGGTTTGGGCACATAATCATCCGCACCGGATTCCAGGCCGATAATGCGGTCGATATCGTCACCACGGGCACTGAACATTAAAATTGGTAAACGGCTGTCGCGACGCAGTTGAGTCAATATTTCTGTGCCTTTAATATCCGGCAGCATAATGTCCAGTATCAGCAGATCAAACTGGCCGGACAGGGCCAAATTCAGTCCGTTGCTACCAGTATGGGCAACCGTCACACTAAAACCTTCTTGTTGTAAATAGTCCTGAAATAAGTCGGTCAGATCGACATCATCATCAATAATTAAAATTTTACTCACGCCTACACCTGTGCAATGGGTTATAGCCATCATAGCTGCCCAGGCACAGCAATGCCAGTCGTTCTGAAAGACATTTACCAAAATTTACATTTGCATAACAGCACTTTACATGGCTTAAGGCGATACTGAACCTGACGAAATATTTCAGGTTTCGTCTGATGGTTAGATTAAATTCTCAATAGATACAAGGAAAAATCATGCGTAAGATAATGTTGATATTAAGTTTGGCGCCGCTGGCTGCACTGGCCAATCCGGTTGATGTCAATTGTGGACAATTTCCGGATCATCCGCCAGGTCATCATGGTCATGGTGGTTTTGGTGACCAGCTGCCGCCGTATTTGGAAAAAATAGACTTAAGCTCCGCGCAAAAAACTGAGATTAAAAACTTGCTCGAGAGTCGCAAAGCTGAATTTGCAGCAAAATTCGGCCAGGATAAGTCGGCTATCCAGGAGTTACATAAACTCAGCTTTTCCAATGAATACAGTACAGAAAAAGCCAAGGCTCTGATCGAAAAAGCCACTGTCAGCCATCAGGAAAAAGTCCTGCAAAAAGCTGAATTGGATAACACAATTTACAAGTTGCTGACCAGTGAGCAACAGCAAAAATTGCAAGCCGAAATTGCCAACTTTAAAGGCCATTAAGTCGTCGGCAATTTAGGCCATGGCCAAGGATGGCTGTGTTGTTTGGCGGGTGTATAATATGCCCGTCTAAGCAGCACAATCTGGATGCTGTATTCCGAATTGATCAGGAGCTAATTATGTCAACAGCATGGGCGGGCGGCACTGATGCCATTGTGGAAAGAATGGATAAAATGACCGAGCTATTCGTTGCGGAAGCCCGTAAAACAATTTATAACGGCGTATCTGCCACGCATTGCGAAGAATGTGGTGAGCCTATTCCCGAGGCTCGTCGCAAAGCCATTCCCTGTCAATATTGTTTATCCTGCCAAACCAAACTTGAAAAACAGCGTTAGTTCCGATTACTTGCCGTACCGGGCAATTTTATTAGCAAAGTAGGGGGTGGCAATGTTACTCTGTATTGATAGCCTATAGTCCAGTAGCCCAGCTATCCGCAAGCGCCTTGTCGGCCGCATCCCTCTTCTCGCGAAGCGTTGTGCCAGTTCGATCAGAAACTTTTCCTGATTCACAACCGCAGTTAACGAGAAATACCGTTTATGACTACCTATCAGCTGAGGCTGCAAACTGTAACAGTTGGCGGCAATAGCTACCAGATATCTTCTTTGCTGGATCTCCAGCAATATGCCGATGCTGCCGGTCTGGCAACTCAGGCCGGAGTCCCTCCCGCCGGTTGGCCGTTGTTTGGGCAATTATGGCCCTCGGCACGAGTACTGGCCTTATTCATGGATAGTTACGATCTGATCGGCAAACGCATCCTGGAAATTGGCGCCGGTCTGGCCCTACCCAGTCTGGTTGCTCATCACCGTAGTGCTGATATTACGGTCAGTGACTGGCACCCTCTCAGTGAAAATTTTTTGCAGCAGAATGTATTGCTGAATAAGCTTGGTCCCATCAAGTATAAAACCGGTAGCTGGGACAGAGAAAATCCGGCTTTGGGCCATTTTGACGTGATTATAGGCAGCGATGTGCTTTATGAACGCCAGCAGCCGGAACAATTGGCTAATTTTATTCATCGGCATTCCGCAACGGCTGTGCAGGTGATTATTGTTGATCCTGATCGAGGCAATCGAGTGGCATTTTGTCGGGAAATGACGGATTTGGGTTTTGGCTATTCCAGTCGGCGCGCCAATAGTCTTACTGAAAACGGTGATGTCTATAAAGGTTGTTTTTTGACTTTTAACCGCAATAATGCCGAGCAGGTCATCGCGTGAGTGGCCGGGATAACCCCTTGTGGTTACAGTTTTGGCGGGATCGGCGTAACGATTTTCATCAAAATAAAGTTAATACCTTGTTAACCCGATTCTGGCCGGCATTTGATAGCGCTCCCGGCAGTCGGGTATTTGTACCCTTGTGCGGAAAAAGTCTGGATATGTTGTGGCTGGCCAACCAAGGCTATGAGGTTATCGGTGTGGAATTGAGTCCGATTGCCGTTAAAGCTTTTTTTCGGGAAAATCGCTTAAAACCTGAGCGCCGCCGCATCGGAAAATTTATAGTATGGAAATATGAGCGCATTACTATCTTATGTGGAGATTATTTTGCTTTGACCAAGATTGATTTGGGTCAGGTTGATTTGATTTATGACCGGGCAGCTCTGACTGCTTTGCCGGAAGATATCCGTAGCCTTTATGTTGCTCAGTTACGTTTGATTGTACCTGAGCAGGTGAAGGTTTTTCTGCTGACTGCAGAAGATCACGAAGAAGTAATTAGTTTTGCTGATGTTTCCAGTATTGCCGCCGAAATAGCCGTCCTCTATGCCAATGATTTTGAAATAGAGCTGGCATACAGCGAAAGCATCTTGGAGTCAGATCCGACCGAGCCGGATCGGGTTGCAGAGCTTACCGATTATAAGCTGTATCGGTTGACTGGACGGACGGTAGCAGCATAATCTTAGTTTTATTGTTATTTTGGCGGCTAATACCTTGTTGATATTTGAGTGTTTTTTGATTACATTGCCAAGGCGGCCCATACTTGCCGCATAAATAACAATAGAATTGGGAGGGGATTATGTTATTTTTGGCTAAATTATTTGGTATCTTGACGTTGATATGGTTTTACTTAACGGCTAAAAATCACGGCGGGCCATTATTAAACTGGTCTATTATTGGCTTGATCGGTTACTGGTTAACTTGGTGGCTGTCGAAAATGCTGATAGTTGTACCATTGGCGGATATGGTGCCAAAACATTCTGTCGTTGAGTTTCTGTTGACGCAATCACCCGTAGCCTGCTCCGTGTTGGCTTGTTTTTTTATCAGAAAAAAATTGCTGGCGAGTTTAGCGGCTAATCCATAAGCACCGGCGGCTGAAGTGCGGAAAAATGTACTGATAACGGGCGCAGCGCGGCGTATTGGTGCGGCTTGCGCCCGTTTACTGCATGAGCGTGGTTGTAATATCATCGTGCATTATCACTGTTCTATTGCACCGGCTTTACAGCTATGCCGCGAACTCAATGCCCTGCGAGCCGATTCCGCAATAGCGGTTAAGGCTGATTTGACCAAGCTGTCGGAATTGCAGAATCTGGTTGATATAGCTCAAGCTAGTTGGCAAGGTGTGGATGTATTGGTCAATAATGCCGCACAGTTTTTTCCTGGAGCGGTTGGTCAGGTTGGTGAGTCGGATTGGGATCTGTTGATCAATAGCAATCTCAAAGCGCCGTTTTTTTTGGCGCAGGCCTTGGCGCCGGTTTTAACCGAACGTCGGGGTTGTATCATCAATATTGTCGATATTTATGCCGAGCGCAGTTTACCCGGATATCCGGTATACAGCATTACTAAAGCAGGATTGGTGGCAATGACCCAATGTCTGGCCAAGGAACTGGCGCCGGCGGTACGGGTTAATGCGGTTGCTCCCGGCGCGATGTTGTGGCCGGAACAGGAGTTAGAAGTCCTGCAAAAGCAGCAGATAATTGACCGTGTGGCTTTGCAGCATATCGGCCAAGCTCTAGATATTGCCCAAGCCGTGAGTTTTTTAATTGCTGAGGCTGATTATATTACTGGGCATACCCTAACAGTAGACGGCGGGCGGCGTCTATTCATTTGACGGCCAAGGTGGCTGCACCCGGCGCTGTTGCAGATCGGTTTGGTCGAAATTTTGCCACAACTCGGCAAAAGATTTTTTACTGATGGGATGCAGCTCATTACCGGCAATCTCCGCCAAAGGTTCTAGCACAAAGGCATAGCGTTCTATTTCGTCTCTGGGAATGCTTAAACGACCATCACGTATTACCTGTTCACCATACAATATTAGATCCAAATCTAGTGTCCGGGATGAAAATTTGGCTGCTTCCCGATTGCGGCCATGCGTCAGTTCTATTTCGCGTAAAGCTTTAGCAACCTGCTTTGCACTGAGTTCCGAAACAAATCGGACTATCAAGTTGTAAAAAGTGTCTCCCACAAATCCTACGGCCGCTGTTTCGTAAATGCTGGAAATAATAATGTCGCCAAACAATAGGCGCAGGCTGCGTAAGCTGGAAGGGATATTGATATCCTTGTCAATATTGCTGCCGACACTGATATAGCCCACGGTCATGATTTTTGTCCACGTTCAATGATGATACCCACATCCTGAGCCCGGCTGATGGCACCTTTTTTATTCAAGATGATTTTTACCCACGGAATCGCAAACTCCGTTAACAGCAGTTGGGCGACTTCTTCTATCAGTTTTTCCACCAGAAAATATTGGCTGTGCTCGACAAAATCGACTACCCGATCAGAAACCTTTTTGTAATCCAGAGCATAGGCGATATCGTCACTGGCGGCGGCTTTTTGAATGTCAAAAGCCATTTCAATGTCCAGCACAATTTTTTGTTTGATAGTGCGTTCCCAATCGTAAATGCCGATGATGGTATCGATTTCCAGCCCACCTAAAAAGATAATATCCATTGTTGCTTTCCGGTTATGATATTTAAAAAACCCAGTATCGGGTAAAACACCCGGCTGTTCAAGTTTTGCATATTAAGAGAGGATTTTAAATGATAGAGTGGTTGTTGACGCCCTTGGCTTATCTGACCGGTTCGGTGTCTAGCGCAATTATCGTCTGTAAACTAATGGGGTTGGCTGATCCCAGGACTAATGGATCCGGTAATCCAGGGGCAACCAATGTCATGCGGATCGGCGGTAAAAAAGCGGCCGCCATTACTTTATTTGGCGATGCTGTCAAAGGTTTGCTGCCTGTATTGATAGCTAAGGAATTGGGGGTGGATAGTCTGGTGTTGTCCAGTGTAGTGTTTGCCGCATTTCTCGGCCATTTGTACCCGATCTTTTTTCAGTTTAAAGGCGGCAAAGGTGTCGCCACCAGTTTTGGCGTTACTCTGGGAGTTAACTGGCTGTTGGGGTTAGTGGTTTCCGGTACCTGGTTTTTGGTTTATAAAATCAGCAAAATCTCTTCCTTGTCGGCACTGGTGGCGGCTACATTAACACCGCTATATGTCTGGCTAATCGTCTCGGATCTCAATCTCACCATTACTTTTAGCTTGATTTCCCTCATTCTGCTATGGCGACACAAAAGCAATATCCAGCGATTGTTGTCTGGGCAGGAGTCCTAAAAACTCAAATATATTTAATTGCTTTCACGCAGCCGATATCAATCAAGCTGGTTGATCAGATGTTTTTTGTTTGTAGTATCTGACAACAGACGCCTGGGTAGGCAGCAGACTTAAATATGAATAGTGACAAATGAGTCAAATGTACCTTGATACGGTTTCGCCGTTTTTTAACGTAAAATGTGATGGAATCGAAAAAACCTCGAATAAATTATGGTTATAATTTGTACCAGTTTTCTGATAGTCTGGCTTGCTGAGCTTATCGGCCAAAATTCGTGCCGCATTTTGGCCGATAAGCTATCAATATTAAAGGATTTTGTAATGGTAAAAAATGCTAAACAATAATTCTGCGGATACTGTACTGAGCAATTTGCTGTTCCTGTCCGCAATATTGGGTTTGGCCGGCCTCGCCAGGGTTTGGATGGACAGTCAATCATAAATCACTAAATAATTATAACTATAGGCGGTGTCTATGCTAACCAAAAAAACTGATAAAATTCGCTTTGTGATTGCAAAATACATGATCGATTGGGGCGTGGTTCTAGGCGTACAACCGGTTCATACTTACCGTTTGGTCAAGTGTTTTAATTTGCTCAAAACTGCTGATTGTTATCTGTGAGATATGTAAGCCGTTCCCGGTTTGCCCGGTGCTTAAGCATTACCGGGCATGGACGGATTTAGTGTGAAGTTACAGTTAATTCCGCCATAGGCCAGCGTGGTCTGGCAAAAATCTCCAGATTTTGGGTTTGTCCAGCCCTTAGCCGCTGGCAGCCTGCATAGGCAATCATTGCCCCATTGTCGGTACAGAATTCCGGGCGCGGAAAATAAATCCGGGTGCCTTGTGCTTGAGCCATATCCAGTAAATGCCTGCGTATCTCTTGGTTGGCGCTAACGCCGCCGGCAATAACCAAGGTGTTTAAGCCAGTTTGTTCCAAGGCGCGCCTGCATTTAATCGTCAAGGTTTCCGCCATGGCTTTTTGAAAGGCGTAAGCCACATCCGCTTTGTCTTGCGGGGTTTGCTCGGTACTGTTAATGGTGTTCAAGGTATAGGTCTTCAGGCCGCTAAAACTAAAGTCCAGACCAGGCCGGTCAGTCATAGGGCGTGGAAACTTAAAGCGTTCTTGGCCTTGTTCGGCAAGTTTTGCGAGTTTGGGGCCGCCTGGGTAGGGCAGGCCCAACATTTTAGCCGTCTTGTCAAAGGCTTCGCCGGCGGCGTCGTCCAGTGATTCACCCAGTAACTGATAAGCCCCGATGCCGGTTACGGCGATTAACAGGCTATGGCCGCCAGAAATTAACAAGGCTACAAAGGGAAATTGAGGCGGATTGTCTTCCAGCATGGGAGCCAGTAAATGGCCCTCCATATGGTGTACGCCGATGACTGGAATGCCCCAGGTCCATGCCAGGCTGCGGGCAGTGGCCGCTCCTACTAATAGCGCTCCCATCAATCCTGGTCCGGCAGTATAAGCTATGCCGTTTATATCATGCGGAGTGAGCTTGCCGTCTTGGATAGTCTGTTTAATTAGTGGAACCAGCTTGCGGATGTGATCGCGGGAGGCCAGTTCCGGTACTACCCCGCCGTAGGCGCTGTGAGTTTCGATCTGGCTGTATAAAGTATGGCTGATCAAGCCTTTTTCGGCATGGTAAATGGCAGTTGCCGTCTCGTCACAAGAAGTTTCTATGCCTAAAACGTACATTAAGTTTTTGAAAAAAATAATTTGCGGGTATAATCGATCGTTTAAACGGGTTATGATGCCCGTCAGCTCGATAGAATACTAACATAAATCGGATTTTTGATAATGCCATCAATTAAAGTTAAAGAAAATGAACATTTTGACGTAGCGATTCGTCGCTTTAAACGCGCTTGTGAAAAAGCGGGTGTTTTGGCCGAAGTGCGTCGCCGCGAGTTTTACGAAAAACCAACCACCGAGCGTAAACGCAAAGGTGCTGCTGCTGTTAAACGCCATTTGAAAAAATTGGCGCGTGAGCGTTATGCTTTGAAAAATCTGCGTCGCGGTCGTCCGCAAATCTAAGGCTGCAGGATGACCTTATTAACGGAACACATCAAGGACGAAATGAAAGCCGCTATGAAGAGTGGCGAAAAGTCCAGATTAGGTGTAATTCGTTTAATTCTGGCTGCCATCAAGCAAGTTGAGGTTGATGAGCGTATAGAGCTGGATGATGCCCGAGTAATTACCGTACTCGACAAAATGCTCAAGCAGCGCCGTGAATCCATCAAGCAATACCGGGATGCCAATCGTGTCGATCTTGCGGAAATAGAAGAATTTGAGATTGTGGTTATCCAGGGCTTTTTGCCGCAACCGCTCAGCGAAGTCGAAATAGACGCTTTGATTGCGGCGGCTGTAGCAGAGACTGGCGCTACTTCAATTAAAGATATGGGTAATGTCATGAGCTTGCTCAGGCCGCAAATGCTGGGGCGGGCGGATATGGCTTTTGTCAGTGCCAGAATCAAGGCTAGTTTAGTAGCCTGAACGTCGGCATCAGTAAAATGTCGGGCAAAATACCTCGGCAGTTTATAGATGATTTACTAGTGCGGGTCGATATTGTTGATCTGATCGATTCGCATGTCCCTCTTAAAAAATCAGGCAGCAGTTTTGTCGCGCGCTGTCCGTTTCATACCGAGAAAACCCCCAGTTTTTCTGTCAGTCGTCAGCGTCAGCTTTATCATTGTTTTGGCTGTGGAGTCAGTGGTAATGCCATCAGTTTTCTGATGGACTTTAATCATTTGGATTTTGTGGAAGCAGTGGAGGATCTGGCCGGTTTTATTGGGGTACAGGTTCCCAGAGAGGCCTTTGTCAATCAAAAGTCGGTTGATGATAAGCAGGATATTGCTCGGCTTTATGTCGTACTGGAAGGTGTTGCAGCATTTTATTCTGAACAATTGCGCAGCCCGGAAGGTCAAAAGGCGGTTGAGTATCTAAAAAACCGGGGATTGAGTGGTGAGGTGGCGCGTGATTTTGGCTTGGGTTATGCACCACAGGCTTGGGATGCCTTATTGGCTCGCTTCGATCAAAAAAGTCTGTTGGATGCCGGCATGCTGGTGCTCAAAGAAGATGGGAGGGCTTACGACCGGTTTCGCGGCAGATTAATGTTTCCGATTCGGGATAAGCGTAAGCGTGTTATTGGTTTCGGTGGTCGTGTACTGGATGCCTCTCAGCCAAAATATCTTAATTCTCCAGAAACCGTATTATTTTCAAAGGGTAAAGAGTTATATGGCCTTTGTGAATTGTTGGAGAAAAATGCCCGGCCTGCCCAAATTTTGGTGGTTGAAGGCTATATGGATGTCATCGCTCTGGCGCAATTTGGGGTTGTCAACGCAGTTGCTGCATTAGGTACAGCGACATCCAAAGCTCATGTCGATTTGCTGTTTCGCTTTAGTCCTGAGCTGGTGTTTTGTTTTGATGGCGATGCCGCCGGTTTGCAGGCTGCTTGGCGAGCTGTTGAGGCGGCCTTGCCATGTTTGCGTGATGGCAGGCAAATCAAGATCATGTTGCTGCCTCAAGGGTATGATCCAGATAGTCTGGTGCGAGAAGAGGGTCTGGTTGCTTTTCAGCAGCGCATTACTCAGGCAGAAGTGTTGTCCGATTATTTTTTTGGGCGTATGGGTGTTGACTTAAATTTAACGACTATGGAAGGACGATCCCGTTTGCTGGCCGCGGCAAAGCCGCAATTGGAAAAAATCCCTCAGGGTTTTTTTAGGGATTTAATGTTTAACCGTTTGCACGAATTATCAGGCGCCCGGGTTTCAGAAAAAGTCGAAAAAACCGCTAAACTTATGACTAAGAATTCGGTTAAGCGGCAGTTGCCTAAAAAGTCTCCAAAATCGAATTTAATGCGAAAAGTTTTGTCTTTGTTATTGCAGCACCCGCAGTTAGCAAAACAATTTGAGCAGCAACTTCTGGATCTTGATGTGCTGGATTTTGCGGGGGCTGATTTGTTGCGGGATGTGTTGAAGGTTATTGCGGCAACTGGGCCGGAAAATAATGCCATGCTCCTTGAAAATTATCGGGACACCCCGCATAACAAAACTATTGTGGCATTATCCAATTTGGTTTGGGATATTCCTGATGGCGGAGAAGCTGGTGAGTTTTTAGGCGCTCTGCAACAATTGGTGAGGTTGTCCAGAGAAAGCCGGATGAGTAAATTGATAGAAAAAGTCAGCCGTGGCGAAGCTTTGACTCCAGCAGAAATGGAGGAGTACAAGATGGGCGGTAAATTATAATCCAGGATGACAGTGGCGTGTTAAACATTTATAATACGCTGTTATGCCGTGATTGGTGCTGAAAAGTATTTTGTGAGTTAATGATGAATCAAGAGCAACAGCAATCCCAACTTAAACAATTGATCGCCAAAGGCAAAGCGCAAGGTTATCTGACCTATGCGGAAGTCAACGATCACTTGCCTAGCGACATCATGGATCCTGAACAAATCGATGACATCATTGGTATGATCAATGACATGGGTATTCAGGTTTATGAAGTTGCTCCAGACGATGACGATTCGCTGATTACTTCGGATGCCGTTGTCACTGCAGATGACGATGAGGAGGTTGCTGAAGTGGCGGCCTTGGCTTCTGTGGACAGTGAATTTGGTCGAACCACCGATCCGGTGCGGCTCTATATGCGGGAAATGGGTTCAGTGGAATTGTTAACCCGCGAAGAAGAGCTGAAAATAGCCAAACGGATCGAAGAAGGTCAGCGGCAAATGGTTAACGCCATTGCCCATTCCGGTTTTATTGTTGAATCATTTTTAGCCTCTTTCGATTCTTTGCAAAATGATGATTCCGAGCTGCGCCTGAGTGATATGGTGTTGGGCTTTGTGGATCTCACTGAAGTTGAGCTGGATGTCGCTGAAGAGCTGGACGCAGCCCCTGTTGAGGAAGCTGAGGAAGAAGAAACTCGGTCTATCGATTTCGAAGAAGTTAAACAAAAGGTGGATCTGGTTAGAAAAGCGCTTAAATCGGTTAATTCAGCGCTTAAAAAACATGGTTATGGTCAAGAGAAAACCGAAAAAGCTTTTGACGCATTGTCCGAGGTGTTTTCCGAATTCAAGTGGGCTCCACAATACCTGAAAAAAATGGTAACGCTTTCCGATGAGCTGGTGTTGGAGATACGCAATCAGGAAAAATTGTTGCTGGATATTTTTGTCAAGAAAGCCAAAATTCCGCGCAAAGATTTTGTGGCAGCTTTTACTGCAAACGAAACCAATAGTAGCTGGCTGCCTCAATACATCGAAGCTCATCCGCATTATGCGGCGGCATTGCAGGAACATCAGCAGCAGATTATAGCTTCCCAGCAAAAGATGGCTGAAATTGAGTCCAATTATGGTTTGAGTGTGGCGGCTCTGAAATCGATTTGTCGGAATATTACCCAGGGCGAAGCCAAAGCCAGACGCGCTAAAAAGGAAATGATAGAAGCCAATTTGCGCTTAGTAATTTCCATAGCCAAAAAATATACCAACCGTGGTTTGCAATTTTTGGATTTGATTCAGGAAGGCAATATCGGTTTGATGAAGGCGGTGGATAAGTTTGAGTATCGACGCGGTTACAAATTTTCTACCTATGCAACCTGGTGGATACGTCAGGCCATTACTCGATCAATAGCCGATCAAGCCAGAACGATTCGGATCCCGGTGCATATGATCGAAACCATTAATAAGCTGAATCGTGTATCCAGGCAAATTTTGCAGGAACTGGGGCGGGAGGCAACTCCAGAAGAATTGGCCGAGCGCATGGAAATGCCCGAAGACAAAATTCGTAAGGTACTGAAAATTGCCAAAGAGCCGATTTCCATGGAAACACCCATCGGTGATGACGAAGATTCGCATTTAGGTGATTTTATTGAAGATTCAAAGATGCTATCGCCGGTAGAATCTGCTACAATCGCCGGTCTACGCGAATCCACGCAAAATGTTTTGGCAGGTTTGACCGCGCGTGAGGCCAAAGTTTTACGGATGCGGTTTGGTATCAATATGAATACTGATCATACATTGGAAGAAGTTGGTAAACAGTTTGATGTAACCCGTGAGCGGATACGTCAAATTGAGGCGAAAGCGTTAAGAAAATTAAGACATCCATCCAGATCCGAACAATTAAGATGTTTTCTGGATGGTGAATAAAGCGGTATAAAATCGCAAAATTATCGGGGCCCTTAGCTCAGTTGGTCAGAGCTTCCGACTCATAATCGGCAGGTCGTAGGTTCAAGTCCTACAGGGCCCACCACTACTCAGGCCGTCTGGAGACGGCCTTTTTTATAACTACGAATTTTTTATTTTGGATTGAGGACACGCCCGTGAATAAAAACTACCTTTTTACTTCTGAATCCGTATCCGAGGGGCATCCTGATAAAGTTGCTGATCAAATTTCCGATGCTATCGTCGATGCTTTGCTGGCGCAAGATCCACGATCCAGAGTCGCCTGCGAAACTTTAGTCAAAACTGGCATGGTGGTATTGGCTGGTGAGATCACTACCAATGCCTGGGTGGATACAGAAGAGCTGGTTAGAAAAGTTGTTTGTGATATTGGTTATGATGACGGCGCCATTGGCTTTGATGGTCATAGTTGTGCTGTGTTGAATGCTATCGGCAAACAATCGGCTGATATTGCCATGGGGGTTGATGAGAGCGACAATCATGAACAGGGCGCAGGTGACCAGGGTTTGATGTTCGGCTATGCCAGCAACGAGACCGATGTATTTATGCCGGCTCCAATTACTTATGCTCACCGTCTGGTAGAAAGACAGGCCCAGGTGCGTAAAAATAAAACTTTGACTTGGTTGCGTCCAGATGCCAAAAGTCAGGTAACATTCCGTTATGAAAACAGCAAGCCGGTGGCAATTGATGCTGTTGTGCTGTCGACTCAGCATTCCCCAGAAATCGGCGGTAAATTGCTGGTAGAAGCGGTTATGGATGAAATTATCCTGCCGGTTTTACCAAAAGAATGGCTACATAAAGATACCAAATACTTTATCAATCCAACCGGACAATTTATTATCGGCGGCCCGGTCGGGGATTGCGGGCTGACCGGACGTAAAATCATCGTCGATACCTACGGTGGTATGGCCCGGCATGGCGGCGGTGCATTTTCCGGTAAAGATCCATCCAAAGTGGATAGATCGGCGGCTTATATGGGTCGATATGTGGCTAAAAACATCGTTGCAGCCGGTCTGGCCGAACGCTGTGAAATCCAGGTATCTTATGCAATAGGCGTGGCTGAACCCACTTCCATCAGCATTGAAACTTTTGGTACCGGTAAACTGGCCGAGGATGTGCTGGTTAAAATTGTTCGCGAACATTTTGATTTACGACCCAAAGGTCTGATTGCGCAACTGGACTTACTGCGGCCAATTTATCAGCCTACTGCGGCGTATGGACACTTTGGTCGAAACGAGCCTAGTTTCAGTTGGGAAAAAACAGATAAAGCTCAAGCCCTAAAAGATGCTGCCGGTCTTTAATCTAAAAGGAAATTAATCATGAGCCAAGCCGAATATAAAATTGCTGATGTTCCTGGTGACTATAAAGTCGCTGATCTTACTCAAGCTGAGTGGGGCCGTAAGGAAATCAATATTGCCGAAACCGAAATGCCGGGCTTGATGGCTTTACGCGAAGAGTTTGGAGCTAGTCAGCCTTTGAAAGGCGCACGTATCGCCGGCTGTTTGCATATGACTATTCAGACTGCAGTTTTGATAGAAACCTTAACCGCCCTGGGTGCCGAAGTACGCTGGTCGTCCTGCAATATATTTTCTACCCAGGATCATGCTGCGGCAGCCATTGCTGCTGCGGGTATTCCGGTATTTGCCTGGAAAGGCGAAACTGAGGCCGAAGCCGAATGGTGTATCGAACAGACCATTATCGGTGTGAATGGCTGGCGACCCAATATGATACTGGATGATGGCGGTGACTTGACGGTAATGATGCACGACAAGTTTCCGGAATTGATGGCCGATGTCAAGGGCTTGTCCGAAGAAACCACCACGGGTGTACTGCGTCTGTATGATATGGTCAAAAAAGGCACTTTGAAAGTACCGGCATTTAATGTCAATGACTCAGTGACCAAATCTAAGTTTGATAATTTATACGGTTGCCGGGAATCATTAGTAGATGGCATCAAACGTGCCACTGATGTGATGATAGCCGGTAAAATTGCTGTGGTTGCCGGTTATGGCGATGTAGGTAAAGGCTGTGCGCAATCATTGCGTGGTTTGGGTGCAACGGTGTGGATCACCGAAATTGATCCGATCTGTGCCTTGCAAGCAGCTATGGAAGGTTATCGTGTGGTGACTATGGAAGATGCTGCGCCCATTGCCAATATTTTTGTTACCGCCACCGGCAATTTTAGTGTTATTACCCATGAGCATATGCTGGCCATGCGCGATCAGGCCATAGTGTGCAATATCGGCCATTTCGATGCCGAAATTGAAATTGCCGCCTTGCGTCAATATACTTGGGAAAACATCAAACCCCAAGTTGACCATGTGATTTTCCCGGACGGTAAACGCATTATCGTGCTGGCAGAAGGTCGTCTGGTGAATCTGGGCTGCGCTACCGGTCATCCTAGTTTCGTGATGTCCAACTCATTTTGCAACCAGGTTTTGGCGCAAATTGAATTGTGGAACCATGCCGACCAATATCAGAATCAAGTTTATATTCTGCCGAAAAAACTGGATGAAAAAGTCGCACGCTCACATCTGGCGCAATTGGGTGTCAAACTGACCCAGCTAAGTCCTGAACAGGCGGCCTACATTAATGTAGCTGTTGAAGGGCCTTATAAATCCGATCATTACCGCTACTAAACAATTTGCGCAGTAACAAGATTGTTGCTGCGCGGCAAGATTTGCTAGCGTTTGAAATTAACCGGCGAGCAGTATTTTGCTTCTCGCCGGTTTTTTAGCGCTTAATCGCTTTAAAGCCTATGTCAGTGCGGTAATAAACATCCTGCCAATCTATGTTTTGGCACACAGCATAGGCTTGAAGTTGAGCTTCTGCTATATCATTTGCTAGTGCGCATACACATAATACCCGACCACCATTGGTTACTATTTGCCCAGTTTCATTCAGGCGGGTGCCGGCATGGAAGACTTTGCTGCTAGTACTGTTTTTGTCAGGCAAGCCGCTAATAACATGGCCTTTGGCGTATTCATCAGGATAGCCGCCTGCCGCTAATACCACGCCCAGAGCAACCCGCTCATCCCATACCGTTTGTATTTCAGCTAAATTCTTATCAAGCGCAGCCAAGCACAGACTAACCAGATCACTCTGTAAGCGCAACATAATCGGTTGTGTTTCGGGATCGCCAAACCGGCAATTATATTCCAACACCTTAATGTTGCCCTGTTTGTCTATCATCAGTCCGGCATACAGAAAACCGGTATATTCGTTACCGTCATCACGCATGCCGCGTAAGGTTGGCATAATGACTTCATCCATCACCCGTTGATGAATTTCCGGGGTAACCACAGGTGCCGGCGAATATGCACCCATTCCACCGGTATTCGGTCCTAAGTCGCCATTATCACGGGCTTTGTGATCCTGCGATGTTGCCATAGCCAGGGCATGTTCGCCATCAGCAATCACAATAAAGCTGGCTTCTTCACCTTTCAGAAACTCTTCAATTACGACCCTATGTCCAGCTTCTCCGAAACTATTGCCGGACAACATATCTTGTACTGCCTCAACGGCCTGTTGTTCTGTTTCCGCAACTATCACACCTTTGCCGGCCGCCAATCCATCAGCCTTAACCACAATCGGCGCACCTTTGGCTTTGATATAGGCAATAGCTGCAGTCTGGTCGGTAAAGGTTTGATATTCTGCGGTGGGGATAGCGTGGCGGGCCATAAAATCTTTACAAAACGCCTTGGAACCTTCCAGTTGAGCCGCTTTGGCGCTAGGGCCAAAACAGCGCAGACCGGCAATTGTGAAGGCATCGACGATGCCCTTTACCAATGGTACTTCAGGGCCAATAATCGTTAGATCGATTGCTTGTTTTTTAGCAAAATTCAGTAATGATTCGATATCGTCGGCCAGAATATCAATATTTTCGATGCCGGGCTCCATCGCTGTACCTGCATTGCCGGGAGCAACGAAGACAGATTCAGCCAGAGGAGATTGTTTAGCTTTCCAGGCCAGTGCATGTTCGCGACCGCCGTTGCCTACGATTAAAATTTTCATCAGGTCTATAGGTAAGAAACTGTTTAGTTAAAAAATTCCATAACTGCACAGCTGATATTCAATGAGAAATAGTGACGGAACTTCGCTGTGCTTGGTGGCTTGTATAATGAATTCCGCGCATAGCATTTAAAGGTATGGCTTCCGTATCACCGATAATTTTGTAAGTATCAATTATAAATGAGTTATGCCGGCTTTTGGACATGAAAAACCCCGCTAAGCACGAATGCTCGCGGGGTTTAAGCTCAAATCCAGAAAAAACGGAGTGAGAGCTTATAAGCTGTAATACAGATCCAGCTCAACAGGATGAGTGCTCATGCGCAGACGTTGTACGTCCTGGCTTTTCAGCTCAATATAACCATCAATGGTATCGTCGGTGAAAACACCGCCACGAGTCAGGAATTCACGATCATTATCCAGCGCATTCAAGGCTTCATCCAGAGAGAAAGCAACTTGTGGGATAGCTTTTTCCTCTTCCGGCGGCAGATCATACAAATCTTTATCCATGGCTTCGCCTGGATGAATTTTGTTTTGGATGCCATCAAGACCCGCCATTAGCATGGCGCTGAATGCCAGATAAGGGTTAGCGGTGGAGTCAGGGAAACGCACTTCGATACGTCGGCCTTTAGGGTTGGTAACAAAAGGAATCCGGATAGAAGCCGAGCGGTTACGGGCAGAATAAGCCAACATCACCGGTGCTTCAAAGCCAGGTACCAGTCGTTTATAGCTGTTGGTTGAGGCATTGGTGATGGCATTCAGGGCTTTCGCATGTTTAATGATGCCGCCAATATAGTACAGAGCCAGTTCAGACAGGCCGCCATAAAGGTTGCCCGTGAACAGGTTTACGCCATCTTTAGACAGAGATTGGTGGACATGCATGCCGCTACCGTTATCACCAACCAGTGGTTTAGGCATAAAAGTTGCGGTTTTGCCGTATGCATGGGCAATATTGGCCACTACATATTTCAATCCCAAAACTTCGTCGGCTTTTTTAACCAATGTATTGAATTTTACGCCAATTTCGCATTGACCGGCAGTAGCCACTTCATGGTGGTGTACTTCAACGGTTTGGCCTAACTCTTCCAGTACCAGACACATTGCAGAACGGATATCCTGGAATGAATCAACTGGCGGCACCGGAAAATAGCCGCCTTTAATGCCTGGGCGGTGACCGATATTACCGTTTTCATAAACTTTGGCAGAATTCCAGCCGGCTTCTTGAGAGTCGATTTCATAAGAACAGCCACCAACACCAGCATTCCAGCGCACGTCATCAAATACGAAAAACTCATTTTCCGGTCCGAAGAAGGCGGTATCGGCAATGCCGGTCGATTTCAGATAAGCTTCAGCGCGTTTGGCAATAGAACGAGGATCGCGGCTATAGCCTTGACCGTCTTTAGGTTCAATAATATCGCAACGCAAAATCAGAGTTTTGTCGTCAAAAAATGGATCCAGAACGGCTGTGCTGGCGTCCGGCAACAGAATCATGTCTGATTCGTTGATATGTTTCCAGCCGGCGATGGATGAACCGTCGAACATATTGCCTTCTTCAAAAGTGTCGGCATCTATGGTGTGGGCTGGATAGGTAACGTGTTGTTCTTTACCGCGAGTATCGCAAAAACGGAAGTCAACGAATTTAACATCGTTTTCCTTGATTAAATTAAGTACATCATCTACTGAGGACATCGTCAATGGTCTCCTACAAAATTATTATTATGATAGTGTGGTAAAACGTTGGTAACAATAGCATCAATTACCAGTTACTGCAAAGAGCTATAAAAGCAAAAGCTTCCAAGGCATCGCTGCAATGGAAGCTAAAGGGAACAAGCAAAACCTAGTTCATGATAACTTTAGAATATCACCACAGCGTCTGCGGTGAACAATACTTGAGTGTGCTCTTTCCCGCCAGCAAATTGTGCTGCGTTAGCATAGTCGAAGCGCACGTTAGGACGCAGATTCAACCATTTGATAGGTTTGTAAACCAAACCTGCGGTCAGCTCATAATAGCCGCTGCCTGCAAATGGATATGCGCCGAAGGCACTTGAATTACATGCGTAGTTGTAGTTGGTTGCTGAGGCGCCATAACCGTTGGTATTTGCCGCTGCGCCGCAACGACCCGGGCCGTCTATCCGCCAGCCGTTGTTGTCACGGAACCATTCCGCACGTAAACCGGCACCGAGTTTGTCCGTCACATCATATAACAGATAGGAGTTAAGACCATACCATTCGGCATTTTGCAGTGCACTGGTTGTTGATCCAGCTGCCACAGCATTCAGGCCGTTGCCGGTGATGACGTTATTGGCATAACCGTGGTCATGTTGCAGGATCAAGTGGAGTTTGTCGGTGATATTGTGTTTGCCGACGATACTGAAAATACCCCAGAAGCTACTGTTGTTATCAGATTGTGGGCCGGCGGTACCGGAAATATATAAAGAGGTACCCGCATCATCGCTGGTCCAGGTGCCGCCCAGCAAGCCTGACCAAGTTGCCAGATTGCGGTTGAAACTGCCGTCCCAACCACCAGTCGAGCTACCTGTCAGGGCACCGGCTGTTACGTTCCAGTTGGGGTTGAAAGTATAGCTACCCAACAAGCCGGTGTGTGTGAAAGGCTCCCCGTATTGGAAGGTATAGGGCTTGGTGACAAAGAAGTTATCCGGTGCGGTTACAACCTCATAGCCAACAGGCGTATAAAAATGACCCGCTTTAATATTCAAGCCTTCACCCATAGGCAAGTTGAATTCGGCGTAGGCATTCGGCATGGCAAAGCCGTAAAAACGATCGCCGCTGAGCTTAAGATCCCAGTTGCCGCGAGGTTCTGCGGCTCCAGTGTTTGGATTATAAGTAGGGTTACCATAGGCTTGAGTAAAGATGGAGTCGCTGCCAAACATGATGTCGAAACGACCGCCCCAATCGAAGGTATCTCCGCTAGCAGTTACACCTTTTTGCAAAAACATATTTAGCTGATTGAGCTGCAACTCTGAAGTACGATCCTGGAAAGTTACCGGGCCGTTAAAGCCATCGTGTCTAGCGTTATCATTGGCGCTGATACTGGTTTCTACCCAGCCGCCCAGCTTAAGATTGTTTTTCTTAAAAAAATTAAGATCATTAATATTATAGCCGCTGGCTTCAAACGCACCTGAAGCATCTTTCCAGTTGTCGGCATGAGCGGTGGTGGCACTCATTAAAACCAGGCTGGCAAGACAAGTGCGGGTCTGCAGCTTGTGGGTAACCTTCTTTAATTTCATGATAATTTCCTCTTGTTTTTAGTTACTACTGAAAATACTAATGCATTTTCTAGGCCAGATTTACTTCATTGAAAATCAAAGGGATAGCGATGTTTTGGGCGGGAAATGTTGCTCCAAATTGGTGCGACCATTGTTGGTCGCACCAATCCAATGCATTTTTGAAGCTTATTGGTGCAAGCAATGATGTTGATTGAGCTAAATATGAGTATATAGATAAGCCTGATAAAAGTTCCTGTATCAAGTTACGGTAATGGGTTGATAGAAGCTGGCAATCTCATGATTTTAGTCACTAAACAGATAGTGTGAGGGATCGTTATGAGCTGATCACTATCGCGATTCTGGCAATTTATGGGGTATCTGTTGCCAGAGATATTGGATTGATCCTGACAGACTGATGGGCCATAAATGATCTAGCTTTGGTCTCTGTATTCGCCTGGGTTTTGAGGTTTTAGTTGGTTTTAAAAGGGTTGTGGGGTGGCTAATGTGTTGGTAATTGGTTGGGCGTTCACTTAATGCGATGTGTTGTGGTGCGGTTAGCGCCTGTCTGCACCTAAATAGTGCGTTAAAGCTTAATTTCAACAAGGGATAAATTAAAAGGTAATATAAATCATTAGCTTGTAGAGTGGCATATATCATGCTTGCGTGATAGTGGGAATTTTTAAACTCAAGCATTAAAGGTGGTTAAATATGAAATTAATAACAGCGGTCGTTAAGCCTTTTAAGCTGGATGACGTGAGGGAGGCGTTATCCGAAATAGGCGTGTCCGGCGTTACGGTGACAGAGGTCAAAGGTTTTGGTCGCCAAAAAGGTCATACTGAATTGTATCGTGGCGCAGAGTACGTTGTGGATTTTTTACCTAAGGCGAAAGTTGAAGTAGCTGTAGCCGATAGTTTGCTGGAACAGGCGGTAGAAGCAATTGTTAAAGTTGCCAATACCGGAAAAATTGGGGATGGCAAAATTTTCGTCACTAATCTGGAACAGGTAGTCAGAATTAGAACCGGCGAATCCGGCGAAGAAGCGCTTTAATTTTTTACGAGGAGACATAATATGAAACGATTGTTAGCTGTCCTGGCTTTAATGGCAATGGCCGTTTTTAGCGGGGTTTGTTCGGCTGAGGAAGCTGCTGCTGCGCCGGTAATATCCATAAACAAAGGTGATACCGCCTGGATCATTGTTGCGACTATCTTGGTTGCTTTGATGGTCATTCCAGGGTTGGCATTATTCTACGGCGGTATGGTTCGCGCTAAAAACATGCTGTCCATTCTGATGCAAGTGTTTGTGATTTTTGCCTTGACTGCTATTTTATGGGCTGTCTATGGGTATAGCATCGCTTTTACCGAAGGAAATCCGTTTTTTGGCGGTTTGAGTAAAGCCTTTCTATTCGGAATTACCCCGGAATCTCCCGCAGCCACTTTTAGTAAAGGTGTCTATATTCCGGAATTTATCTATGTTGCCTTTCAGTTGACTTTTTCGGCAATCACTCCGGCGTTGATTATCGGTGCCTTTGCTGAGAGGGTTAAGTTTTCGGCCATCCTGTTATTCACTATCATCTGGTTTACCTTTGCTTATTTACCAATGGCCCATATGGTTTGGTACTGGGCTGGTCCAGATGCTTACACCGATGCAGCTGCAGCAGAAAAAGCGGCGGCTACTGCGGGCTTTATTTTCCAAAAAGGCGCACTGGATTTTGCCGGTGGAACCGTTGTGCATATCAATGCCGGTATTGCTGGTTTAGTTGGCTGCTTGTTGGTTGGCAAACGCATTGGTTACAAAAAGGAATTTATTGCGCCACATAGTGTTACCATGAACATGATAGGTGCTTCCTTGTTGTGGGTGGGTTGGTTTGGCTTTAACGTAGGCTCCAATCTGGAGGCTAATGGTTTAGCAGCATTGGTATTTGTAAATACCTTATTGGCTGCTGCTGCGGCCACCTTATCATGGGTTGCCGCCGAATGGCTGATTCGTGGCAAACCCAGCATGTTGGGTGCGACATCAGGTGCGGTGGCTGGCTTGGTGGCAATTACCCCTGCTTGCGGATGGGCCGGTCCTATGGGCTCCATTGCCCTGGGATTTGCTGTTGGTGCCGTTTGTTTTTGGTCAGTTACCAGCCTGAAACAAGTGCTTGGATACGACGACTCTCTGGATGCCTTCGGTGTGCATGGTGTCGGTGGTATTCTCGGTGCATTGGGCACAGCGATAGTTGCTAATCCCGCTTTAGGCGGCACTGGTGTGTACGATTACGTCAGTAATGCAGTGGCCGAATACGATACTGTTACTCAATTAATCAGTCAGGCTTGGGGTGTGGGTATTGCTCTGGTCTGGTCTGGTCTGGTTGCCTTTGTTGCATTTAAAATTGCCGATTTGACCATTGGTCTGAGAGTCAGTGAGGCGACTGAGCGGGAAGGTCTGGATCTTGCCGAACATGGTGAATCAGCCTATCACCAATAGACTGTTTTAGACTTTGTTATAGCCCAAAAAAGCGGGCCGTCTGACGACGGACCGCTTTTTTGTTTTTACACTGGATTGCATAATACTTGTATGAAAGCAAGCGCTTTAAGTGCAAAGTATTCACACAGTATGCGGCAATGAATTGTACCTTGCCCAATAATTCTTTATTATTGGCAATACAGATTACTTAAAATTATTTCGAGGGGAACACATGAAACTTATTACTGCGATTATCAAGCCATTTAAGCTGGATGATGTTCGAGAAGCATTATCCGAAATTGGTGTGTCCGGGGTTACGGCGACCGAAGTCAAAGGCTTTGGCAGACAAAAAGGTCATACCGAACTGTATCGGGGAGCCGAATATGTAGTTGATTTTTTACCTAAAGTAAAACTAGAAATCGCTGTGGTCGATACCATACTCGATCAGGCTGTAGAAACCATAGTTAAAGCCGCCAATACCGGTAAAATTGGTGATGGTAAAATTTTTGTATCAACTTTGGAGCAGGTTATCCGCATCAGAACCGGAGAAACCGGCGAAGAAGCGATTTAGTCTCAAATCTTGAGTGCCTAGAGCTTTAATAAGCTTTAAGCCAGCTGTTTACCATACCTACGCTGTACTAAGCGTGGTGTGGATTTAATCTAAATAATATTTATGGCCCTGCGAGTTTGGTGGCAGGGAGTGCAGTGGATGCCCTATGCCTCTCTAGGCTCTCCCAGTTGCCAAACCTCTGCCAGTTACCTGCCGCCAAATGCCTAAAATTGCAGTGCGATTGGCATTTTGATCATGAAAATCATAATAATTTTGGCTAGCTTAATGCTGCCTACCTGGGGTTCCGCACAAGAAATCAACCAGGCTAATACAGTCTGGGTACTAACATCTACAGCCTTGGTGTTGTTCATGACCTTACCAGGTTTGTCTCTATTTTATGCCGGACTGGTGCGCAGTAAAAATGTGTTATCCGTGATGATGCAATGTTTTGCCATCACCTGTCTGGTTTCTTTATTGTGGTTAGCGGGTGTTTATAGCTTTGTCTTTGCAGATGGGGGGGCTAATCAGCCATTAATTGGTGGTGCGGCAAAAATGTTTCTCCCAAACTTCAATACTTTGACGTTGATAGGCGATATTCCAGAAACCGTGTATTTTATGTTTCAGATGACGTTTGCCATCATTACCCCGGCTTTAATAGTCGGTGGCTTTGCTGAACGAATGAAATTTTCGGCAATGTTATGGTTTTCTGCGCTGTGGCTGATTATCGTGTATATGCCTATTTGCCACTGGATGTGGGGCAATGGTTGGCTGGCGCAACTGGGTGCCAAGGATTTTGCCGGAGGTATCGTCATCCATGTCAATGCCGGTGTAGCCGCCTTGGTTGCGGCGCTGGTATTGGGTAATCGACGCGGTTTTCCGGCAACGGCCATGCCGCCGCATAATATGACTATGGTTGTTACCGGTGCCGGGATGCTCTGGTTCGGCTGGTTTGGCTTTAATGGTGGCAGCACTTTAAAAGCGGACGGTTCCGCAGGTATGGCCATTGTGGTTACACATCTGGCTGCAGCCGCCGGATCGCTAACCTGGATGGCAATTGAATGGCTGCGCTATGGTAAGCCCAGCGTATTGGGTATAGTTACCGGCATGGTGGCCGGCTTGGGTACTATTACCCCGGCATCTGGTTTTGTTGGGCCTATAGGCGGGGTAGCGATAGGCATCATCGCCGGAGCCGTTTGTTTTTCAGCTACCCAATATGTGAAACGGGTACTGAAAATTGACGACTCACTGGATGTTTTTCCGGTGCATGGTGTTGGTGGGGCTGTGGGTTCCTTACTTACTGCGGTGTTTGCTGCCGAAAGCTTTGGTGGCTTGGGCTTGGGCAATATCAGTATCGCTCATCAAGCTGTTGTGCAAATTTTGGCAGTATGTGTTACCGCACTTTGGAGTGCCGTGTTCAGCTATCTTATTTTAAAGTTGCTGGAAAAACTGATAGGTCTGCGCGTCAGTGCTGATGAAGAAGTAGAAGGTCTGGATATTGTCCTGCACGACGAAACCGGCTATCACAAATTGTAATGAATCGCGGGTATTGTAGCGACTTGAAAGTACCCATCAAGCTATGAGAGAAACCAATGCCGATAACAGCGGATGCACTTGAAAAAACTGTCAGAGAAGCTGGCGCAATAGCTTTGCGCTATTTTAGTGATTTAAACGGACTAGCGGTAAAACACAAAAGCGCCCGAGACCTGGTCACCGATGCCGATGTTGCCGTAGAGCAATATCTTCAAGATGCATTAGGCAAGCAATGTCCCGAATACGGCTTTTGGGGAGAAGAAAGTGGCCAGTCTGCCAACCAAGTCAGCCGTTGGATTGTCGATCCTATAGACGGCACCCATTCATTTTCCAAAGGCCAATATTTTTGGAGCATCAGTGTGGCTCTGGAAATTAATGGTGAATTAATCATGGGGGCTGTGTATGCTCCAGCTCTGGATGATTACTATGCAGCAGAAAAGGGCAAGGGCAGTACTAAAAATGGTCGGGTTATCCAGGTTTCAGCCGAAACTCATTTGGCGGATAGCATGATTTCCACCGGTTTCGCTTGTTTACGCTCTTATCTGCACGAAAACAATCTGCAGCGCTTTTGCCGTATAGCTGAAGTCAGTACCGGTCAGCGCCGTTTCGGTTCCGCAGCCCTGGATCTTTGTCTGGTGGCGGATGGTCAGGTTGATGCCTATTGGGAACAGGAGCTCAATCTTTACGATGTTGCTGCAGGCGCTTTAATTGCTTTGGAAGCAGGTGGCAGCGTTACTGATTTTAAAGGGAATGCCGGCATATTTCCCAAACAGATTCTGGCCACCAACGGCAAACTGCTGGCGGAAATTTTGCCATTAATGTAATTAATCTAGTGGTTTTAATCACGCCATGCGCTGCTTGATGCGGCGCATGGGAAAACGGTTAGAGCTGAATTTAAAAATTCATACTGTAGATATCTCACCTTAGAAAGGAATATCATCATCAAAATCATCAAACGCCGCTGGCGCTGAGGCGCTTGATGATGCCGCAGAGGATGCAGACGAAGAACCTGCGCCATGATTGTCATAAGTGCTGAGTGGCGGGGCATTATCGGCGTAATTCGCCGTGCCGCCGCTGCGGCTGTCCAGCATGTGCATTTCGTCGGCAATAATCTCAGTGGTGTAGCGATCCTGTCCGTCCTGACCTTGCCATTTATTGGTGCGAATGCGTCCTTCCACATAAACTTGGCTGCCTTTTTTCAGGTATTCTCCGGCTACTTTAGCCAAGCCGGCAAAAAATACCACCCGATGCCATTCGGTCTCTTCTTTGCGCTCACCGCTATTGCGGTCTTTCCAGCGCCGGCTCGTCGCTAGCCGGATAGTAGTAATAGCATCGCCGCTGGGCATATAACGCACCTCCGGGTCAGCCCCCAATCGGCCTATGAGTGTGACTTTATTCAGCATGGTTGTCTCCGTATTGATATTGCTTTGGTCAGTGTGACTGCCAATGTTTTAAAAAGTGACTTAAAGCTTGTTTATCTAGTTTTTGGCTATCGACTTTTAAGTACGCTGCATTTTCAGCAAAATGTAGACGTACTTCCTCAACACCGCTGACTTTGAGTAACTGTTGGGAGAAGGCGGCACCCTGTTCTGGCGGGATGGTTTCCAGTGATAACAGCAGATTTGCCCAATAACGCGGGGTCGACATAAAACTGGCCAGTAGTATCCAACTGGCAGCCACTGCAGCCGAAAAAATAAATACTGCACCGACACCGTATTCGCCGTATAACCAGCCACCGCTGGCGCCGCCTAAAAAAGCACCGATAAATTGTGAACTTGAATAGATACCCATGGCCGTGCCTTTCAGGTCGCCAGGTGCGGTTTTGGAGATCAGTGAGGGCAGGGTGGCCTCGAGCAGATTAAAACCGCAGAAAAACAGCCATAAACAGGCAATCAGGCCGATCAACTGGTCATGAAAGATCAAAAAACCGATATTGGCCAACAATAAGATGCTGATCGCGCCGATAAAGACTTTCTTCATTTGGCGTTTTTTCTCGGCAATAATGATGAACGGTATCATTACCGCCATTGATGTCACCAATACCGGTAAATACACCAGCCAATGGCGGCCGCTGTCCAGGCCGGCATCCCGTAACAATAGGGGCACCACCACAAAGCTGGCCATTAAAATCAGATGTAATGCAAAAATACCGTAGTTCAATCGCAACAAATCGGGGTTTTTAATGACGGTACTCAGCTCCGAAGGGATATATTCAGCATCTCGATGAATTTTAATTTTGGTAGGATTCGGTACCACAAAACGGATCACCGGTATGGCCAGTGTGGCTAATAGTGCGATAATCCAAAAAATGCCGCTGATGCCAAACTGGTGGGCAATGATAGGGCCCATCGTGATAGCTACGCCAAACGATACGCCGATACTGGCGCCGATAGTTGCCATGGCTTTGGTGCGGTGCACTTCCTGAGTCAAATCAGCCAGCAAGGCCATGACCGCTGCGGAAATAGCGCCACAGCCCTGTATGGCCCGGCCCAACAGCACGCCGTAAATATCGGTAGCGAGGGCGGCGATTACACTGCCCAAGATAAACAGCAGTAAGCCAATGATAATGACGGCCTTTCGACTGATGCGATCAGAGAGTAAACCGAACGGAATTTGCAGTATGGCCTGGGTCAAGCCATAAATACCCATGGTCAACCCAACCAATTTTGGTGTGGCGCCCGGCATTTGTTCGGTAAATAGCGATAACACCGGCAATAACATAAACAAGCCTAGCATTCTCAGTGCGTAAATACTGGCCAGTGAGACGGTTGCCCGCTTTTCCATGGCAGTCATCGGACTGGTAATATCCTGAACCTGTGTCAAAACCAACTCCCCTTTGCTTTAAGACATTAAAGACACGTATAGTATCAGGTTCTTCAAGTTGCAGGAATCAACAGTGGACACGATTAGCATTCGCGGCGCCCGTACGCATAATTTAAAAAACATAGATTTGGATTTACCCAGGGACAGTCTGATTGTGGTTACGGGTCTGTCCGGTTCCGGTAAATCATCACTGGCTTTTGATACCATTTATGCGGAAGGCCAGCGCCGTTATGTTGAATCGTTATCCGCTTATGCCAGACAATTCCTTTCCATGATGGAAAAACCGGATGTCGACCATATTGAAGGTTTGTCACCGGCTATTTCCATAGAACAAAAATCCACATCGCATAATCCGCGTTCGACAGTGGGGACTATTACCGAAATTTACGACTATCTGCGTCTGCTGTACGCCAGGGTAGGTATACCGCGTTGTCCGGAACATGATGTTTCGCTGCAAGCCCAAACCATCAGTCAAATGGTCGATCTGGTATTGGCTCAGCCTGAAGGTGAACGCTGGATGCTATTGGCTCCGGTGGTTAATCAGCGTAAGGGTGAACATGTGCAGCTACTGGAGGATTTACGCGCTCAGGGTTTTTTGCGTGCCCGCATTGATGGAGAAGTGTATGAACTGGATGAACCACCGACGCTGGATCTGAAAAAGAAACATACCATAGAAGTGATTATCGACCGCTTCAAAATTCGCGACGATATCAGCTTACGTTTGGCTGAGTCCTTTGAAACAGCATTGCGGCTGGCCGACGGCTTGGCCATCGCCGCTTCCATGGAAAATAATCAGCAACTGCTGTTTTCTGAGCGTTATGCCTGCCCGCATTGCGGTTATAGCCTTAGTGAATTGGAGCCACGCATATTCTCCTTCAACAATCCTAAAGGGGCTTGCCCCAGTTGTGATGGTTTGGGGGTGCGCCAGCACTTTGATCCGCAATTGGTGGTACATAATGCCGACATCAGCCTGGCAGGTGGGGCCATACGCGGTTGGGATAGACGCAACGCCTATTATTTTCAGATCATTTCTGCGCTGGCTGCCCATTACGGCTTTGATCCGGAACAACCCTTTTCCAGCCTGCCAAAGTCTTTGCAGGCTATTATTCTGTATGGCAGTGGGGAAGAAAACATTAGTTTTAGTTTTCAGATGGGTACAGCCAAACCTAAGCTCAGCAAACATCCATTCGAAGGCATTATTGCCAATATGGAACGCCGTTATCATGAAACTGATTCACAAATGGTGCGTGACGAACTGGCCAAATATCTGGCGCAGCAGGTTTGCAGTACCTGTGAAGGTGCCCGTTTAAATCTGGCGGCTAGGCATGTGTTTGTCGAGAACCAGCCATTGCATCACATTACTTGCTTGCCGATCAAGCAAACCCTGGCGTTTTTTAAACAACTCGATATTCCCGGACATCGAGGTGAAATTGCCGCCAAAATCAACAAGGAAATTCAGGAAAGACTGGAGTTTTTAGTCAATGTCGGGCTGGATTATCTCACGCTGGATCGTAGCGCCGATACTCTGTCCGGCGGCGAAGCCCAGCGGATTCGTCTGGCCAGTCAAATTGGTGCGGGTTTGGTGGGCGTGATGTATGTGCTGGATGAGCCGTCTATCGGTCTGCATCAGCGCGATAATCAGCGCCTGCTCAATACCTTGTTTCGCTTGCGTGACCTGGGTAATACTGTGATTGTGGTAGAGCACGATGAAGATGCGATTCGCGCGGCTCAATATGTAGTTGATATTGGGCCGGGTGCCGGTGTGCATGGTGGTCATATAGTTGCCCAAGGTACGCCAGAACAGATCCAGGCCAATCCGGCCTCGTTAACCGGCCAATATTTATCGGGTGTTCTCAGTATTGCTGTACCCAAACACACCACACCGCGCAATCCTGACAAACTGATCAAGATTAAAAACGCCAGCGGTAATAATCTGAAAAATGTTGATGTCAGTTTTCCGGTAGGCTTGCTGACCTGTGTTACCGGGGTGTCCGGTTCCGGTAAATCGACACTGATCAACGACACCTTGTACAGCTATGCTGCCCGCCAGATCAATGGTGCCGGCTGTATACCGGCCCCTTGTGATGCTGTGGAAGGCCTGGAACAATTTGATAAAGTGGTCGATATCGATCAGAGTCCGATTGGCCGCACACCACGCTCCAATCCGGCTACCTATACCGGTATTTTTACCCCGGTGCGGGAGCTGTTTGCCGCCACCCAGGAAGCTCGCTCAAGAGGTTATACGCCGGGACGTTTTAGTTTCAATGTTAAGGGCGGACGTTGCGAAGCTTGTGCCGGTGACGGGGTTATCAAAGTGGAAATGCATTTTTTGGCCGATATCTTCGTGCCTTGCGATATTTGCCAGGGCAAACGCTACAATCGGGAAACCCTGGAAATTCGTTACAAAGGCAAAACCATACACGAGGTGCTGGAAATGACGGTGGAAGATGCTGCGCAATTCTTTGCTGCGGTACCCATGCTGGCCCGCAAGCTGCATACTTTGATAGATGTGGGCTTGAGTTATATTACGCTGGGCCAGAATGCCATTACTCTGTCAGGCGGTGAAGCACAGCGGGTTAAACTGGCCAAGGAACTTTCCAAGCGCGATACTGGTGCCACCCTGTATATTCTTGATGAGCCTACCACTGGCTTGCATTTTCATGATATCAAGCAATTGCTCACGGTCCTGCATACCTTGCGCGATCACGGTAATACCGTAATTATCATTGAACACAATCTGGATGTCATCAAAACGGCCGATTGGGTAGTGGATATGGGCCCGGAAGGTGGCAGTAGCGGTGGCTTATTAATTGCTGAAGGCAGCCCTAAACAGGTTGCCAAGTTGTCTGCCTCGCATACCGGTCATTATTTACGGCGATTTTTCAGTTAGTTTGGGGCCAGGCCGTATGAGTCAAGCGGTTGAAGTTTGCAATTCAGCCGCACTCTGTTGGCCTGGATATCAATTTATTCGGCAAAAGTGTGGCCGATATTGATTTCCCCTGATACGGCTTGACCATCAATCTCAGCGTTAGTGATGCTGATGTTAATGGCGTCTGTAGTAATGCTTTCCGCTGTGGTTTGACAGCCGCCGCTGGATGGACCGACAGTGCAGGACACCAGTGCCGCAATTAATTGTCTGTTCAGTGTCACGGTGAGTTGCTGGTTCTGAAATAAAACATAATCCTTACTTGGGTGCCCTTTATATTGCAAAGGCGTTTTACTGTTTATCAAGCTGCCGCTCAGTTGTAAAAACCCGATATTGGTATCGCCAGTCGGGGTAGTAAAGTTAGGGAAAACCCGATTAAAGCTTGAGCTTGAGCTGAGCCGATTTACAGTAATCTGCAAAAAAGGCTGTGGATATAACTGCGCTGATTTTGTAGGTGGTGGTGGATTCAGGGCTAGACTGATAACGGTGTTGTCGATAGCTGAATCTGCCAGAGTGGATGCCGTATCTATTTGGATGCCACTGGAAAAAATTTTGGATCTGATGCCATTGGCCGTTACAGTCAAAGTCGGCGTGGGATAGTGAGGAAGCAGGCCTACACTTTTATTGAAATGCGCCAAGTATTTGGGGTTGTTAAACGGTGCAGAGCTGTTTTGCACGGTGCCGATTAGGCCAGTCGTTGTTGTTAGGCCCTCACTGGAAAAATTGCCGAAAATAGCGGTTGCTGTCGCTGATGCCGCTTCAGCAGGCGCCAGAGAAATACCGCTAAGCAGGCTGCTTAACAATATGAGTTTGATCCGGTAGATCAAAATCTGTGAATTCTTCATCTCGTAACCTATAATAATTTTTAAAATTAATGAGTTGACTTATTTTGTATGCAGTATTTTTGGGCGTACTGAGTGCTATCTGCCAGTGAAAGTGTATTAAACATGGTCTAAATACGATGATCGTCAGCTGACAGCATAACATGTAAAATCAGTCAGTCAACTCTGGTAATGTCGAGTGTGGGCTAATAAACGCCGCCTATGTTTTGGCAAACACAAACGGCGCTGCTGGCTGGACAGATAGAAGTAAAGGTTTTTTGCTGCTATTCAGTGAAGCTTGTCCGTCAATATTTAAATTTGGCTATACAGCTCTAAATATTGAGATGCGCTATTTTGCCAGGAAAAATCCTTGGTCATGGCGCTGAGCTGAATTTTTTGCCAGGTAGGCTTATGGGCAAACAATACCAGACTGCGTTTGATAGCTTCTAAAAGTGCTGCCGGTACCGGATCGTTAAACACGATACCGCTGGCAGTCCCGTTTGTCATGCTATCCGGTAAGCTGTCCACTACCGTATCAGCCAGTCCTCCGGTTTTACGAATAATGGGGAGAGTTCCATAGCGCTGGCTGTACATCTGATTAAGCCCGCAAGGTTCAAAACGCGAGGGCATCAGAAAAATATCGGCACCGGCTTCAATTTGATGAGCAAGCGGTTCGTTGTAACCGATGGTGATGGCAATTTTGTCGGGATACAGTCTGGCAAAATCCTCCAGCTTCAGTTCTATGCTTTTGTCACCGCTGCCCAGTAGCACAAACTGCAAAGGTAGTGTGGTCATTTCCGGCAGGCAGCTTAGCAGCAAATCGATGCCTTTTTGTTCAACCAGACGCCCGATCAAGCCAAACAATGGAATATCTGCATTAATGGGTAAGCCTAGTTTTTCCTGCAATTCAAGTTTGTTTTGCAGTTTGCCGGATAGATTTTCGGCACTGTAATGATGATTAAGATAAACATCATCAGCAGGATTCCAGATTGAGGTATCAATGCCATTGATAATGCCGGACAAGATATCGTGCCGGTAGGCCAGTAATCCTTCCAGACCATAACCAAACTCCGGGGTTTGAATTTCCTGAGCATAGGTGGGACTGACTGTTGTGATTCGGTCAGCAAATTGTAAACCGCCTTTAATAAAAGACAGCATACCATGGTATTCCAGGCCATCTTGATGCCAGAGTTGACCAGGCAGATTCAAAGGCGTGTAAGCACTGGCCGGGAATATCCCCTGGTAAGCCATATTGTGTATGGTAAATATCGAGGCAGGCCGATTTTCTTCCAGAGACAGCAAAGCCGGTACCAGCCCGGTTTGCCAGTCATTGCAGTGCACCACATCTGGCTGCCAGTCCAAATAAGCCCGATTCATAGCAACTTCCACTACAATCCGGCAAAACAAGGCAAAGCGATCGCCGATATTGGGCCAGGGTTTACCGTTTTCGTCATGGTAAGGATTACCCGGAAAGTTAAAGAACGGCGGGTAATCCACCAGCCAGACGACTACCTCACTATTAGGTAACCGGGTTTCCAATAAATGAATATCGCTATTATTTACCCGCACAGTACACAGATAGCGTCCAGGTTCACAATTTTTAATGCCCTGATAATTAGGCATGATGACACGAATATCCTGGCCTAATTCGGCCAAGGCAATAGGCAGACTACCGGCCACATCCGCCAGGCCGCCGGTTTTGATCAAGGGATGTGTTTCGCTGCTGGCAAACAGAATTTTTTTCATATTTCGGAATAAGCTTACATTTTCAGGATAATGCCGGCCAAAGGCGGCAAGGTGACAACAATGGAATGTGGTTTAGACATCCATGGCACGGGTTCGGAGACAGCTTGGCCGTTGCCGGTATTGCTGCCGTTGTAATAATGCGAATCCGAGTTGAAGATTTCGGAATAGACGCCAGGGTTGGGTACACCAACGCGATATTTTTCGCGCGGGACAGGCGTAAAGTTCAGTATTACAAGCAGATCCTGGTCGGCACTTTTACGCCGGTAACTGATAATGGATTGCTGGACATCGTGGCAATCTATCCATTCAAAGCCGGCATGGTCAAAATCAAACTCATGTAAAGCAACCTGCTCAGTGTAGAGCTTGTTCAGGTCTTTCACCAATTGTAGCAAGCCATGATGATGTGGGTAGTCCAGTACATACCAGTCCAGAGCCCGATTCACGTTCCACTCCGTACCCTGGCCGAATTCACAACCCATAAACAGCAGTTTTTTGCCGGGATAGGTAAACATCAGGGTATACAACAAACGTAAATTGGCAAAACGCTGCCATTCGTCGCCCGGCATTTTATTCAGTAAGGAGCCTTTGCCGTGCACTACTTCATCATGTGAAAACGGCAGGATAAAGTTCTCGGAAAAGGCGTACAGCAAGCCGAAAGTTAACTGGTCGTGATGATAAGAGCGGTAAATGGCCTGTTGTTGCATATAGTTTAAAATATCATGCATCCAACCCATATTCCATTTCATGGAGAAACCTAAGCCACCTGTCCAGGTTGGACGTGTTACCTGCGGCCAGGAGGTCGATTCCTCGGCCATAATAACGGTGCCGGGGTGTTGTTGGTGGGTAACCGCGTTTAAGTGGCGCAGAAAGTCTATAGCTTCCAGGTTCTCATTGCCGCCATAGATGTTCGGAATCCAGTCGTTGGCTTCCCGGGAATAGTCCAGATATAGCATGGAGGCCACCGCATCAACGCGTAGGCCGTCCAGATGAAATTCTTCCAGCCAGAAGAAGGCGCTGGACAGCAAAAAGTTTTTCACCTCGTTACGGCTATAGTTGTAAATCAGGGTGCCCCAATCACGATGTTCGCCTTTACGCGGGTCGGCGTGTTCATATAGCGGCGTGCCGTCAAAGCGGGCCAACGCAAAGCTGTCTTTGGGAAAATGGGCCGGCACCCAGTCCAGCAGTACGCCAATATTCTGGGCATGACAGGTATCAACGAAAAAACGAAAATCGTCCGGTGTGCCGTAGCGGCTGGTGGGGGCAAAATAGCCGGTGGTCTGGTAGCCCCAGGAAATGTCGAGCGGATGCTCAGTAATCGGCAGCAGCTCAATATGGGTAAAGCCCATCGCTTTGACATAATCCACCAGAGTGACGGCCAGTTCACGGTAATTAAGGAAATTGCCGCGCGCATCGCGTTGCCATGAACCCAGATGTACCTCGTAGATAGACATCGGTTCATGTAGCCATTGTCTGTTGCGGCGCTGGTTCAGCCAAGTCTCATCTTGCCATTGATAATTGTGTTCGGCAGTAACTATCGCCGCCGTTTGTGGTCTGAACTCAAACTGTTGACCATAAGGGTCGGTTTTAACCAGCAGTTCCTGACTGTGCCGATTCAGAATCTCAAATTTATACAGGCAGCCGGCCTCCAGACCGGGAATGAAAATTTCCCAGATACCGCTGTCGCCCAAGCTACGCATGGCGTGAACTCTACCGTCCCAGCGATTAAAGTCGCCTACCACACTCACGCGTTGGGCATTGGGTGCCCATACCGCAAAGTAAACCCCGTCAATGTCATCTATGCTTAGTAAGTGTGCACCGAGTTTTTGGTAGATATGCCAATGCTGGCCTTCGGCAAACAAATGCCGGTCAAATTCAGTCAGTACTGGGCCAAAACTGTAGGGGTCTACATCCAGATGTGATTGCCCATCTTTATCTATCCAGTACAAGGGATAGTGCTTGGCAATTTGTTGGTCTCCGGGATAATATTCAAAGAAATCGGTACCTGGCAAACGTTGCATTTCAGGGCCGTTCTCGGCAAGCTGGACGGATTCGGCATAAGGTAAAAAAACCCGGATTAATGGTTTATTCTTTTGTTGGTGTAAGCCTAGAACTGAAAAAGGATCATGATGTTTGGCATCACTGATTTTTTTCAGGTTCGAATCAAACGTGTTTTTTGGGTTTGGCTTATTCATTTTGGAGAGCCTTGGTTATCATAGTAAGTTTGATTTTTAAAAGATTCAGCAGTGTTGTAGGGTATCGTTTCGTCGTATTGGTGGTTTGATTTTTACTTTTTGGTCAAGAGTAACGATAATGAACCAAGGCGGCAAGCAAAACTAGTTAGAATTTGCCGTGAGTCAAGTTTTGACGGAAATAATAATTTTTAGAGGGTTAAAAAATGTCAGCCGTGGATAAACAAAATCAGCCCAGACGAGTCAATGAATTGACGCGCAATACTATTGCCCTGATTTTAGCAGGGGGGCGTGGCTCCCGTCTTAAGCATATGACGGACTGGCGAGCCAAACCGGCAGTGCCGTTTGGCGGTAAGTTCCGTATTATCGATTTTCCCTTATCGAATTGCATCAATTCCGATATCCGCAAAATCGGTGTATTGACTCAGTACAAAGCCGATTCACTAATTCGGCATATCCAGCAAGGCTGGGGGTTTTTACGCGGCGAATTTGGCGAATATGTGGATTTGATGCCGGCGCAGCAACGCCACGATGAACATTCCTGGTATCAGGGTACAGCCGATGCGGTCTATCAGAATATCGATATTTTGCGGTCACGTGAGCCAGAATTCGTGCTGGTATTGGCGGGCGACCATATCTATAAAATGGATTATTCCGCTATGCTTGCTGATCATGTTGACAATAATGCCGATTTAACGATAGGCTGCATTGAAGTCCCGCTACAAGATGCAAAAGAGTTTGGTGTGATGGATGTTGATGAAAATCGCCGAGTCAGGGCTTTTGTGGAAAAACCGGAGCATCCACCAGTGATGCCGGGACGCGAAAATACGGCTTTGGCTTCTATGGGTATCTACATATTCAATGCTGGTTTTCTGTTCGAACAACTGATTAAAGATGCCGACATGCCTGGCTCAAATCGAGATTTCGGTAAAGACATTATCCCGGCGGTCATTGATAAATACCGGGTTAATGCCTATCCGTTTCTGGATATGCAAAGCGGTCAGCAGAGCTATTGGCGGGATGTGGGTACTATAGATGCCTATTGGGCGGCCAATATGGAGCTGATAGGTGTACAGCCCGATATGAATCTGTATGATAACACCTGGCCGATTTGGACTTATCAGGCTCAGACACCGCCGGCCAAATTTGTGTTTGATGACGATGATAGAAGAGGTCAGGCCATAGACTCTATGGTATCAGGTGGTTGTGTCATATCAGGAGCAACAGTCCGGCATTCTTTATTGTTTTCGCAGGTCAGGGTTAACTCTTATAGTACCGTTCGGGATTCGGTGATTATGCCGGATGTCAATATTGGTAGACATTGTCGGATAACCAAGGCTATTATCGAAAAAACCTGTCAAATCCCGGAAGGTACCGTGATTGGTGAAAATCGGGAGGAGGATGAAAAGCGTTTTTATGTCAGTGCGGGTGGGGTAGTACTAGTGACTTCCGATATGTTAGGACAAAGACGACACTATGTCAGATAAACTGAAATTGGTGTTGTGCTGGCACATGCACCAACCTGAGTATCGAGATATGCAAAGCGGCGAGTTTAAGCTGCCGTGGACCTATCTGCATGTGATTAAGGATTACATCGATATGGCCGGGCATCTGGAATCGGTTCCTGGTGCTAAGGCTGTGGTCAACTTCGCGCCGATTTTGCTCGAGCAGATAGAGGATTATTCCAATCAGGTCAGCAGTTATCTGCATGACAGAATTGCCATCAAAGATCCTTTGCTGGCGGCATTGGTTGAACCTTCGGTATCTTCGGATGTCGAAAAACGGTTGAAATTGCTCAGAGACTGCAAAAAAGCCAATCGGGAAAGACAAATAAATCGGTATCCGGCGTTTCGTAAATTAATAGAAATGAGCGACTGGATTTTGGCTCATCAGGATGCGGTTAATTACCTGAATGCCCAGTTCGTTTCCGATGTATTGGTTTGGTATCACCTGATTTGGATGGGAGAGTCCGTAAAGCTCAATGATGAACGAGTGCGGCGCCTGATTGAAAAAGGTAAAAACTTTACCTTGCACGATAGAATAGAAATTGTGGAAATCATCGGTGATTTACTCTCGAAAGTCATTTATCGTTATAAATCACTGGCGCGCAAAGGCCGTATTGAATTATCAGTCACCCCGTATGCTCACCCGATCATGCCCTTGATGCTGGAGATACAAAGTGCGCGGGAGGCCATGCCCACCGCCAGCTTGCCGATGCTGAACGACTATCCCGGTGGTGAGCAGCGGGTGTTATGGCACTTGCAGAGAGGCGTGGTCACCTTCAGGCATTTCTTTGGTTTTGAGCCTAAAGGCTGCTGGCCTTCAGAAGGTAGTATCAGTGAGCGCACTTTGCAAATACTATCTGATTTTGGTTTTAAATGGACAGCCAGCGGTGGCAATGTTTTACATAACAGCCTGCAAGCTTCTGGGATGAATGCCGCAACAACCAGCCTGCATCATCCTTTTAAATTGGAAGATACCAATATTGCCTGTTTTTTTCGGGATGATGGTTTATCAGATCTGATCGGCTTTGAATACTCCAAATGGCATGCTGACGATGCCGTAGCCGATTTTATTAAGCATCTGGAAAACATTGCTGATTATGAAAAACGTCCTGCGGTGGTTTCCATTATCATGGATGGTGAAAATGCCTGGGAATATTTCCCGGATAATGGGTATCATTTTCTGAATGCCTTGTACCGGCGTTTAAGTGAGCATCCCCGTATAGAACTCACTACTTTTTCCGAGTGTCTGGAGCAGGGCGAAACGCCCACTCTTTTACCTAAACTGGTGGCGGGAAGTTGGGTTTACGGCACATTTTCTACCTGGATAGGCGATGCTGATAAGAACTATGGCTGGGATATGCTGGGTGATGTCAAAACCGCATTCGATAAGGCCGTGGCCGAAGGCAGGCTCTCCGATCAGCAACTAAATATGGCTGAAGCTCAACTGGCGGTATGCGAAGGCTCAGATTGGTTCTGGTGGTTTGGCGACTATAATCCCGGCGAAGCAGTCAGCGACTTTGAAAAACAATATAGACTTAATCTCAGCAATCTTTATCGCTTACTGGGAGAAGAGCCGCCGGGATATTTGGCTTTGGCATTTACCCAAGGATCTGGTGCACCGGCCATGGGTGGGGCAATGCGCCGTGGCAACGAAATTTAATTTACTGATTAGGCATACATGAGTTCTTTTTTGGATCAACGCCGTGCAGGTGTATTGCTGCATATTACCTCCTTACCTGGCCGTGGTGAATGTGGCGATTTAGGCACTGAAGCCTATAATTTCGTCAATTTTCTGCATGATGCCGGTGTTAGCGTCTGGCAAACCCTGCCATTGGGTATGCCGCATAGTGATGGTTCTCCGTACCAATGCCTATCGGCTCATGCCGGAAATCCAGCCTTAATCAGCATCGATTGGCTGGTGGACAAAGGTTGGATACAAAGCCATGACAGTTGCAATGATTGTCACGCCAATCACGAATTTGGTAAAAGTTGCCTGATAGCCAAGGCCTTTTATGGTTTTCAATTATTGGCAGAAGCAGATGAACGTGAGAGCTTTCAGCAATTTTGTCAGGATAGGGCTAAATGGCTGGATGATTTTGCCATGTTTATTGCGCTGAGAAACCTGTTTTCACATAAGAGCTGGATACAATGGCCGGAAGCGTTGAAGGAGCGTGAGCCGGAAGCCCTCAGTGATGCCCGCAATTTGTTGAAAGATGTGCTGGAGGCCATCAAGTTTGAACAGTATCTGTTTTTTCGGCAATGGCAGGAATTAAAAGCTTATGCAGCCGAAAAACAAGTCTTACTATTTGGAGATATACCAATCTTCGTTTCCTATGATAGTGCAGATGTCTGGGCCAATCGTGATGAATTTAAATTGAATTCCACCGGGGGTATGGATGTCGTGGCCGGAGTGCCGCCGGACTATTTCTCTGCTGATGGCCAGCGTTGGGGTAATCCTCACTATGATTGGGAGTACCAGCAAAAAAACGGCTTTAAATGGTGGCTGGAACGTTTAGAGACTCAATATGAAATGTTCGACATTCTCAGAATAGATCATTTCCGAGGCTTTGAAGCTGCTTGGGAAGTGCCTGAGCAGGAAACCACTGCCATTAATGGCAAATGGGTAGCGGCCCCAGGCCGGGAATTACTGGCAACCATCCAAAAAGCCTTTCCGGCATTGGCCTTGGTGGCTGAAGATTTGGGTATTATTACCGAGGAAGTCGAAGCCCTGCGTGATGAGTTTCATTTACCCGGTATGAAAATTCTGCAATTTGCATTTGACGGCAATAATAACAATCCGTATTTGCCGATGAATTATCTGGGCAATTGTGTGGTGTATACCGGTACACATGATAACGATACCACTTTGGGTTGGTTCGAGACGCTTAGTGATATTGAAAAGCAAAGAGTTTATGACTATCTGGGCTGGTCCAGCTTGCCCATGCCTAATGCGCTGATACACGCGGCTATGGCCTCGGTTGCCAATCTCGCCGTGATACCGATGCAGGATGTGTTACGTTTGGGGTCTGTTGATCGTATGAATACACCGGGTACTACCGAAGGCAATTGGCACTGGCGATTCGACTGGTCGCAGTTGACTGCCGATAAAGTCAGTTACCTGAGGCATTTGATTGGTCTGTTTGGGCGCCAAGTACCAATTGGGGAATAGGAGTCGCCGGTCAGTTAGCTGTGTTGACATCATCCAGCTGTCTCTTGCCTATATTGGCAGAGTAATCCCTGACCGGTCCACCCCAGGCTTAATGCCGGCAAGCCCTGTTAATCATCATCTTTAGGTGCAGCCTGTACAGGTATCGGCAGACTTATAATGCCGTAGTTGCTGATGATGTCATGAATTTTAGCCTGATTTTTGGCTATTAAGTCGTTCAGCAACTGCTTGCGCTTATTATCACCAGGGCGCACTGCCATGGCTATGGAAAAATCAAACTGCAAGCTTGGTGTCGATATCATGGGGATGGCAATATAACTGCCCGGCGCACTCTGAGATTGCACATAAGCCGCCATAGGCCCCCATAGTATTACCATGTCTATGCTTTGTTTACGCAAGTCCTGCTCAATCTGCATGGCGATATTATGCTCATTATCGCCGGTCATGCTTTGATAGGGTATGCCTTGCTCCAGTAAACCGTGTTGTTGCAACCAGGTTGTGCCTGGTCCCCGGTCAAACATGGCGATTTTGAGTTTTTCCTGTTTTGCCAGAGGCAAGTTCGCCAGTTGCTCCGCCGAATTAATATCATCCCAGCCTCGGCCTTTGCCAATTAATAATACATAAGTGGAATGCAGATACGGATTAGTGGTATCTGCCAGTTCCGATCCTGGCGGCAAGCCCATGATCACATCGCATTTATAACCCTTGCCGTTGTCATTTTCAGCCTTGAGCGTGTTGCGGATAAAGCCCATACGTTCCGGAAACCAGAAGTATTCCAGTTCCTGTCCCAATTGTTCGGCGAACAGGGTAGCGATTTTATTTTCGTAGCCGCTATTATCCTTGCTCGAATAGGGTGGGTGCAGCGGATCGGCGCAGACCTTGAATTTATCTGCGGCATGAATAGTTGTCGGTATTAGCAGGCTGCCGACTAGCCATAGTTTTTTAAAATGGGCTGAGTTTTTCATCGTAACAGGAGTAGTTCAAAAAAGAGGTGGATCACACTGTACAGCTATTTTGGTGGGCATGGTAACTATTCGCGTTCAGAATTGAAACAATTTTTAACGCAGTTCATTGGTGCAATAGCGGTTAATAATCTGCACTGCGTTTTGGAAAGTTGGTGGCAGTGGGCTAAACAAAAAACATTCCGTTTGTTGAATTAACTAACCCGTGCTCAGCCAGAATAAAACTGGCGCATACAAAAAAGCCTTGGCCGATTTCTCGGCCAAGGCTGGCTTGACTAGCTTCTAAACAGCAGAAATTAGTCTGGCAGAGCGAATACAGTTAAAGTACCGCCCAGTTTGGTGTAAGAGCTTAAGCTTCTGTAAGCACCTACCGCGCCCAGACCTTCTGAGTTAGAAGAGCTAGAGCCGTCGTCCAGACCAGCTGCGATACCGATACCTGCCCAGCCGCCAATACCAGACAGAACGCCTACGTATTGTTTGCCTTCAAATTCCCAGGTATTAACGTTACCGATGATGCCTGAAGGGGTTTTGAATTTATACAATTCTTTACCGGTTTTAGCATCAACTGCTTTCAGGTAACCTTCCAGAGTGCCGTAGAATACAACGCCGCCAGCGGTTGCAACTGAACCTGACCATACTGAGAACTGCTCTTTGTTAGACCAAGCAATTTTGCCGGTTTTAGCATCATAAGCAGTAAACTGACCCAAGTTGGTAGTGCCGTCTTTTTTGCCGGTGATAACATCAGCGCCGGCAGGTGACATTGACAGGGTGGCACCAACATAAGGTTGACCAGCTGTGTAGGTAACTTCAAATGGTTCATACTCCATGCACAAATGGTTACCTGAGATATAGAACAGACCGGTTTGTGGAGAGTAAGAAACAGGCTGCTGGTTTTTTGCACCCAGAGCTGCAGGGCAAGTACCAACAGTGTTAACGTCTTCGCCGTGGAATTCAGTACTGAATTCAGGCACAACTTGTGGACGGCCAGTGTTCAGGTCAACGTGAGAAGCCCAGTTAACAGATTTGTCGAATTTTTCAGCAACCAACAGTTCACCGGTTTCACGATCCAGGGTATAGCCAAAACCGTTACGGTCAAAGTGAACGATGGTTTTGTGCAATTTACCTTTGACTTCTTGGTCAACCAGAACGGTTTCATTGATACCGTCATAATCCCATTCGTCATGTGGAGTCATTTGGTAAACCCATTTAACTTCCCCGGTGTCAGCATCACGTGCCCACAAAGACATGGACCATTTGTTGTCGCCAGGACGTTGTACTGGGTTCCAGGTAGAAGGGTTGCCTGAGCCGTAATAAACCAGATTCAGTTTAGGATCGTAGCTGTACCAGCCCCAGGTGGTGCCGCCGCCGATTTTCCATTGGTCACCTTTCCAGGTGCTAGTGCCGGAATCAGTGCCAACGACTTGAGTTTTGCCGTCTTTCCACGCGGTGGTTTTGCTTGGGTTGATCAGGGTGTCTTTATCAGGACCCATGCTGTAACCTTTCCAATCCAACTGACCGGTACGGATGTTGTAAGCTGCCAGGAAGCCGCGTACACCGAACTCACCACCGGAAATACCGGTAATGACTTTGTCTTTAACCACGATAGGTGCATTGGTGTTGGTCATACCCAATTTTGGGTCGCCGTTTTGTACGCTCCAAACGCGTTTACCGGTTTTGGCATCCAGTGCAGTCAGAACAGTGTCAGACTGTTGCAGGAAAATTTTGCCGTCGCCATAAGCTAAACCACGGTTAACAGTATCGCAGCACATGACAGGAATAGTCACGTCAGCATCTTGAGTTGGAGTGAATTCCCAGATTACGGCTTTGGTTTTTTGATCGATTGCGTAAACGGTGTTAGGGAAAGGTGTGTGTATGTACAGAACACCATTAACAACCAGAGGGCCGCCTTCATGACCACGCAGCACACCAGTAGAGAAAGACCAAGCAGGTTGCAGGGTTTTTACGTTTTGTGCGTTGATTTGTGACAGTTTGCTGTAACGTGTACCAGCGTAATCACCGCCCCAAGATGCCCAGTTGGCTGGGTTCTGTGTTAATTTTTCTAGGTCGCTGTTAGCAGTAGATACAGTGGGTGCAGCTATCAAAGCAGTTACTGATGCAGCAAGCAGCCAGTTTAGTACAGGCTTCTTCATATGTTTCCTCCTGGTAATCTGTTCATGAGACAGAGTACGAATTTTGTGTTGTTAAGACTAAATTTTAGTTTTAAAGCTCTGTTTGGATGACTGTCCGCAATGATTGTTTCGGCACTAGCCAAACGCTTTGGGGAGCCACACCAGCTGCTTAAATTGAAGGATTTTTTCCTAAAAGTCAACTCCAAATAGGTCTTCAGCAAATAATGCTAAGCCAAATAAATACTTATGAATGTCATGTGAAGGCACCTTTAATAAAATTGTCTCAAAAAACAATGGTGTTTTGTGCTATTTTTGGCAGTTTTAAGGCTTGAAAAATGCTGTATGCTAATTGGTTATTCCAAGCTGAGTTCGTCTTTAACTGAGTCGATAATGCAGGTTAATCAGTTTTTTTTAGCGTGCTGCCTGCAGCTTTAAAAGTATGCAAATCCACAGTCGATTCACTAGTCTCCTCTGCGCATCCCCAATTAAGGCGTTGATCCTGGGTAAAGCGTTTGCCCAACTGCCAGGCAATTTCAGCACGTGCAAGTTCCACGCCCAGATAAAAGGCATGACCGCCGTCAGTTTCCACCTGCAATTTTGGATAGAAATCGAAAGGGTCTTGAGCAGTATGCATACCGTCCCGGTTAAAGACATGTAAACCGGTTTGACTGGTTTGAATTCGGTAACTCGGGTCTTTAATTTCAGCGGCAATCGCCGCGATTTCAGTTTCACTATAAGGAAAAGGCGAGATATCGTGTACGGTCAGCAAGTCGGGGGCAATATGTTTGGGTAAGCTGTTATGCTGCTTGGCCGCGTACATGATCCGGCGGGCACGGTCAGCTTCGCGCACCGCCCGGCAGGCATGTTTGCTGACTTCGGTGGTCAGAATATGATTAATATTCAGCTCTGAACAGATACCCAGCAATAAGGCGTTTATGCCGCAAGTATCGGCATGCGTCAGTTCGGTAATATTACCTACCCCCAGCATCATTTCCAAGTCCGGGTAGCGTTGCCGGAAAGCATGATTGCGCACCAAGGAATCGGTAAAGCCAAAATGAATAGGGTCGAGGATGGGGTCAACAATGAAGGCGCGATTTTTTGCCTGAAAATGATTAATGGCGGCATCCAGGGAATCCAGGTCGCCATGCCGATCCGGAATCAGAATAGGGGTCGCGGCAACTTCGTCGGCAATCCACAGGCTTTGACTGGTCAAACTTAATAAATAATCGGCACCAGCCTGACCGCCCGCCAGCAAATCACGAGCTTCCAGGGAGTCGATGCTGACCAGGAAACCGGCCTGTTTGAGAGTGGTGATACATTCAGTCAAATGCGGAAAGGGCACGCCGGGCAGGCAACCTATATCTATTACGTCCGCGCCGTTAGCTTGGAAATAGTGGGCGCGAGCCAGTACTGCTTCCACGCTAATGTGGGGGGCCTCCACGATTTCGGCAAAAATCTTGGTCTGATAAGCGCTTAGATCATAATGCTGGGCCAATTTGCCGAAATGTTGCGGCAAATCTTTAACTTCCTCTGGGCCGCGTTCTACTGGTACTCCCAATTGCTGGGATAAGGCAGTAAGGTCGCCGCGACACCGGCCGGGAATAATGATACGGTCAGCCCCAAAAGTATCTTTGAGTCGGCGGCCTATCATGTCTGCCGTCATCAGTGCCGCTACCTTTACCCCCATTTCCAGAACCATGTAACTGAAATCCGGTTCCATGGCAGCTAAAATCTGACGTAACTGTTTTTCCGCCAGTTTGCCGGTTAAAAACAGTATGTGTTCACTCATGACAGACTGGCCAGTCGCGTTAAAACCGCTGTTTGCAGCGCGTCTACACTGTCAACCACCTGAGTATAGGGAAATTCTCGTATTCTGGCGGTAGCTTCCAAATCTATAGGGCGGGGATAGACCATGACTTTCTTATGTCCGGGAGCAGTGGTTTCCATCTCAGGGGCAATGTCGCATGGATAAACAATGCTGGCCACCCGGCATTTGCCGGCCTGGGCATATAGATTAGTGATCAGGCTGTCGGCTATTCCTACTACGCATTTGGCAATAGTATTGGATGTGGTGGGGGCCATCACCAGCGTATGGTAATGGCCTGTATAAAACAGACCAACCGGTGGGGCTGAAGCTGCCTTATCCCGGTACACCGGCAATTTGTCTTTCAGATCCGTCAAGGATATGCCGTACATTTTTAATACTTCCTCTCCTGCTTGACTTAAAAATAAATCAACATTGTCCAAGGTCAGTAAAAAATCCAGGCATTCGGTAATGTAATGTCCTGAGCCAGTGATAGCCCAGGCGAGACGAGATGCTGGCATAAGGGTTTCCGGGATAAGCAAACCCATAATTATACTGGATATGCTAACGCTGCAAATTAAGCAATGAACGCTAGCCCGGATTCAGGCGCGTGCGCATACCCAGACATCGACACGGCTGATGCCGGTTTCTTTTAAGGTCAATGCCAATGCGGAGGCAGTGGCGCCGGTGGTCATGACATCATCGACGATAGCCACATGTTGAAATTTCAGCGGTTTTGCCATGCTGAATGCCTTGCGCATGTTTTTTAAACGCTGGGCGGCGGGCAAACTGGTTTGCTGAACGGTATCGCGTTGACGCACACAGCTATGCAAATCCAGTGAAATATCCAGAAGTCTCGCCAAATGCCGGGCAATTTCGATTGATTGGTTGAAGCCGCGTTCCTGATAACGATTGTGGTGCAACGGCATGGGTATTATACATTCCGGTAACTCGGCGCTGGCGCTCACATATTTGGCCAATAAGCTGCCCAGTAAGCGGGCGTGTTTATATTGGTGTCCGAATTTGAGCTGAGTAATTAAATAAGCCATGCTGTGCTGATAGAGATAAGGTGCATAAGTTTCATCAAAATGCGGTGTGTTAGTCAGGCAACGCCCACATAATTGCGCTGAGTTTGAGGCGTTTGAAAGGTTTTCCGCGCAGCGGTAACAACAAAAATTATTAAGTGGCAAGTCGTTAAAACAAGCGTTGCACAAGTCCAGATCAGCAAATCCTGGGCGATTGCATAAGATACAACGTGGCGGGAGCCATTTGTTCTGTATAATATTCAGCCAATTGTTCACTAAATTTTTTTCAACAGGTTGATAACTGGCAAAGTCAGCGATTCGGCCTCTGTCAGATTGGAGATTACCCCGATGAATGCTACCTCAGAACTGCTCACCAGCAAAGCCCCTCTGCGTCATGACTGGCAGCTCCAGGAAGTCGAAGCCCTGTTTGCGTTGCCGTTTAACGACTTATTGTTTAAAGCTCAGGCTACCCATAGGCTGTTTTTTGATCCTAATCAGGTTCAGATCAGCAGTTTGTTAAGTATCAAAACCGGTTCGTGTTCGGAAGATTGCGGCTATTGTCCGCAAAGCGCCCGCTATGATGCCGATTTGCATCCGGAAGCACTGTTACCGCTTGATGCCGTGATCAAATCCGCGCAACAAGCCAAACAGCAAGGTGCTTCACGGTTTTGTATGGGGGCCGCCTGGCGTAGCCCCAAAGATCGCGACATAGCCAGAGTGGTGGAAATGGTGCAGGAAGTCAAAGCCTTGGGTATGGAAACCTGCGTCACACTGGGGATGCTCACCGATAGTCAAACCCAGACCTTGAAAGCAGCCGGATTAGATTATTACAACCATAATCTGGATACTTCAGAAGATTATTATTCGGAAGTCATCACAACCCGAACTTATCAGGATAGACTGGATACTTTGGCCAGAGTCCGTGATGCCGGTATTAATGTGTGTTGCGGAGGCATAGTCGGGATGGGGGAAACAGCTCAGGATCGCGCCAAATTATTGTTGGAACTGGCTACGTTACCGAAGCATCCGGAAAGCGTGCCCATTAATCTACTGGTACAAGTGGAAGGTACCCCTTTATATGGTATCGATAGTCTCGATCCACTGATTTTTATTCGCACTATTGCCGTGGCACGTATCCTGATGCCGCAATCACGCGTGCGTTTATCGGCAGGTCGTAACGACATGAGTGATGAAATGCAGGCTTTGTGCTTTTTTGCCGGCGCCAATTCCATATTCTATGGCGACAAGCTGTTAACTACCGATAACCCTATGACTAATCACGATCTGCAATTATTTGAACGTCTGGGTATCCACACAGGTGGTTCAAGCTATAACTAATGGCTAAGGATTTTTACGATTTCAGTGCCGAGCTGGCTGCATTAAAACAGCAGCATCTATATCGGCAGCGGCAAATCGTCACCGGTCCGCAAGATGTGGTGTTGAACAGCTGTGTTGGGCCGGTCATTAATTTTTGCAGCAATGATTATTTGGGTTTGGCCAATCACCCCGGTGTGGCAGCGGCATTTAAAGCTGGTGTGGATCGCTATGGAGTGGGCAGCGGTGCTGCCCACTTGATATGCGGACATACTCAGGCCCATCATGCTCTGGAGGCCGAGCTGGCCGCATTTACCGGCCGGGACAGAGCTTTACTGTTCTCCACCGGATATATGGCTAATCTGGGCGTCATTTCGGCTCTGTTGGGGCGTCACGATGTTATGCTGGCAGACCGTTTAAATCATGCTTCGCTGCTTGATGGGGCTCGTTTGTCAGGAGCTAAACTCAAGCGTTACCGGCATGGCAGTCTGGAGGATATACAGCAGCAATTGGGTTTGTGCCAAACCAAAGCCTTGATAGTCAGTGATGGTGTTTTCAGTATGGATGGCGATTTGGCGCCTTTGCTGGAATTGGCAACGCTGGCCGCAGCAAACCGGGCCGGTTTACTGATAGATGATGCGCATGGCTTGGGTGTGTTGGGCAAAACTGGCGGCGGGTGTGTAGAACATTTTGGTTTTAGTCAGGCCCAAGTGCCGATTTTGATGGGGACACTGGGCAAAGCCTTCGGTTGTTTTGGCGCCTTTATTGCCGGTTCCGAAGATTTGATTGAGCTATTGATTCAAAAGGCCCGCACTTATATTTATACAACTGCGCTGCCGGCGGCGGTTGCTGAAGCGGCGCGCGCCAGTCTTGATTTGGTGCAGACCGAATCCTGGCGGCGGCAGAGGCTGCAGGAGCTGATCATGCGTTTCCGGGCCGGAGCGGATAGCCGGGGTTGGCAATTGGCGGATTCGCAGACCGCCATACAGCCTGTCATTATCGGCGATAGCGAACAGGCCATGATAATCAGTCGGCGTTTGTTGGAGCAGGGCATCTGGGTTAGTGCGATTCGTCCACCTACTGTTCCGGCAGGAACGGCCCGATTACGCATCACTTTTACAGCCAATCATACTGATAAGCACGTGGATACTTTATTGGCCGCCTTGGCCAAGGTCTTACCGTGAATCAAATCCAAACTGCTGCTGGACAGCGGCGCGTAATTGTCATGATTCCTGGTTGGGGTATGAATAGCAGCGTTTGGCAGCAACTGGCCGAAAGACTGGCAATAAATCATCACCTTATCGTTCTGGATTTACCCGGACAAGGTAGGAGTCAGGTTCTAGAGGTGTTTAGTTTGACGGCAGTGGCAGAAACTTTGCTGAATGTCATTTTGGAGCCAGTGTTTACCTTGGTCGGTTGGTCATTGGGTGCAAGTGTAGCGATAGAAATGGCCAGGCTTAGCCCGGATCGCGTGCACAGTCTGATGCTGGTGGCGGGTACTCCCAAGTTTGTCAAAACAGCAGATTGGCCAGGTGTGCCGGCGCAGGTATTTGATGAATTTGCTGTGCAATTGGCCGCCGATCTACCGCAAACCATGTTGCGTTTTCTGGCCCTGCAGGTTTATGGTTCCGCAAATGCCAGGCAGGCTTTACAGCAATTGAAAACAGCTTTGTCTGCAACAGCATTTCCGCGACTGGACACATTGATCGGTGGTCTGAATATCCTTAAATATAGCGATGTCAGACCGGTGTTGCGTCAGCTAAGTTGCCCGGTCAGGGCAATTTACGGGGCAAATGACCAGCTAATCCCTGTGGCAAGCGCATCGGCATTACGAGACATTAATCCGGCTATCTGCGTGCATATTATCGACACAGCCGGACACGCGTTGTTTTTATCACATCAACAAGAATTTTATGACTGGCTGCTGGCAGGACTATGAAACAGGATAATCAGTTGGATAAACCCAAAATCAGACATTCATTTACCGCTGCTGCTGCCGGCTATGATGCGGCGGCAATGCTGCAGCGTCAGGTTGGCGGACTGCTGCTCAACAAATATCCTTTGCAGATCTATCCAGGCATGATTTTGGAGTTGGGCTGCGGTACCGGTTTTCTGACCCGGTTAATAGCCGGTCAGGCAGCCAAGCGAGCTGTGCTGGCACTGGATATTGCCATGACTATGCTGACTGCAGCCCGGCGTAAAAACGCCGGTATGTCTATTGATTATTTATGTGCCGATGCCGAAAAACTACCCGTGGCGACCGGCACTATCCAGCAGATTTATGCAAATTTAGTCATGCAGTGGTGTGAGGATCTGCCGGCTGTGTTTGCCGATTGTCGCCGAGTGTTAAAAGCGGAGGGGCAGTTGGTGTTTGCTACTTTTGGCCCGGCTACTTTGCAGGAATTGAAAGCGGCATGGGCGACCGTGGATGATTACACGCATGTCAATCAGTTTTATAGTGCTGAGCAAGTCAGCAATTTTCTGGCGAGTGCCGGGTTTGTCGAAATAAGTAGCGAAACCTTGGTCTTTCAATGCCGTTACGCCTCTGTGATGGCCTTGATGCGCGAACTCAAAGGTTTGGGCGCACATAATGTCAATTCTACCCGTAATCCTAAAGCCACCACCCGGCAACAATTGCAGGCCATGATTGAAAATTATGAGTCCAGTAAACTGGATGAAGAAATAGTTGCCAGTTATGAAGTGATATTCATGCGTGCCAGTGTATAGTTGATGAACAGCGGTTTTTTTATCACCGGTACTGATACAGATGTCGGCAAAACCTGGGTGAGTGTCGCACTACTGCGCAAATTCCGTCGCCAGGGTTACACAGTGGCCGGCATGAAACCGGTAGCTGCCGGTTGTGAATGGCGTGACGACTGTTTACGGAATGGCGATGCACTCTTGTTGCAGGCAAATTCGGTACCTCAACTCAACTATAGCCAGATTAACCCCTATGCTTTTGCCATGCCGGTTTCGCCGCATCTGGCATGCGGTGAAATCCAAGTCAATTTGGCGCATATCTTGGATCAACTCCAGACTATTAGGCAGCGGGCGGATTGGGTTTTGGTCGAAGGGGCCGGCGGCTGGCTGTCGCCACTGAGTTCAAGTCTGGATAATGCCGGTTTGGCAGTAGCTCTGCAATTACCGGTTATCATGGTGGTTGCTTTGCGGCTGGGCTGTCTCAATCACGCCAGATTGACTTATCAAGCTGTTTGTCAGCAAGGCTTGCCTTGTGCCGGATGGGTGGCTGTGGAAATTGAAGCCGGCCGAACTGATGTACACGCCAATCTTGACTATCTGCGCCGGCACATAGCGGCACCGCTGCTGGGGGTGATGCCATATCAGGCAATACCGGATTTCGATGTGCTAGCTGATAATCTGTCGTTCTGAATTTGGCCGATTGTTGATGCAGATCAATAAGTCAACTGGCTGCTGCGCCGACAATGCCAACTCCATTATAACTAGAAACAACTTGGAGACGTGTTATGGCATTAATAACTTGGACTGCAGAACAATATGGCACTGGCGTAGGTTTTGCCGATGACGAGCACAAAACACTGTTTGGCTTGTTAAATAAACTGTATGATGAAGCCACCAGCGGTGCTGATCGGGCAACAATTGGGGCTTCTCTGGATGCTCTGATTGCTTATGTTGTCGATCATTTTGCTCACGAAGAAAAAGAAATGGTAGCAAAAGGCTATGGCGGTTATGATCGTCATAAAGAAGAACATGTAGCATTTATTGGCATAGCAGCCGATTTGCAAAAAAAATTCCACGCAGGCGAAGCAGAAGTCACTGAAGCGGTTGGGCAGCTAGTTAAAGGCTGGTTGGATAATCACATCCCAACTTTCGATAAGTCTTATTCAGATGCATTGAAATAATGCCGGAATAAAGCTTAAATCGGTGATCAAAGGCTTGCGGGCAGCAATGTCCACAAGCCTTTTTTGTATCTACTGCCGAAATAGGCAAAGCTCCTCTGGTTTAGAGTAGAGTCATAGGGTAAAATTGCTCAGTTAATTTGTGATAATTATTTTTAAAAGGAATTGTCGCCGGATATCACTAGGCAACAAGATCACAAAAAGATATAACGCATATAAGTTTATAACTACAATCTGGGGGGCTGCTCCGTGAAGAAATCAAAGCAACTGCTCGCGTGTCTGGTGTTAATGCTCTATGGGCTTGGCACTTCTGCACATGCGGACTACAAACTCAACCTTACACAAGGGCAAACACAACTCAGTCATGAGATTTATGATTTACATATGCTCATTCTGTGGATATGCGTGTTCATTGGTATTGCCGTGTTCGGCACCATGTTTTACTCAATTTTTCACCATCGCAAATCTAAAGGTCATCAGGCTGCGCAATTTCACGAGAACACCACCGTCGAAATTATCTGGACCATTATCCCCACATTGATTTTGATCGGTATGGCGATACCAGCCACCAAAGCTGTTGTTGATCTTGATACCGTGCATGATTCCGATATGACCATTAAAGTCACCGGTAAACAATGGTATTGGGAGTATGAGTATCTGGACAGCGGCATTCGTTTTGAAAGCCATCTGGATGAAGCCAGCGAAAAAACCCATCGGATCAGCTCCCTGGATCCGCGTTCGGTTGCCAATTATCTCTTGAATGTAGATAAACCTCTGGTAGTGCCGGTTCATAAGAAGATCCGGTTTTTATTTACTGCCGCCGATGTGATTCACTCCTGGTGGGTGCCTGATCTGGGCTGGAAAAAAGACGCCAACCCCGGTTTTGTCAATGAAGCCTGGACTTCAGTTGATAAGCCTGGTATCTATCGCGGTCAATGTACCGAGTTATGCGGCAGGGACCATGGTTTTATGCCTATTGTCGTTATCGCCATGGAACAAGACAAATACGACCTTTGGGTGAAAACAACCCTGGATAAACAGAATGCGGCTCCGGATTTAACCGATCAGCCTCGTTCAGTCCTGATTTCCAAAGGTGAGTCGGTTTATTTGAAAAACTGTGTGGCTTGTCATCAGATTGATGGCAAAGGCATTTCCGGTTGGTATCCTGCCTTAAGCGGTAGTGCTAAAGTTACCGGCAGTATCGACCAGTTAATCGGGTTCATCCAGGCCGGCACCAGTAAAATGCCGTCGTTCCGCAAATTGCCTGACAATGAATTGGCGGAGCTGATTACCTACATCAGAAATGCACCGGAATTAGGCAATAATGTCGGCGATGAAATTCAGCCCAACAAAATCACACCTAAATGGGACGATGATGAATAAGCTGCTGGAATTCGCATTGCACAAATTTTCAATTTATTGTTGAGGTATAGAGTATGTCTGCTGTCGTAGCCGAGCATGATGATCATCACGACCACGATCACGACCACGATCATGGTCATGGCCCGGAAAAGGGTATTTTGCGGTGGATAATTACCACCAACCATAAAGATATAGGCACTTTGTATTTGCTGTTTGCGCTGGTGATGTTTTTTGTCGGCGGCTCAATGGCATTAGTTATTCGTGCCGAATTATTTGAACCGGGTCTACAATTTGTTGACCCGAATTTCTTCAATTCCATGACTACCATGCACGCGCTGGTCATGGTATTTGCGGCGGTAATGCCGGCATTCGTTGGCTTGGCCAACTGGATGATACCGATGATGATCGGTGCTCCGGATATGGCTCTGCCACGTATGAACAACATGAGCTTCTGGATGCTGGTTGCCGGCGTATTGCTGATTGCCAGCACCTTGTTCATGGAAGGCGGTGCTCCTTCAGCCGGTTGGACATTTTATCCGCCGCTGGTTATGCAAACCGGTAAAGCTTTCCCGTTTGCGGTGTTTGCCGTACATATGCTGGGGGTTTCCTCCATTATGGGTGCGATTAACATCATCGCCACCATTTTCAATATGCGCGCCCCAGGCATGACGCTGATGAAAATGCCCTTGTTCGTTTGGACTTGGTTGATTACCGCATTCCTGCTGATTGCCATCATGCCGGTATTTGCTGGAGCAGTCACCATGCTGCTCACCGACCGCTTCTTCAACACCAGCTTTTTTGACGCGGCTGGTGGTGGTGATCCGGTACTGTATCAGCATATTTTCTGGTTTTTCGGTCACCCGGAAGTATATGTAATGATCCTGCCCACCTTCGGTGTGGCTTCAACCATTATTCCGGTCTTTGCCCGTAAACCCCTGTTCGGCTATGCCTCCATGGTCTACGCCACAGCGGCTATTGCCTTCCTGTCATTTATCGTTTGGGCACATCACATGTTTACTGTCGGTTTACCGGTAGCCGGCGAGTTGTACTTTATGTACGCCACCATGTTGATCGCCATTCCGACTGGTGTGAAAATTTTCAACTGGACCGCCACCATGTGGAAAGGTTCTTTGACTTTTGAAACGCCGATGCTGTTTTCCATTGCTTTCGTGGTGTTATTTACCATGGGTGGCTTTACCGGTTTGATGATGTCGGTAGCGCCAGTGGATTTTCAATACCACGATACCTATTTTATCGTTGCCCATTTCCATTACACTCTGGTACCTGCCGCGATCTTCATCCTGATGGCTGCCGGTTATTACTGGTTGCCAAAATGGACCGGCAATATGTATAACGAAAAAATCGGCAGACTGCATTTCTGGTTGTCGGCAATCTCGGTCAATATTTTGTTCTTCCCGCAGCACTTTTTAGGTTTGGCGGGTATGCCGCGGCGGATTCCGGATTATGCCATCCAGTTTGCGGATTGGAATATGGTATCCAGTATTGGCGCTTTCATGTATGGCTTCAGCCAGCTGCTGTTTGTTTATATCGTCATCGACACCATCAAAGGCGGCACAGGTAAAGCCACCGATGAAGTGTGGGAAGATGCCAGCAAACACGGATTGGAATGGACTGTACCATCACCAGCGCCATACCATACCTTTAGCACACCGCCGGAAATTATCCCGACTGAGCATTTTTAAGCGCTTATCGGCCGCCAATTAAACTGCCTCCTGACTAGAGTCGGGGGGCAGTGGGTCTGGTGAAAATATGGATACCAAGAAAAAGAATATTCTGACCGCCGTGGTGCTGACCTTGATAGCCGTCACCATTTATGTGTTCGCGGTATTAAAGGCTATGTCGCAATGAGCGAGGAACTGGCACGTAAAAATACCAAGCTAGTGAAAAAGCTGGTGTTGATCGCGTTGCTGATGTTCGGCTTCGGCTATGCTCTGGTACCGCTTTACAATGTATTGTGTGATATTACCGGTCAGAACATAAAGGTTCAGAATGCGGTGGAAAATAACGGGGAGTTTGTGGTTGATGAAAGCCGGGAAATTCGCGTTGAGTTCATCACTTCGGTTAACGCCGCCACTCCGCTGAGTTTTAGTGCTGAGACCAGTAGTATTAAAGTTCATCCGGGGCAATATTACACAGTGAATTTTTATGCCAAAAACAAAACCGGCATAAACCTAAAGGCGCAAGCGATACCAAGTATCACACCTGGGCTTGCCGAACAATTTTTTAAAAAAATTCAGTGTTTTTGTTTTACCACGCAAACGTTTGCACCGAATGAGGAAAAGACCATGCCGGTTCGGTTTGCGGTCGATCCCAAGTTACCCGAGCGTTATAAAACCATTACACTGTCGTATACTTTTTTTGATAGAACTAACATAACTGAAGATTAACAAAGGGGAAGGTCATGTCTACTAACACAGCTTATTATATCCCGCATAAGGCCACATGGCCGGTTCTGGCAACCGCCGGGCTAATGACTATGCTGGCTGGTTTTGCCAATCATTTAAACGGTTCAAGCATCGGTTCCGGCATGATGCTGGTCGGTTTTGTCGTGTTCTTGGCGATGCTTGGTGCCTGGTTTGCTTTGCAAGCCACTGAAAGCGAATCCGGCATGTACAACCACGGAGTAGGTATTTCCTACCGGATGGCCATGATGTGGTTCATTTTCTCCGAAATCATGTTCTTTGCCGTATTTTTCGGCGCCTTATGGTATACCCGCAACCTGTCAGTATCCTGGCTGGGCGAGAGCGGAGCCGTCAGTGGTCCAGGACGCTCAACCCACGAAGTACTATGGCCGGCCTTTCAGGCAATCTGGCCCACCAATGGTCCCGGTAATGTCGGCGGACATTTCGAAGCTATGGGCGCGTTTGGCTTGCCTTTGCTGAACACCCTGTTGCTGCTGTCCAGCGGTGTTACCTGCACCTGGGCGCATCATGGCTTACTGGCTAAAAATCGCGAGCAGTTGATAAAAGGCTTATTGGCCACTGTCGGACTGGGCTTTATATTCGTTGCTTGTCAGGCTACTGAATATTATGAAGCCTATCACGACATGGGCTTGACTCTGGGTAGTGGAATCTACGGATCAACCTTTTTCATGCTCACCGGTTTTCACGGTTTTCACGTTATAGTAGGAGCCATTATCCTGTCCGTGGTTCTATTCAGAAGTTGGAAAGGTCATTTCACGCCAGAAAATCATTTTGCCTTTGAAGCCGCCGCATGGTATTGGCATTTTGTTGACGTAGTTTGGTTGGGGCTGTTTATTTTTGTCTATATTGTTTAGTTTAGCCAAACCAATATAAAAAGCGCGGTTCGCTTGAATCGCGCTTTTTTTTTGCCAACTTTACAGCATCAAGGTGAAGCAGTTGAG